>NZ_QMFZ01000004.1:0-316649 GCF_003294055.1 Burkholderia reimsis
CGCAGCAGGATGGACGTACGGCTCATTACGTCTACGACCGGCACGGCAACCTGACCGGGCTGCAGGACCCGGAAGGGCACCGCTGGGAGCGTTACTACGACAGCAAGGGGCGTGTCACCGAGGCGCTCGACCCACTCGGCAGGGTCACGAAGTACGAATACGATCGCGCTGGACTGCCAGTCGCAATTACCGACCCGAAGGGCGGCACGAAGAAGATTGCATGGCAGCTGGATGGGCAGATCGCCAGCTATACGGACTGCTCGGGCAAGACCGCGACGTGGAAGTACGACGAACGCGGACAGCTCGTCGAGGCGAAAAACGCCGCCGGCGAGGCGACGCGCTACGGCTATGAGGCTGGACAACTTGCCTGGGTGACGCGCCCTGCGGGTCTGCGCGACACGTATGCGCGCGACGCCGAGGGCCGTCTGCTCGAGCACGTCGACGCGCTGAACCGGTCGACGCGCTACAGCTATACGGCGGCGGGCCTCGTTGCGAAGCGGACGAACGCGCGCGGTGATTCGCTCGAATACGCGTGGAACCCGCTCGGCCAGATCGTGACGCTGCGCAATGAGAACGGACGGGAGTACCGGTTCGGATACGACAAGGCGGCGCGCCTGACAAGCGAGACGGATTTCGACGGACGGGAGACGTGGTATTACCGCGCGGCGGGCAGTGGCCTCGTGACGAACCGCCTGTATGGCGGCGTCATGCAGGCGTTCGAATACGATGCGATGGGCCGGCTTGAACGGCGGCGCGGCTGGCCTGCCCAGTTCACCGACCGCGGACAGGTCTTCCTGAACCCGCAGGGGGAGGTGAAGGTCGAGAGCGAATCGTTCCAGTACGACGGGTTGGGCCGACTGCTGCAGGCGGTTAACGATCAGTCGCGCGTGCGGCGTTTCTACGACCCGGTCGGCAACTTGAGTCTCGAACACCTGAACGTGCCGGTCGAGGGCGAAGACTACGAGTTCGTCTGGCGCCATGAGTACGACGAGGTGGGTGCGCGCACTGCCACGACGCGTCCGGACGGCAGACGACTCGAATGGTTGACCTACGGCTCAGGTCACGTGCACGGACTCATGCTTGATGGAAAGTCGATTGCCAACTTCGAGCGCGATGACGCACACCGCGAGACGGTGCGTGAGCTTGGCAACGGGCTGAAGCAGGCGACGGAGTACGACCAGGCGGGAAGGCTTGCACGTCAGGCGCTGCAGGGCACGGGCGGCAAGGTGATGGAGCGCCGTTACCAGTACGATGCGGCGGGGCAGCTTGTTCAAATCGCCGATATGCAGCGCGGCGAGATCCAGTACACGTACGATCCCGTCGGCCGGCTCACGCGTGCGCAGTCGTCGCTCGGCGTGGAGACGTTCGCGTTCGATCCGGCCAGCAATATCGTGGAGGCGAAGGACCGTGACGAACACGGCATTGGCGTGCTCGGCGGCGCACGGTCTGCACCGTTGCTGGACAACCTGCTGAGGGAATACGCCGGTACGCACTTCACGTATGACGAACAGGGCAACCTGCAGGAGCGTTCGCACAACGGCGAGCGCACCGTGTTCGGGTGGAGCAGTCTGGGCCGGATGGTGACGGCGAGCGACCGGCATATGCGCGCGACGTACACGTACGACGCGCTGGGCCGTCGCATCGCGAAGCTGACCGAGCCGCAGGTACCGTATCTGGCAGGGGCGGGCAGTGGCTGGCGGGATGCAGAGCGCCAGCGTCTGAAACAGGAGCGCGGCTACGGCTTCACGCTGTACGGATGGGATGGCGACACGCTCGCGTGTGAGACGTCGTGGGAGAAGCGTGAGACCACGCACTATGTATACGAGCCGGGCAGTTTCACGCCGCTGGCACAGGCCACGGGGCCGGCGGTACTGGCCCAAGGCGACGTGCCGCCGTTGACTGCTGTCGCGTACTATCATTGCGACCAGATCGGCACGCCACAGGAACTTACGGACGAGTCGGGTGAGGTCGCGTGGTCGGCACGCTACCGTGCTTGGGGCGAAGCGAAGGAAGCCATCAGCGAGGCGGCGCGGAAGGCAGGCATCACGAATCCGCTGCGCTTTGCTGGGCAGTACTTCGATCGCGAGACGGGGCTGCACTACAACCGGCACCGGTACTACGATCCGGGCAGCGGGCGCTTCGTATCGAAAGACCCGATCGGCTTGGCGGGTGGGATCAACGTCTATCAATACGCGCTTAATCCAGTAACGTGGGTCGACCCGTTCGGGCTGGCACCTTGCAACTTGGTCCGTTATAAAATCAGAGACGGCCTTACACCAATGGCGGGCTCTCGTCAGACGGGCATCAACCGAGCGTGGAAAGCCGAGCAGGAGTTGTTGAGGACCACGGGTTCCGGGACAGTAGACTGGACGCCAACGCAAATGGACGAATTGCGCAGTACCGGGAAAGTTACCGGATTCACGGGCCATCACATAAACAACGTTGAAAGTAGTCCTGGATGGGCTGGAGATCCGCGCAATATTGTTTTCTTGTCGAACGGACCGAATGGTGGCGACCACTTGAACAGTTTGCAGGGACACCGAGGCAACTATCAAAACGCCACATCGGGTCGATTGATTGACCGTTCGGAAATGATCAATCAGCATCAACGAGCGAATGAAAATGCAAACTGTCGATAGCGTTTTCCAGGAAATACGTCAGATTCTAGGCGTAGACGCTAGTGCCGTGCGTCAAACGACTACGCCTGTAGCATCAATGTTGTCGTTGAATAAGGAAGTTGCCACTTGGCTATCGGCGCTAAGAGGCGCCGACCTACAGATTCCTTGGTCGGCTGAAGGGCTTCACCTGTACGGAAACGAAGCGAGCCTGGAAGGAGGGCAGATCGGGTACCGAATCGACACGACTGGGAAACGTTTACCAAGCTGGCCGGATGATTGGGTAGTGCTTGGAGAGATAAGCGGCGACCCAATTATCGGAATGGTAAGGGAGAGCAACTGCGCTATTCTCTTTGCGCGTCATGGTTCAGGATCATGGCAAGCGAATCTTGTTTCAGACGACACAACGGCGTTTGCCGTGGCGTTGCGCATCTGGTGCGATCTCTTTGTGACGCGGTACTCGAAGGACATTTACGACGAGACACTGGCTGTGCGACCAGATTTCTTAGCTGAACTGCGACAGCGGGTTAACCAAACGCTGTCGAATGCGCAAACCGATGTGTTCATGAGCATGGTTGATGGCTAGAAACGGGGCTGCACTATAACCGACATACGACGATCCGTCGTCGGGCTGGTTCGTCTCGAAGGACCCGATCGGCCTTGCAGGTGGAATCAACGTTTCTCGGTACGCTAATGGATTGACCCGCTTGGGTTGGCTCGTTGCCCTTGTGATCCGTGCTCAAAATGCGACGTAGGGCCGTTCAATCAGCTCAAGCAGCGTTCGGCTCCTGGTGACGACTTCGACATTCAACACGCGATGTAAAAGCAACCGGCCGCGCAAGTTGGGAGAGCGAATCGCCATGTCGTATGCAGGGATGCTGTCGTCGCTGCTGGCGTTTCGCCGTTACCTGTTTGAGCTCGATCCATCTGGGCGCAGCTTGCAGAGTGGCGCGGCAATTTGGACGGGAAGCGGGCTGCATTCCCAGGCTAGGCGCGCCGGCATGAGAGATCAACTGCGATTGATAGGTGAGCAATGAACGTTTTTAAGCTGCGGCAGGGCGAACACGATTGTCAGACGTTAACCGCGAGAGCCTTCCATTTTGCGACTGGCAAGCAATATCCCTGGTATCAGAGCCGTACCGGCAAGACGATGCACTATGCGGTCTGTCCGGAGTGCGACAACCCTGTACACGTCGTCAATCTGGACGTCGACCACAAGGTAGACGCGGAAGGAAAGAGCTTGCCGTTATACGCCAAGCATGCCGCAGGTGACGTTGCGAACATCGGCAAGTTCGACAAGGACGCATACGACGAATGCTCTCTCGCAAATCCCAAATCGCTCAACGGGCGAAACAAGACCCGACGGCCTGGGCCAATTACGGCGGGCATCGTCGACATACTCGTGAATCACGCCGACGCGGTCCATTACATGGTCGAAAAATTTCTTGGTTCGTCGGTTTCAGATCAACTGTTTGCATCGATGCTCGAACAGTTCCACAAGCAGGAAGGGTATCTCTACCGGGAGGTCAGTACATCCAACGTGCCCTACGCATTGCTGTACATGGCCGGTAACCAGTCAGCCATCGGTTGTGACGCGAAAGACCATTCCTTGTTCGCACGCGCAGTGAAGAATAGCGAGCATTTCGAACTGTCCTGGCAGCGAATCAAGAGGAAACGTGATTCCAATGCACGACTGCGCTTCTTTATAACTGATCACACGATCAAGAAGTCAGAGTCGGGAAACCAACAGACGATGACCCTCGTGATTGAGGAGGAGGTATCTGGAAAAAGGCAGCCTCTCCTGCAAGAGGCGGTGAAGCTCGAGATCGATTTCTTCCGCAACATATTGGCCAAGCGAAATCGTCTTCGCGAGCTTGCGCGGAAAGAATTTGACGGTGTTCCCGGGGCTAACTGAGATGTGCCTTGCCACCACGGCACGAATCAGCGCTGGTCATCGACCGGCGTTGGCGGGTAGGCGGTTGAACGGCGGCAGCGGTGACTGATTCCAAACATCACCCGTCGCTCGAAAAACTCAAACTGTACGTCGAGACATTCGGCTGGAGATGCCTGTCGGACACTTGGGCAGGCTATCACACCCGATATGTTTTCGAGTGTGGACGCGGACACCGGTTTGAGCGACACGCGACGCCACTTCTGTATCGAGCCGGGAAACAGCCGGTATGTGCTGAGTGCGAAGACGAAGCAATTCGCGAGAGCTGGCTGGCGAAAGTTGCCGGGCAGGGCGGTGAACTCGTCAGGGGGACATTCACAGGACTGCTCGAATACTATCGGTTGCGCTGTGCCGAAGGCCACGAATGGGAAACGCAAGGCCGCAAGATCAGCGAGGGTAGCTGGTGTCCTTCGTGCGCTCACGAGGCATCCGCCAGGCGCAATCTGCTGTCGGACGGGCTGAAACGCTTACGCGCGGCAGCCCGTGCGCACGGGGGGCGATGTTTGGCGACGGCATACACGGGTGCCCGTAGCTATTATCCGGTCGAGTGTGTGAAGGGGCATCGATGGGAAGCGGAAGGCGGCGAGATTTTGCGCGGGACATGGTGCCTGCGGTGTGCTCGGTCGGCGTCGCAAACCGACGCGAACGGGCTGACACGGCTTCAGGCGGCGGCGCAATCGCATGGCGGCGTGTGCCTGTCGACCGAGTACGTCGGCCAAGCCGGAAAGTACCGGTTCCGTTGCCGGGAGGGGCATGAATGGATGGTGACTGGCCAGCTGGTATTGCAGGGACGGTGGTGCCGGCGCTGTGCAGCCGATCGACGACGGCTGAGCATCGAGGAGATGCGGGAGACGGCGGCTCAGCGTGGCGGGGCATGCCTGTCTGACACTTACGTCGGCAAGGAGCACAAGCTGACGTGGCAATGCCATCGCGGTCACATTTGGCAGGCGCGAGCGGGCAGCGTCCGTCAGGGAAGTTGGTGCCCGTCTTGCGCAATACTGGATCGTATCCGTGCGAAGAACAACTGGAAGCGCAGCCGATATGAAGGAGCGGGGAAACTCGACGACTGACCGCGTAATGGGATTGCCGCCATCGACGGCATGAAGATCCGATAAGGGCGAAGGGATAAGAAGGTGGGAAGAAGTGCGATGCGGCGTGTAAGTCGCGCCGGGCTGACGAAAGAGATGTTGTTGCCGTTGTCGACCGAGAAGGTGCGAGCATTGTCGCTGGAGAATCACCTGGCGTTCGCGACGGTTCGGGCCGGACGGGGGGAATCGGAGCAGATTATCAATCTGCTGCGTGTCGTTTATTTGGCGTTCTATCTGCGGGAGGAAACTGCATCCGGAGCCGACCTCGATCTGTATCGGCAGGCAGAGGCGGCACTGGACGCTTGTATTGAACGCGCCGAACGAGGGCACCAGTGGCAGTTGGCCGGACACGAACAGTCCGCGCTTGAGTGCCTTCTGGCCGTGCATGACGATCAGTTGGCCGCGGTGCCGAAGTACCGCTACTTGGCCGCTTGGGATCGACTGCAACGATTCGTTACGGGTACCGGACGCTCGCCGATCCCGCTAAGGGAAGAAGCAGGCGCTTGAGAGCTGACGGAGCAGTCCACGCGTAGACATCTCGGCCATAGGTTGTTCACCAGCGAATATGGATCGACATTGATTCATGCGGACCCGAAATGCCTACTCAATGCAAGAATCAATAAAGGGTTACAGGCAGTCCTGCCTGTAACCCTTTATGTCCGTCCTTTTGACAAGTGCTGTCAACCGGAATAGACGTGCTGCGCCCACGCTTCCATGAGTGGACGTCGCTGTTCCAGCAAGTCGGTTCGGTGGTACGCAGCTTCAACCTTATTCGCAACGGTGTGCGCGAGCGCACGCTCGGCAAGGTCGCGCGCGTAGCCGTGTTCACTTGCCCAATCCCGAAAGCTTGAACGAAAGCCGTGGGCAGTCGCGAAGCGTTCAGCCGTATCGCTCTCGGCTTTGACGCGGCGGAGAAGCGCAGTCAGAGTCATGTCGCTCAGCACTTTTTCTCGGGGAGATGGGAAGACCAGGGACTCGTGCGACCGGTGTTGTTTGAGCAACTTGACTAGGGCCAATGCTTTCTCTGAAAGCGGCACGCGGTGTGGCTCCTTGGCCTTCATGCGTGCGGCGGGAATATTCCAAACGCTTCCAAAGAGGTCGAATTCGTCCCATGTTGCGCCGCGGACCTCACCGCTTCGCGTGGCGGTCAAAATCAGAAGCAGCAGAGCCGCACGCGTGCTGTCGGTCGGCTTGTGATCTGAAAGATGTGCACTGACGAACTTGGGAACTTGTTGCCAGGGCATCGCAGGTTGGTGCTCCGGCTTGCCGGATTGCTTGGGCAATAGATGATCTACGACGCTAATAGGGTTCGCGGTAATGTGACCGTGTGCCCATGCCCATTGCATGACGGCGTGCATCCGCTGCCGAGTGCGGCTGGCCGTCTCGACCTTCGTCAGCCAAATCGGGCGGAGGGCGTCTGCGCAGTCGCCAGGGCTGATCGCGTCGAGCTTGCGGTTCCCAAGTTTGGGAAAGACGTAAGTCTCAAGGGTACTTAGCCATTGGGCGGCATGTTTTTCGTTCTTCCAGCCCGGTTTGAGTTCTTCGTGAACCTTTCGAGCGGCTTTCTCGAAAGTGAGGGCGGCTGCCACGACTGAAGCTGCTTCGCGCTCCCGGTTGCGCTGGTCGATCGGGTCTTCGCCGCTTTCGATGAGCTTGCGCATAGCCAGGGCTTTTTCGCGAGCTTCGGCGATCGATGTTTCGGGATAGGTGCCAAGGCCGGCATCGCGCCGTTTGCCCGTCACCGGACTGGTGAAGCGCAGGGTCCATTTGCTGCCGGATTTGGACGGTGTCAGCAGCAGTCCAGTGACCTTTCCATCAAAGACCGGCTTGTCGCTCGGTTTCAGTGCTTTTGCTTGTTTGTCGGTTAGCATCGATCTTCTAGCCTATCATTCAGCCCATCAGAAAACGCTGGATGGGGTTGGAAGCTGTTAGCGTAAATTGGATGATTGGATTGTGCAAGTGATTGAATTGTTGGAAGATATTTGGATGGGAATGGATCGGCTTGGGCTTGCATTTGGCGGTCTCCGTCTCCGCCAAAAGCGGTGACAAAGCCCCGCAAGTTCTCGGACTTGCGGGGCTTTTTCTTTTCCGGTCCGTCGGGCGCCCGACGCGCGATGCGGCTGGATCTCGTCCGCCGGCCGATGTGGGCGTGGTGCTCAATGTCCAATGAGTGCTCGGGTCGAGCGGTGATCGTGCGCGATAGGGCGCGTATCGTCCGGCGCGACTCGAGGTGATGCTCTTGGCGAGCCAGCGTTCCGTTCCGGCTGTCTTCTCTCATCGATTCATCGTTTTGTCGGCGACCGCGCGCGTTCCGCACGGCGGCACGCGATGGCCGACGGCATACGCGTGTATTGCGAGCGCCCGCAGATCCTGCGCGGAGGAGTCCACGCGATCGTCGCGCCTCTCGTCGCGATGAAGCAGGGCGGCATTGCTGCTCGTGATCGATCCGTTCTCCGTAGCGCGTGACCCGCCCGCGTTGCGGGATGTCGTGCATGGCCGCGAGAGTGTGGAGAGGGGGCGGCGCGACCCTTCGCTCGATCCGCGTCGAGCAAGACGATGTGAAATAAAAATGAAAGGCGTCTTGTAAGAAATCAGGGCTGCGTTTTCCCCGTCTTGTCCTGTGCCAATCGGCTCGTTCCGACCCTCCGAAATGGCAGGCGGATGTCAAAAATGCGGCGCTGCGTCGATTTCTGCAATCTTCCCGATCAAGCAATACAAAAAATTACTCATAAAAATCATAAAGATAAAGTGGGTTGTGGAAATCGATGCTCTGCTGCGCTGCAGAAAATAATCAATCGCCTTATGCTGGTTAACCCGATCGCGTTTGAGCGGCATCAAGCTTTCCCGTGATGCTGCTTTACATTTTGCCAACATTGGCGATTCACGAAATCTTTCTGTCGATTTGATTTCGTTCCTTTCGTCTCGCCTGTCCCCGATGCAGTGCGCGACTTCATCAAGGCCCTGTTGACATGCATGATTTTCCTTTCCTGAGCCTGGCCATCTGGGCTCCGATCCTGTTCGGCGCGTGCCTGCTGCGTGCCGGTTCCGACCATCATCCACGTCGAACGAGGCTGATCGCGCTCGTCGGCGCGCTGGTGGGGCTTGCGGCCGTCGTTCCGCTGGTCGCCGGTTTCGATGCGCACTCGGCCGCGATGCAGTTCGTCGAGAGCCGCAACTGGCTGGCGGCATTCAATTCCGGATGGCGGGTCGGCATCGACGGTGCGTCGCTGTGGCTCGTCGTGCTGACCGCGTTCACGACGCTCGTGGTGGTCGTGGCGTCGTGGGAGTCGGTCACGGTGCGCGTCGCGCAGTACTACGCGTCGTTCCTGATCCTGTCGGGGCTGATGGTCGGCGTGTTCGTCGCACAGGACGGGCTGCTGTTCTTCATCTTCTTCGAGGCGACGCTGATCCCGCTTTACCTGCTGATCGGCACATGGGGGCGCGAGCGCCGCGTGTACGCGGCCGTGAAGTTCTTCTTCATCTCGTTCGCCGGCTCGCTGTTGCTGCTGATGGCGATGCTGTACCTGTACGCGCAGTCGCACACGTTCGACATGGCCGTCTGGCGCACGCTGCAGCTCGGCTTCGCGCCGCAGTTGCTGGTGTTCCTCGGCTTCTTCGCCGCCTTCGCGGTCAAGGTGCCGATGTGGCCGGTCCACACGTGGCTGAGCGACGTCTATACCGACGGCCCGACGGGCGCCGCGCTGATGCTCGCGATGCTCAAGCTCGGCGGCTACGGGTTCCTGCGCTTCGCGCTGCCGGTGACACCCGACGCGAGCCACTTCTTCGCGCCGGCCGTGATCGCGCTGTCGCTGTTCGCGATCGTCTATGCGAGCCTGATCGCGCTCGCCCAGACCGATCTCGGCAAGCTGCTCGCGTATTCGACGGTCGCGCACATGGGGATCGTCACGCTCGGGCTGTTCCTGTTCAACCGGATCGGCGTCGAAGGCGCGATCGTGCAGCTCGTGTCGTACGGCTTCGTCGCGGGCGCGATGCTGTTGTGCGTGAACGTGCTCGTCGACCGCACGAAGCAGCGCGAGATTGCCGCGTACGGCGGCGTCGCGGGCGTGATGCCGCGTTTCGCGACCTTCACGGTCCTGTTCGCGATGGCCAACGTCGGCCTGCCGGGCACGTCGGGCTTCGTCGGCGAGTTCATGGTCATCATGGGCGCGATCCGCTTCAACTTCTGGATCGGCGCGATCGCGGCTCTGACGCTGATCCTCAGCGCGTCGTACACGCTGTGGATGCTCAAGCGCGTCGTGTTCGGCAAGGTCGCGAGCCAGCGGATCGCGAAGCTCGCCGACCTGAACCGTCGCGAGATCGTGATGTTCGCGTCGCTCGCACTGGTCGTGCTGGCGGTCGGCATCGATCCGAAGCCGTTCACCGACGCGATCGATCCGACTGTCGGAAGGCTGATCCAAGACGCGAGCCATTCGAAGCTGCCGGCAGGGGACAGCCCAGCGCAGCCGCAGCCGTCGTACATGGCATCGACGCGCGGCTGATCGCGGCACTTCGCGCGAGCGGGGCTCATCGCACGGCGGTACAGCCGTTGCGTGCACATCGATCTCGGTCCGGCGCAGGTAGCGCCGGGCCCGCTTGCGGCTGCGTGAAATTGCCCCGCGACAATGTGTCTCACAACAGATTCTGCAATGATGATTTTCCGCATTAGCTGGTTCTTCATCGCACTCGCGCGACGTATGATTCGGCCACTTTCGTGGATCGAATGCGCATCGGGCATACGCAAACGGATTCAATGACCCTCGGGCGGTGTGATGAAAAGAAGAGCTTCAAAAGGCGGGGTGGCGCTGATGTCGATCGGCGCGGCCCTGAGCCTGTCAGGATGTAATTTAGATGTACTAAATCCGAAAGGAAGCGTGGGTGCTGCCGAAAAGGCGCTGATCGCGACGTCCACCTGGGCGATGCTGGTCGTCGTCGTGCCGGTGATCCTGCTCACGCTGTGGTTCGCGTGGCGTTACCGCGCATCGAACCGCAGCGCCACCTACGCGCCGAACTGGTCGCACTCGACCGCGATCGAGGTCGTGATCTGGACGGTGCCGACGCTGATCATCCTGTTCCTCGGCGTGCTCACGTGGAAGACCACGCACGAGCTCGACCCGTACAAGCCGCTCGAGTCGTCGGTGAAGCCGATCGACGTCGAGGTCGTCGCGCTCGACTGGAAGTGGCTGTTCATCTATCCGGAACTCGGCATCGCATCGGTGAACCAGCTCGCGATTCCGGTCGGCACGCCGGTGAACTTCCGCATCACGTCGGATTCGGTGATGAACTCGTTCTTCATCCCGCAGCTCGGCGGCCAGGTCTATGCGATGGCCGGCATGCAGACGCGCCTGCACCTGATCGCCGACGAGCCCGGCAACTACGCGGGCACGTCCGCCAACTTCAGCGGCCGCGGCTTCTCCGACATGAAGTTCCGCACGCTCGCCGAGCCGCGCGAACAGTTCGATGCATGGGTGCAGAAGGTGAAGGCCTCGCCCGACCGTCTCGACGCGACCGTGTACGGTACCGTCGCCCAGCCGAGCGAGAAGGCGCCGGTGCGCTACTTCTCGTCGGTCGATCCGCGGCTCTTCCACAACATCATCGCGAAATACAACGATGGCCACGTCCTCGACCTGAAGGACGCCGCCTGCGGCACGAAGGGGTAACGCATGTTCGGCAAACTCACACTCTCGGCGATCCCGTTCGATCAGCCCATCATCATGGGGGCAGGCGCCTTCATGGGGCTGGTCGTGCTGGGCATTCTCGCCGCGCTGACGATCACCGGCCGGTGGAAATGGCTGTGGACGGAATGGCTGACCACGGTCGACCACAAGAGACTCGGCGTGATGTACATCATCGTCGCGCTGATCATGCTGCTGCGCGGCTTCGCCGACGCGATCATGATGCGCATGCAGCTCGCGCTCTCGTACAACGGGCCCGGCTACCTGCCGCCGCACCACTATGACCAGGTCTTCACGGCACACGGCGTGATCATGATCTTCTTCATGGCGATGGTGTTCATGGTCGGCCTGATGAACCTGGTCGTGCCGCTGCAGATCGGCGCGCGCGACGTCGCATTCCCGTTCATCAACTCGCTCTCCTTCTGGATGACGGCCGTCAGTGCGATCCTGATCAACGTGTCGCTCGTGATCGGCGAATTCGCGCAGACGGGCTGGCTCGCGTATCCGCCGCTGTCGGAGCTGCAGTTCAGTCCGGGGGTAGGGGTCGACTACTACCTGTGGGCGCTGCAGATATCGGGTGTCGGCACGCTGCTGACCGGCGTGAACTTCTTCGTGACGATCATCAAGATGCGCGCGCCGGGCATGACGCTGATGAAGATGCCGGTGTTCACGTGGACCGCGCTCTGCACGAACGTGCTGATCATGGCGTCGTTCCCGATCCTGACCGCGACGCTCGCGCTGCTCGGCCTCGACCGTTACCTCGGCATGCACTTCTTCACGAACGAAGCCGGCGGCAACGCGATGCTGTACCTGAACCTGATCTGGGCGTGGGGCCATCCGGAGGTGTACATCCTGATCCTGCCGGCGTTCGGGATCTTCTCGGAAGTCATCGCGACGTTCGCGAAGAAGCCGCTGTTCGGCTACAAGACGATGGTGTACGCGACCTGCGCGATCATGGTGCTGTCGTTCCTCGTGTGGCTGCACCACTTCTTCACGATGGGCTCGGGTGCGAACGTGAACGCGTTCTTCGGCATCATGACGATGATCATCGCGATCCCGACCGGCGTGAAGGTGTTCAACTGGCTGTTCACGATGTATCGCGGCCGGATCGAATTCACGACGCCCGTGCTGTGGACGATCGGCTTCATGGTCACGTTCACGATCGGCGGCATGACCGGCGTGATGATGGCGATTCCGGGTGCGGACTTCGTGCTGCACAACAGCCTGTTCCTGATCGCGCACTTCCACAACGTGATCATCGGCGGCGTGCTGTTCGGTTATCTCGCGGGCTTCAACTACTGGTTCCCGAAGGCGTTCGGCTTCAAGCTGAACGAGAAGCTGGGCAAGGCTGCGTTCTGGTTCTGGCAGGTCGGCTTCTACGTCGCGTTCGTGCCGCTCTACGTGCTCGGCTTCATGGGCATGACGCGCCGGCTCAACCACTACGACAACCCGGCCTGGCATCCGTGGCTGCTGGTCGCCGCATTCGGCGCCGTGCTGATCGCGGTCGGCATTGCGTGCCAGTTGCTGCAACTGGTAGTCAGCATCCGCAACCGCAACCTGCCGGCATACCGCGACACGACAGGCGATCCGTGGGGCGGCCGCACGCTGGAGTGGGCGACCTCGTCGCCGCCGGCCGACTACAACTTCGCGGTGATCCCGCAGGTGCGCACGCTCGACGCGTATGCGGACATGAAGGCGCGCGGCGAAGGCCGGCCGAACCCGGCGTCGTTCCGCGACATCCACATGCCGTCGAATACCTGCGCGGGCCTCGTGGTGGCGATCTTCAGCCTGGTGCTCGGCTTCGCGCTGGTGTGGCACATCTGGTGGATGGCGATCGGCGGGCTCGTCGGGATCGTCGCGACGCTCGTGATCTACAGCTCGCGCGATAACGACGGTTATTACATCCCTGCGTCGACGGTGCGCAAGACCGAAGACAAGCAGCCGACGCAGCGCGTGGCCGCGCGCGTCGACGACGTGGAACTGGAGGCCAACTGATGTTGCAGAAAACCTTGAGCGCGACCCTGCTCGAGCACGACGACCATCCGCCGTCGCATTCGGTGTTCGGGTTCTGGCTGTACCTGATGACCGACTGCGTGATCTTTGCCGCGCTGTTCGCGACGTTCGCGGTGCTTGGCCAGCAGTATGCGGGCGGGCCGACCGCGAAAGACCTGTTCGACATTCCGGGCGTCGCGGTGGAAACCGCCGCGCTGCTGCTGTCGAGCATCACGTACGGTTTTGCGATGCTCGCCGCGTACAAGCAGCGGCGTGGCGCGCTGCTCGCGTGGCTCGCGGTGACGTTCGTGCTCGGCGCGGCGTTTCTCGTGATGGAGCTGCGCGAGTTCTCGCACCTGATCGCGGAAGGCGCGGGCCCGCAGCGCAGCGCGTTCCTGTCGGCGTTCTTCACGCTGGTCGGTACGCACGGGCTGCACGTGACGGCCGGGCTGCTGTGGATGATCGTGCTCGCCGGGCAGATCGTGTTTCGCGGCGGCGACCTGACCGATCGCGACCTGCGACGCCTGACGTGCCTGAGCCTCTTCTGGCACTTCCTCGACATCGTGTGGATCTGCGTGTTTTCCTTTGTCTATCTCGCGAGCGTGATCTAAATGGCCCATTCGCATTCGTCTCAACTCGAAGAAGGGCACGGCAGTGTCGGCGGTTATGTCGCCGGTTTCATCCTGTCGGTGCTGCTCACGGCCGCGTCGTTCGGCCTCGTGATGGGCGGCGTGCTGTCGCCGCACGCGTCGCTGATCGCGCTTGCCGTGCTCGCGTTCGTGCAGATCGTCGTGCACCTCGTGTACTTCCTGCACATGAACGGCTCGTCGGGCCAGCGCTGGAACGTGATGGCGTTCAGCTACACGGTGCTGACCGCGGCGATCCTGATCGTCGGCACGCTGTGGGTGATGCACAACGTCAGCATGAACATGATGTCGCGCTGAGCGGCATCGCGGCGCGATGCGTCGACCGGAGAAGCGGCACGAAGGTGCCGCTTTTTTTTCGTCCGCGAGAAGGGCGCTGCGGCCCGCCAGGGTGGTATCGGGGGGCGTCGACTGTGTGATTCGGCGCGCGCGCATGGCCGGTGCGAACGCCTACCGGCGAAGGCGGAAGGGAGCCTGGACGCCTCCGTCGGGCCGTCGATTGTTACAAGACGTTAGCGCAAGCTTGCCGTTGCGATGCCGCGCATCAGTTCTTACAAACTTGAAATATGCGGGGGCAACGCTTGCCGTTATAGTCGAATCACACATCCAACAACCCCCAAAGAGGAATCCATGAAGACCTTGCGTATTGCCTCGCTCTTGACCGGTATGACGGCCTTGCTCGTGTCGGGCGCAGCAATGGCGGGAGTCAATGTCGGGATCAATCTCGGCGTTCCGGCACCGGTCTACGTCGCGCCCGCACCTGTGTATGCGCCGCCGCCTCCGCCGCCGGTCGTCTATCAGCCTGCGCCGGTCTACGCGCCGGCACCCGTCTACGCACCGGCGCCGACTATCGTGATCGGCTGGCATGGCGACCGCTACTGGGACGGCCGTCGCTACTGGGGCCGCGACGAGTGGTACCGCCGTCACGGCGGCCGCCCCGGCTGGGATCGCGGTCACGGCCATTGGGACAACGGTCGCCACAACGGCTGGCGTTGATCGACAGGGCGCACGCGTGATGTGCGCGCAACGTCCGCTGACGAAGAAACCGCCTGCATGGCGGTTTTCTTTTGGCCCGACGGATTGAATGGGTAGAATCGTCCCTCGTTACTACCCTCATTCGAGCGACAGGGCCTCTATGACGAAGGGTTCGCCCCGGGCCGCCGTGCGTGTCCGCCGTGCCGTACGGGTTGCCGGCCGCACGGCCGCGGTGTTCGTGTTGCAGGCGGCGCTGGCCGCGACCGCCGCGCACGCGGCCTACGCCATTGCGCAGTACGGCGAGCCGAAGTATCCGCCGGGCTTCAGGCATTTCGACTACGTCAACCCCGACGCGCCGAAGGGCGGCACGCTCGTGCTCGCGAACCCCAACCGGCTGACCTCGTTCGACAAGTTCAACCCGTTTACGATGCGCGGCAATCCCGCGCCGGGCATCGACATGCTGTTCGAGAGCCTCGCGACCGGCAGTTCGGACGAGCCGGCGTCCGCGTACGGGCTGCTCGCCGACGACATCGACATCGCACCGGATCGCCGTTCGGTCACGTTCCACCTGAATCCGCGCGCGCGCTTTTCCAATGGCGACCCGGTCACGGCCGACGACGTCAAGTTCTCGTTCGACACACTGAAGAGCAAGCTGGCCGCGCCGCAGTTCGGCGCGTATTTCGCGGAAATCACGAAGGCCGTGGTGGTTGATCCCGCCACCGTGCGTTTCGAGTTCCGCAGCGCGAATCGTGAACTGCCGCTGATCGCCGGCGGCGTGCCGGTGTTTTCGCGCAAGTGGGGATTGCGCGCGGACGGCTCGCGCATCCCGTTCGACCAGCTCGCGTTCGAGCAGCCGATCGGCAGCGGCCCGTACCTGATCGAGCGCTACGACAACGGCCGGACGATCACTTACCGGCGCAACCCGGCGTACTGGGGTGCCGACCTGCCGGTGCGGGTGGGCACCAACAACTTCGAACGGATCGTCTACAAGCTGTACGGCGATGGCGTTGCGCGGCTCGAAGCGTTCAAGGCGGGCGAATACGACGTGCTCGTCGAGTACATCGCGCGCAACTGGACGCGCCGCGACGTCGGCAAGCGTTTCGACAGCGGCGAGCTCGTCAAGCGCGAATTCCGCCAGCACAACGGCGCCGGCATGCAGGGCTTCTTCATGAACCTGCGCCGGCCGCTGTTTCGCGACGTGCGCGTGCGCCAGGCGCTTGACCTTGCGTTCGACTTCGAATGGCTGAACCGCCAGCTGTTCTACAGCGCCTACACGCGTCTGGACAGCTACTTCGCCGACACCGACCTGCAGGCGACCGGCACGCCCGGCCCCGGCGAGCTGAAGTTGCTGGAGCCGCTGCGCGCGCAGCTCGACCCGGCCGTGTTCGGGCCGATGGTCACTCAGCCGGACACGAATCCGCCGGGCTCGCTGCGCGCGAACCTGCTGAAGGCGCGCACGCTGCTCGCGCAGGCCGGCTGGACCTATCGCGACGGCGCGCTGCGCAATGCGAAAGGCGAGCCGTTCACGTTCGAGATCCTCGACGATTCGGGCGCCGCGATGGAAGGTGTCGTGACGGCCTATCAGCGCAATCTGGCGAAGCTCGGCATCGATGCACGCTTTCGAACGGCCGATTTCGCGCTGCTGCAAAAGCGCCTCGACGCGTTCGACTACGACATGACGACGATCCGCCTGCCGGGCGTGCAGGTGCCGGGGGCCGAGCAATACTCGCGTTACGCCAGCAAGTTCGCCGACGAGCCGGGCTCCGACAACTTCATCGGGCTGAAGTCACCGGCCGTCGACGCGCTGCTGCACGCACTCGGCACCGCGCAGTCGCGCGACGAATTGCTCGATGCGACACACGCGCTCGACCGCGTGCTGATGCATGGCTACTACGCGGTCCCGCAGTGGTACAGCACGACGCACCGGATCGCGTACAAGCGCACGCTCGGCTACCCGCAGACGCTGCCGCTGTACTATTCGGCCGAGGGCTGGGTCGTGTCGACCTGGTGGGCGAAGCCCGATCACTGAGCCACGCCGCCCTACGTCCAACCCTGCCTACCGATCGCGAGTCGACGCCCATGTGGAGCTACATCCTCAAACGCCTGCTGCTGATGATCCCGACGCTCGTCGGCGTGCTGACGCTCACGTTCGCGGTGATCCAGTTCGTACCGGGCGGCCCCGTCGAACAGGCCGTGCAGGAATTGCGCAAGGGCGCGACGGAGCAGGGTGCGGTGCCGTTCGGGATGCGCGCGCACACCGGCGTCGACGCGCAGCAGCTCGCGCAGCTGAAGGCGCTGTACGGTTTCGACAAACCGCCGCTCGAACGCTACTGGCTGATGCTGAAGCGCTTCGCGCGCTTCGATCTCGGCGAAAGTTACTTCCGCCACCAGAGCGTGTGGTCGCTGGTCGTGCAGAAGCTGCCCGTGTCGATCAGCATCGGGCTGTGGACGTTCTTCCTCACATACCTGATCTCGGTGCCGCTCGGCATCGCGAAGGCCGTGCGCAACGGTTCGCCGTTCGACGTCGCGACGAGCCTCGTCGTGCTCGTCGGTTATGCGATTCCGGGCTTCGTGCTCGGCGTGCTGCTGCTCGTGCTGTTCGGCGGCGGCTCGTTCTGGCAGCTTTTCCCGCTGCGCGGGCTCACGTCGGACAACTTCGCCCAGCTGTCGCTCGTCGGCAAGGTGCTCGACTACCTGTGGCACATTGCGCTGCCGATCACGGCGTCGGTCGTCGGCAGCTTCGCGGTCGTCACGATGCTCACGAAGAATGCGTTCCTCGACCAGATCCGCCGGCAATACGTGCTGACCGCGCGCGCGAAGGGGCTCTCCGAGCGCAGCGTGCTGTGGAAGCACGTGTTCCGCAACGCGATGCTGCCGCTGATCGTTGGTTTTCCGGCCGCGTTCATCGGTGCGTTCTTCACGGGCAGCCTGCTGATCGAGACGCTGTTCTCGCTCGACGGCCTCGGGCTGCTGTCGTACGAATCGGTCGTGCGGCGCGACTATCCGGTCGTGCTCGGCACGCTGTACCTGTTCACGCTGATCGGCCTTGCGACCAAGCTGATCTCCGATCTCTGCTATGTGTGGGTCGATCCGCGCATTCAATTCGACACCCTGGAGCGCTGACATGAAACCGTCCGTCTGCATGCCCGGCGTCACCGGGCGAGGTGCGCGATGAACCGGGCCGTCGTGTCGTCCCACATCGACGCGGCGCGCGCCCGCGTGTCGCCGTCTCCCGCGCGCCGCGTATGGCAGCGCTTCAGGCAGCAGCGCCTCGGCTACTGGAGCTTCGTGATCTTCGTCGTTGCGTTCGCCGCGAGCCTCGCGGCGCCGCTGTGGTCGAACGACAAGCCGCTCGTCGTGCGTTACGACGGCCAGACCTATTTCCCGATGTTCCATGCGTATCCGGAGACGACCTTCGGCGGCGATTTCCCGACGCCGGCCGACTATCTCGATCCGTATGTGCGCAAGCGGCTCGAGGCGCCCGGCAACTTCGTCGTCTACCCGCCGAACCATTACTACTACGACACGCTGAACTACTTCTCGAACGTGCCGAACCCCGCGCCGCCGTCGCGCGCGAACTGGCTCGGCACCGACGCGCAGGGCCGCGACCTGCTCGCCCGGCTCGTGTACGGGTTCCGCGTGTCGGTCGAGTTCGGGCTGATCCTGACCATGATCGGCACGCTGCTCGGGATCGCCGCGGGCGCTGTGCAGGGCTTCTTCGGCGGGCGCATCGACATCGTCGGGCAGCGCCTGATCGAGATCTGGAGTTCGCTGCCCGAGCTGTACCTGCTGATCATCTTCGCGTCGATCTTCGAGCCGAGTTTCCTGCTGCTGATCGTGCTGCTGTCGCTGTTCGGCTGGATCGGGCTCGCCGACTACGTGCGTGCGGAATTCCTGCGCAACCGCACGCAGGACTACGTGCGCGCGGCGCGCGCGATGGGGCTCACGAACTGGCAGATCATCTGGCGCCATGTGCTGCCGAACAGCCTCACGCCGGTGATCACGTTCCTGCCGTTCCGGATGAGCGGCTCGATCCTCGCGCTCACGAGCCTCGATTTCCTCGGGCTCGGCGTGCCGCCGCCGACCCCGAGCCTCGGCGAACTGCTCGCGCAGGGCAAGGGCAACCTCGACGCATGGTGGATCTCGTTGTCGACCTTCGGCGTGCTGGTCACGACGCTGCTGTTGCTGACCTTCATGGGCGACGCGCTGCGCAACGCACTCGATACGCGGATCGCCGATTCGGTGCGCGCGGCGGGAGGCCAGCGATGAGCGAGGCGGTCGTATCGACGCAGCATGAGCCGCTGCTGGCGCTCGAGCATCTGCATGTACGCTTCGGCGACACGGTCGCGGTGGACGACGTGACGCTCGAGATCGGTCGCGGCGAGCGCGTCGCGCTGGTCGGCGAATCGGGTTCCGGCAAGAGCGTGACCGCGCTATCGATCCTGCGGCTGCTGCGCGACGCCGACGTGAGCGGGGCGATCCGCTTCGCGGGGCAGGACCTGGCTGGCAAGAGCGAGCGCGAGATGCGCGGGCTGCGCGGCTCGGACATCGCGATGATCTTCCAGGAACCGATGACGGCGCTCAACCCGCTGTATACGATCGGCGTGCAGATCGGCGAGACGATCGTGCTGCACGACGGCGTATCGGCGGTCGAGGCGCGCAAGCGTGCGATCGCTCTGCTGGCGCGCACGGGCATCGCGGAGCCGGAGAAGCGTGTCGACAGCTATCCGCACCAGTTGTCGGGCGGCCAGCGGCAGCGGGCGATGATCGCGATGGCGCTCGCCTGCCGGCCGCGCCTGCTGCTGGCCGACGAGCCGACCACCGCGCTCGACGTGACGATCCGCGCGCAGATCGTCGACCTGCTGCTGGAACTGCAGCGCGAGGAAGCGGAAAAGCGCGGGATGGCGATCCTGCTGATCACGCACGACCTGAATCTCGTGCGGCACTTCGCGGATCGCGTCGCGGTGATGGAGCACGGCCGGCTCGTCGAGAGCGGGCCGGTCGAGCGGATCTTCGCGGAACCCGAGCATCCGTATACGCAGCGGCTGCTGAACAGCCGGCCGCAACGCGCGGTCGCGCCGGTGATGCCGATCGCGCCCGTCGTGCTCGACGCCCGCCACGTGAGCGTGCAGTTTGCGCGCAAGCGGCCGGGCATCGCGGGCTGGTTCGGCTCGGTACCCGTGACGGCCGTCGCGGATGTGTCGGTGTCGGTGCGGCAGGGCGAGACGCTCGGCATCGTCGGTGAATCGGGATCCGGGAAGTCGACGCTCGCGATGGCGCTGCTCGGCCTGCAAAAGACGGCCGGCGGCACGATCGAATTCCAGGGGCGCGCGCTGTCG
The DNA here is from genome assembly GCF_003294055.1 of Burkholderia reimsis. NCBI lineage: Bacteria > Pseudomonadati > Pseudomonadota > Betaproteobacteria > Burkholderiales > Burkholderiaceae > Burkholderia > Burkholderia reimsis. The sequence goes on from NZ_QMFZ01000004.1 coordinate 20,277, forward strand.
ACCTATCGCGGCCGCGAACAGACCGCCCTGCGCTCGAACATGCAGGTGGTCTTTCAGGATCCGTTCAGTTCGCTTTCTCCGCGTCACACGATCGAGCGGATCGTCGGCGAGGGGCTCGAACTGCATCGCCCGGACATGACGCCCGATGCGCGTCGCGCGAAGTCGCTCGCGGTGCTGCGCGAAGTCGGCCTCGACCGCACGGTGCTGCACCGTTACCCGCACGAATTCTCGGGCGGGCAGCGCCAGCGGATCGCGATCGCGCGCGCGCTGGTGCTGGAACCGCGCATCCTGATCCTCGACGAGCCGACGTCCGCGCTCGACGTGTCGATCCAGCAGCAGGTGCTCAAGCTGCTCGCGAATTTGCAACAGAAATACAACCTCGGCTATGTATTCATCAGCCACGACCTGGAGGTGATCGGGGCGATGGCGCACCGCGTCGCGGTGATGCAGGGCGGGGCCGTCGTCGAGTCGGGAGAGGTGGCCGACATCTTCAGCAGACCGTCACATCCTTACACACAAAAGCTGTTGAAAGCGGTCTGGAAAGCGTGATAGGCCGCCAATGGTCTGACCATCTCGATTGTATTTATTAATTTGTTTTGACAAACGATTACGCGCTGGCTAGTATCGACCGAAATTTTCCGCCAATCAGCTGATTTTTAAGCACATTCCATCGACCAATGCAGCATCGATCCCTGACCCAGGCATGCGCGCGCACCATCGCCGGGCTATTCATCGGCGCCCTGTTCGCAGCAGCACCCGGCGCGTTCGCCGACGAAGTCAGCAGTTTTAACCAGAATGTCACCAATTCGACGCAGAACGCGTCGAATTCCTCCCTCCAGCAGACCAGCGCGCAGCCGTCGAGCGGCGGCGCGAAGTCGTTCCTCGCCGGCATGGCCGGCAAGGCTGGCGACGTGGTCGTCGGCGCGCTGAACATGATCGGCGTGCGCTATCGCTGGGGCGGCAACTCGCCGGATTCGGGCCTCGACTGCAGCGGCTTCGTGCGCTACGTGTTCCAGGACACCCTCGGCATGTCGCTGCCGCGTCGAGCGGAAGAGATGAGCCGCGTCGGCGAGAAGGTGAGCATGAGCAACCTCAAGCCGGGCGATCTCGTGTTCTTCAACACGATGCGCCGCACGTTCTCGCACGTCGGCATCTACATCGGCGACAACAAGTTCGTGCACTCGCCGTCGACGGGCAGCACCATCCGCGTCGACGATCTCGATAGCGGCTACTGGGAAAAGCGTTTCACCGGCGCGCGCCGGCTTGAGTCGGAGTTCCCGATGAAGCCGGAAGATCTGCGTCAGCGCGTGCGCGCGACGATTGGCGACGATTCGGCGAACGGCAACAACTGACGTTCGACGGCCGGTCCGGCCGGATCGAAAAAACCCTGTCACCGAAAGGCGGCAGGGTTTTTTGTTTTGGGGCGATGCAAACGGTGAATGACGGTCGCGCCGTCGTTTGCCGGCCGGCGGCGCGCGCCGGCCTGCGCGTCGCGTGCTTACGCGGCGGCCACGCCGCGCGCTGCCGCGAGCTTGCGCTGCAGTTCCGGCATGATGCGCGCGACGGCTTCCTCGCCTGCAAGAATGGCCGCGTTGCGCTGGTTGAAGTCGCTGCCGCCCATGGCCGCGAGGTTCGGGCGGATCACGACGTCGGCGTACTTTTCGAGCTCGTAGGTCTTGATCGTCTGGCCCATGATCGTGAAGGTCTGCAGCAGCATCTCGATCGGGTTGTTGGTTGCCGCGCCGTCCGGCCGGGCCGAGATGTCGACCGCGATCACGAAGCTCGCGCCCATCTTGCGCGCATACGACGCCGGCACGGGGCTCACGAGGCCGCCGTCGACATATTCGCGGTTGCCGATCTTCACCGGTTCGAACACCGACGGCACGCTGCACGACGCACGCACCGCGAGCCCCGTGTTGCCCTGCTGGAACAGGATCGGCTGACCGCTCTGCAGATCGGTCGCGACAATACCGAGCGGCTTCGCCATCTTCTCGATCGGCCGGTTGTTGAGCGTCTTGTTCAGGAAGTTCTGCAGCGCCACGCCCTGCAGCAGCCCGCGCGAACGGAACGGCAGCGCCCAGTCGCTGATCGCCGCCTGGTCCATGTCGAGCGCGATCTTGTTGATCTGCAGTGCGCTCATGCCCGACGCATACAGTGCGCCGACCACCGAGCCCGCGCTCGTGCCCGCGACGATTTCGACCGGGATGCCGCGCGCCTCGAGCGCCTTCAGCACGCCGATGTGCGAGAAGCCGCGCGCGGCGCCGCCGCCGAGCGCGATGCCGATCTTCACCGGCTTCTCGCGCGGCTGCGTGGCGCCGGACGTATTGTCCGAACGGGATTTGTCGCCGAACGACGTGCAGGCGGCGAGGCTGGCGGACGCGGCGGCGATCGTGAAGTGGCGGCGCGACAGGCGAGGGGACGACATCGAATGGTTCTCCGGCGGCTTGGCGGCGGGTCACACGGCCCGCGGCGGCGATAGGTTCCGAGCGGCCGCGCGGCAGGTTCCGTGCGGCCGGCGCCGCGCCGGCTGGCGGCCGCGGCGCGCACATCATAAAGCAAGCGGCGCGCTTGGCGCGATGTCCGGCGCGAGTATAATTCCGGCTTCTTTCCCGTTCCGGGCGCGGCCGGCCCCGTTGCTGTCCGGGCTGCCGCCGTCGATCCCGCGTCGAATCATTCATGCGCCCCAGGCGTTCGAGTTACCGTTTATGACCCGTCCTGTCCGTACCCGCTTCGCGCCGAGTCCCACCGGCTTCATCCACCTCGGCAACATCCGCTCCGCGCTCTATCCGTGGGCGTTCGCCCGCAAGATGAAGGGCACGTTCGTGCTGCGCATCGAGGACACCGACGTCGAGCGCTCGTCGCAGGAAGCGGTCGACGCGATCCTCGAAGGGATGCAATGGCTCGGCCTGGATTTCGACGAAGGCCCGATCTACCAGATGCAGCGGATGGACCGCTATCGCGAGGTGCTCGCGCAGATGCTGGAGAAGGGGCTTGCCTACCCGTGCTACATGTCGGCCGAGGAGCTCGACGCGCTGCGCGAACGCCAGCGCGAGGCCGGCCTGAAGCCGCGCTACGACGGCACGTGGCGTCCGGAGCCCGGCAAGGTGCTGCCGGAGCCGCCGGCCGGCGTGAAGCCGGTGCTGCGTTTCCGCAATCCGCTGACGGGCACGGTCGTGTGGGATGACGCGGTGAAGGGGCGTGTCGAGATTTCGAACGAGGAACTCGACGACCTCGTGATCGCGCGCCCGGACGGCACGCCGATCTACAACTTCTGCGTGGTGGTGGACGACATGGACATGGGCATCACGCACGTGATCCGTGGCGACGACCACGTGAACAACACGCCGCGCCAGATCAACATCCTGAATGCGCTCGGCGGCGAGGCGCCGGTCTACGCGCACCTGCCGACCGTGCTGAACGAGCAGGGCGAGAAGATGAGCAAGCGGCATGGCGCGATGAGCGTGATGGCGTATCGCGACGCGGGTTTCCTGCCCGAAGCGGTCGTCAACTATCTCGCGCGCCTCGGCTGGTCGCACGGCGATGCCGAGATCTTCTCGCGTGAGCAGTTCGTCGAATGGTTCGATCTCGAGCATCTCGGCAAGTCGCCCGCGCAATACGACCACAGCAAGCTGAGCTGGCTGAACGCGCATTACATCAAGGAAGCCGACAACGCGCGCCTCGCCGAGCTGGCCAAACCGTTCCTCGCCGCACTCGGCGTCGACGATGCGGCGATCGCCACGGGCCCGGCGCTCGATGCCGTGGTCGGGCTGATGAAGGATCGCGCGACGACGGTCAAGGAGATCGCGGAAGGCGCTGCGATGTTCTACCGTGTGCCGGCACCGGAGGCCGATGCGCTTGCGCAGCACGTGACCGATGCGGTGCGTCCGGCGCTGGCCGATCTCGTCGCTGCGCTGAAGGCAGCCGACTGGACGAAGGAGGCCGTATCCGCCGCGCTGAAGGCGACGCTCGGCACGCACAAGCTGAAGATGCCGCAACTCGCGATGCCGGTGCGCCTGCTGGTGGCGGGGACGACGCACACGCCGTCGATCGACGCGGTGCTCGTCCTGTTCGGTCGCGATGTCGTGGTGTCGCGCATCGAGGCCGCGCTGGCCTGAGATTCGGGGGCGAGCGAAGCTGCCCGTGCGTGACATCGCGGCGGCTTCGCAAAAAATTTCGCTCCAATCGCAAAAAGGGTATTTACAAGTTCAAAGTAGCTCCATATAATCTCATTTCTGTTCTGCAAGGGGGTATAGCTCAGCTGGGAGAGCGCTTGCATGGCATGCAAGAGGTCAGCGGTTCGATCCCGCTTACCTCCACCATCAGAACAAGCTGAGTTGATTTGCGAAGCAAGTAGGGTAGTAATAAATGCTTCACAAAATGATTCAAAGCAGTTAGAATTTCGGCCTTCGCTGTTGATTGAAAAGTGAATAGCGAAAGTCAGACAGATCTGAAAAGATTTTGTCCCCTTCGTCTAGAGGCCTAGGACATCACCCTTTCACGGTGAGTACAGGGGTTCGAATCCCCTAGGGGACGCCAGGATTCAGCGGCGTTTCGTAGAAGTGTCGCAAGGCTCGCAGGAACGTAACCGACGTCCTGCGGGTTGGGTAAGAAAGCTGGAGCGGTAGTTCAGTCGGTTAGAATACCGGCCTGTCACGCCGGGGGTCGCGGGTTCGAGTCCCGTCCGCTCCGCCAGAACGAAGCCCGTTCAAGACGTTTTTGAGCGGGCTTTTGTATTAAAGATGTAAGCAGTACGTTGTCCCCTTCGTCTAGAGGCCTAGGACATCACCCTTTCACGGTGAGTACAGGGGTTCGAATCCCCTAGGGGACGCCAGGATTCGGCGGCGTTTCGTAGAAGTGCCGCATCGCTTGCAGGAGCGTGACAAGATCCTGCGGGCGAGGGTAAGAAAAGCTGGAGCGGTAGTTCAGTTGGTTAGAATACCGGCCTGTCACGCCGGGGGTCGCGGGTTCGAGCCCCGTCCGCTCCGCCAGAACGAAGCCCGTTCAAAGAACGTTTTTTGAACGGGCTTTTGCATTAAGGATGTAAGCAGTGCGTTGTCCCCTTCGTCTAGAGGCCTAGGACATCACCCTTTCACGGTGAGTACAGGGGTTCGAATCCCCTAGGGGACGCCAGATTTCGGCGTCGTTCGAACAAACGATGCGCCGGCAGGAAGCAACCGACGCCTGCCAGGCAAGCAGCAAGACTGGAGCGGTAGTTCAGTCGGTTAGAATACCGGCCTGTCACGCCGGGGGTCGCGGGTTCGAGTCCCGTCCGCTCCGCCAAAAAAATGAAGAAGCCCGCCTTGTGCGGGCTTTTTCATTTGTATCGTCGATAGCGCCCGCTGGCGGGCGCGTGACCGCGGAGTGGAGGAAGCCGCCTGCGCGGCTTCCGGCGGGGCTCGAAGGGATGCGCGTGCACGCGCATCCGCGGCCTGCAGGATGTAGGCGAGTCCCGTCCGCTCCGCCAAAAAATGAAGAAGCCCGCCTCGTGCGGGCTTTTTCATTTCGCGTTTCCCGTTGTGTCCGCAGGCGGCACGTAACCACAGGTCATCACGCGTCGAGCCGCTACGAGAAATCCGCGATTGCATCCGCACGCGACTGCGCTATCGTGGCGGGATGCGTTCTTGACCCCTGCGCGATGCTCGATCCGACCGACCTGCGACTCCTGTATCAGCTCCGGCCCGCGGAGGCCGGCGATTTTCCGTTTGCCGAAGCGCTGACGCACGGCAACATGGGCGGCTATTACAAGCGCCATGGGCTCGTCTGGCGCAGCGACCTGTTCTACGCGAGCTGGCGCGAATCCGAGAACTTCATCCTCGAGGCCGACGGCGAGCGCATCGGCGTGCTGCGCGTGACCGAGGAGGGCGATTCGCTGCACATCCGCGACGTACAGATCGCGGCCGGTCATCGCGGGCAGGGCGCCGGCACCTACATGCTCGACATGTCGCATCGCTGGGCGCGTGCGCGCGGGCTGCACGAACTGCAATTGCGCGTGTTCGTCGACAATCCTGCCGCGCGTCTTTATTTGCGCATGGGCTATCGGGTTGCCGGGTCGCGGCTCGCGCAACTTGGCTCGATCCGCCACATGGTGCGGCCGGTCTGACGCGCTGATGGCCCCGAACGACGCGTTCAGCGGACAGCGCCGATGGCGTCGTCGTCCGGGGTTTCGTCGTCCGCGAGGCTGCCTTCCGGGCCGCGGTGTTCGTAGCCGCGCAGCATGAATGCGCGCGGGCTTTCGCCGAATGCGCGCCGGAACATCGCCGAAAAGGCGCTCTGGCTCTGGTAGCCGAGCTCGCGCGCGATATGCGACAGCGGGCGCCCCTGGTTCAGCAGCGGAATGGCCCGTGCCAGCAGTGCCTGCTGACGCCACTGCGAAAAACTCACGCCCAGTTCCTGCTTGAAGAGCCGCGAAATCGTGCGCGTGCTCGCGCCGACCTCGCTTGCCCAGTGCTCGAGCGACTCCGCATGCGCCGGATGCGCGAGTACCGATTCGCACAGCATGCGCAGCCGTTTTTCGTCAGGCATCGGCACTGCGAGCGGCAGCGGTTCGGCGCGACTCAGCTCGTCGAGCACGAGCCCGCACAGCAGGCGCTCGCGCGCGGTGCTCAGGTCGCGCGCGTCGAGCGCGACGATCAGTTCGCGCAGGAGCCCCGTCACTTCGACGACACGGCACGCGTCAAGCCCTTCCGGCACGATCGACTCGTCGATGTACAGCGTGCGCAAGAACGCCTCTTCGACGATCACGACCTCGTGCGTCACGTGCGGCGGTACCCAGATCGCACGGGACGGCGGCACCATCCATGTCGTGCCGGTCGTCGCGACGCGCAGCACGCCGCGCGATGCGTACGCGAGCTGTGCCCATGCATGCGTATGCAGCGGGATGCGGCGTCCGGCGTCGAGCTGCCGTGCGCGCACGCGCATCGGATGGACGGCGGTCGGCGCGAATTCGGGCGGAATGTCGATGACGTACAGGTTCGGTACGTCGGCTTGGGCGGGCGGATTCATGAACGATTCGGGCAACGCTGCGGCGATGCCGTTATTGTAGAAGGCGCCGCGAAAGCGCATGTGACGGTTTGTCGAGCGATCATGCCGCGCCCAAATGAATGTTGTGTGTGGCCCGGCGATTTCAGGGCCGCCCGCGACGAGAGGCGCTTGCGCGTTCGAACCATCGGGCCGGTATCGTGGTCTATCGATGCGCGGGGGATTGCGCAGGAATTGCGCACGGATCGCGCATGAATCGCCCGTGAACAGGGCAACACACGAATCAAAGAGGAGAACCACGATGCGTTACGTATTCGTCTACGGCACCTTGAGAAACGGGGAGGCCAACGACATCGGCCACGCGGCCGCCAGGCACGGAATTGCCGCGCCGACGCTGCTCGGCGCCGCCGCGCTGCCGGGAGAGCTTTACGATTTCGGCACGTATCCGGGGATGGTTGCCGGGTCGGCCGGCAAGTCGCTGGTCTGGGGCGACGTCTACGAAATCGACGACCTGCTTGTTCCCGTGCTCGACGAGATCGAGCGCGTCTATCCGGGTGTCGACTCGCTGTTCAAGCCGGACGACGTGACCGTCGAACTCGGCGGCCGGCAGTACGCGTGCCTTTACTATCCGGTCGCCGCGCACGCGACCGCCGGACGTCCGCGCATTGCGTCGGGCGACTGGGTTCAGCACCGGCGCGAGCGGGAAGCCGTCTAGCCGGCCGCGCGGCAGCCGCTCCAGCCGCAAAGAAAAAAGCGCCCCGAGGGGCGCTTTCGTTTGTGCCGTCATTCGCATGCGACCGGCGCCGACGCAGGGGCGGCCCCGATCGGGACGGGCGGCTTCGTCAGATTTCCTCGTACAGCGGCAGCGTCAGGAATTCGGTGAAGCCTTCCGACGTCGACATCTGTTCGAAGATCGCGGCGGCGCGCTCGTACGGCTGCGTGTTGCCGCCGACCGAGCGCTTCACGTTGTCGAGTTCGGCCTTCGAGAATTCCCGCACGAGTTCGGCTGTGACCTTGCGGCCGTCGTCGAGCACGCCCTTCGGCGAGCGGATCCACTGCCACACCTGCGAACGGGAAATCTCGGCCGTGGCCGCATCTTCCATCAGGTTGTGGATCGGTACGCAGCCGTTGCCGTCGAGCCAGGCGCCGAGGTAATGGATGCCGACGTTGATGTTGTTGCGCAGGCCGGCTTCGGTGATCGGCGCTTCAGGCTGGAAGTCGAGCAGGTTCCTGCCCTCGACCTGCACGTCGTCGCGCTGCTTCGCGATCTGGTTCGGCTTGTCGCCGAGCACCTTGACGAACTCTTCCATCGCGATCGGCACGAGGCCCGGGTGCGCGACCCAGCCGCCGTCGTAGCCGTCGGTCGCGTCGCGCTGCTTGTCCGAACGCACGCCGCCCATGGCCTTGTCGTTCGCTTCCGGATCGTTCTTGATCGGGATCAGCGCGCTCATCCCGCCGATCGCCGGCGCGTTGCGCTTGTGGCAGGTCTTCAGCAGCAGCAGCGCGTACGCGCGCATGAACGGCACCGTCATCGTGATCTTCGAACGCTCGGCCAGGCAGAAGTCGCGGTCGTTCTTGAACTTCTTGATCGCCGAGAAGATGTAGTCCCACCGGCCCGCGTTCAGGCCCGAGCTGTGTTCGCGCAGTTCGTACAGGATCTCGTCCATCTCGAACGCGGCGAGGATCGTCTCGATCAGCACCGTCGCGCGGATCGTGCCGCGCGGCACGCCGACGGCTTCCTGCGCCGCGACGAAGATGTCGTTCCACAGCCGTGCCTCGAGATGGCTTTCCATCTTCGGCAGGTAGAAGTACGGGCCCGAGCCGCGCGCAAGCAGTTCCTTCGCGTTGTGGAACAGGAACAGCGCGAAGTCGAAGATGCCGCCGGACACGCGCTGGCCGTCGACCGTCACGTGCTTCTCGTCGAGGTGCCAGCCGCGCGGACGCACGATCAGCGTCGCGACCTTGTCGTTCAACTGGTAGGACTTGCCGTTCTGCTCGAGCGAGATCGTCCGGCGCACCGCGTCCTTCAGGTTGATCTGGCCGTCGATCTGGTTCGTCCAGCTCGGCGCGTTCGAATCCTCGAAGTCCGTCATGTACGAATCGGCGCCCGAGTTCAGCGCGTTGATGATCATCTTGCGCTCGACGGGGCCCGTGATCTCGACGCGGCGGCATTGCAGGTCGGCCGGCAGCGGCGCGACCTTCCAGTCGCCTTCGCGGATCGCCTTCGTTTCGGCCAGGAAGTCGGGGCGTTCGCCCGCGTCGAGGCGTTTCGTGCGCTCGACGCGCGCCTGCAGCAGCGCCTGGCGGCGCGGTTCGAACGTGCGGTGCAGCGCCGCGACGAGTGCGAGCGCGTCGGGCGTCAGGATTGCTTCGTAACCCGGCTTGATTTCGCCGGTGATCGCCATGCCTTGCGGCAGCGTGATCGGGGTGCTCATGAGTCTCATCTCCTTGGTCGGTCAGTTGCGGTTTCGGTAAAGGGGGGAGGCGGCAGCTGCAAGCGTCATGCACCCGGGCCGGGGCGCGTGCGGTTTGCGGGTCTGCCGGACGGAGCCGGGGTGGCGAGGAATGCGAGCAGGTCGACCATGCCGGTGCCCGTACCGTCCGGCGGCGCGCCGAGTTCCTCGGCGGGCGCGCCCGTGCGGTTGAGCCAGAACGTGGTGTAGCCGAACCAGACGGCGCCGGCGACGTCCCACGCGTTCGACGACACGAACACGATGCCGCGCCGGTTCGGTCCGAACGCGGCGGTGCCGAGCGCATAGGCCGCCGGACTCGGCTTGTACGCGCGCACGGTGTCGGCCGACAGCACGCGATCGAACAGCCCGGACATGCCGGCGCTCTTGATCGCGATGTCGAGCATCTGTGGTGTGCCGTTCGACAGGATCGCGAGCGGCGGGCGCGGGTCGAGCGCGCGCAGCTTGCGCAGCGCGGGCACCGTATCGGGATAGGTGGACAGGCACGCGTATTCGTCCATCAGTCGCTTCTCGGCCGCGCTGTTCAGCGCGAGCCCGAGCCGGCGCGCGGCGAACCGCAGCGCATCGAGCGTGATGTCCCGGAACGGGCGATAGCGGGCGCCGGCCGGATCGGCGAGCGTGCGCAGTTGCGAGTATTCGATTTGCTTGCGTCGCCACAGCTGCGACAACCGTTCCCCGTGACCCGGAAACATCTGCTCTGCCGCGGCCAGCACCGCACGCACGTCGAACAACGTGCCGAATGCGTCGAAGAGGATTGCGTCGGGAGAGGAGAGTGTCGTTGTGGCCGACATAGCCTTGCGCTCCGGTTTCAGAGGTCGAGTGAATTCTATTCGTGATCGTATGCGCTAAAAAAGACGCTATTCATCACTTGATCTTTTACTTTAATATACCTAATCTTGAGCCGTTTAAGCTATTTGAAGGGCGGCGGCACCGCCCCGGCGAGTCATGGACCGGTTCAAGCAGATCGAAACGTTCGCTGCGGTCGCGGCGAAGGGCAGCCTGTCGGCGGCTGCGCATGCGGAGGGCGTCGCCCCGGCGATCATCGGCCGACGCCTCGACGCGCTCGAGGAGCGGCTCGGCGTCAAGCTGCTGGTGCGCACGACGCGCAAGCTCACGCTGACGTTCGAGGGCTCGGCGTTTCTCGAGGATTGCCAGCGGATCATCAACGACATGCAGAACGCGGAGGCGAGCGTGTCCGCCGGCGGCGTCAAGGCGAGCGGCCACCTGCGTATTTCCGCGCCGGCCGGCTTCGGCCGGCGGCACGTCGCGCCGCTCGTGCCCGAATTCAGCGTCGGGCATCCCGACGTCTCGGTCACGCTCGACCTGTCCGACCGCATGGTCGACCTCGTCAACGAGGGGTTCGATTGCGCGGTGCGGCTCGGCGAGCTGCCCGACTCGTCGCTCGTGTCGCTGAAGCTCGGCGAGAACCGCCGCGTGTGCGTCGCGGCTCCCGCGTACCTCGTACGGCGCGGCACGCCCGCGACGCTCGCGGAACTGGCGCGGCACAACTGCCTCGCGCTCGCGGCAAACGCGAACCAGCAGCGCGGCTGGGCGTTCCAGGAGGACGGCAAGGTCGTGTCGATCCGCGTGAACGGCACGATGGAATGCTCGGACGGCGCGGTGCTGCACGAATGGTGCCTCGCCGGACATGGCTTGGCGTGGCGCTCGTGGTGGGAGGTCGGCGAGGACATCGCGGCCGGCCGGCTCGTCAGCGTGCTCGACGCATTTGCCGCCCCGCCGATCGGCATCCACGCGGTGTTCCCGCAACGCCGGCACCTGCCGCTGCGTGTGCGGCTGTTTCTCGACTACCTGAAGCACACTTACGAGCGGCCCGGATATTGGGGCGAGTAGCAGCGGGAGCCGGTCGCGTTCGCCCGCGTGTTTCCGATATGAGGGCGAACCCGTTGCCGGGGCCGGTTGGGCGGTTTCGCGCACTACACTCGTAGGAGGCATGTCCGACGCGCCACGGCCGCCCCGGATGGGATCGCGGCTTGCGGCGTGTACTTGACGAAGGAGGGCGCGATGTTCCGGCACATCCTCGTTCCAACCGACGGTTCCGAACTGTCGCAGAAGGCGATCGACGGCGCGATCGACCTGGCCCGGGCGGTCGGTGCGCGCGTCACGGCGTATGCGTGCCTGCCGCAGTATCCGTACTCGCCGTTTTCCGAAGTGATCATCGAGCCGCCCGCCGATTTCCGGGCGCGCAGCGAGCGCGAGGCGCGCACGCATCTCGACGAGGTCGAATCGGCCGCGAAGGCGGCCGGCGTCGACTGCGACACCTGGACGAGCGTCCATCCGTCGCCGTATCTCGGCATCATCGAGGCGGCAGAACGCGGCGGCTGCGACGTGATCTTCATGGCGTCCCACGGACGCCGCGGGCTCGGCAGCTTGCTGATCGGCAGCGAGACGCAGCGCGTGCTGACCCATACGAAAATTCCGGTGATCGTCTATCGGTAGGGCCGTGCCCTGGAAAAAGGGCGCGCCGGACGAAGCCGGCGCGCGTCGTTGCTGGCGGCACGCAGGCCGCGCGGCCGGTCGCGCGATCGGTGTCGCGCGCCTGCCGTCTCCTCCCTGATTTTTGTTCGGTGGCCGATGCCGCGCCGTCGCGAGACGGGGGGCATCGGCATGACACGCCTGGCGCGTGTTACGCGACCTTCTTGCCGTCGAAGAACTGCTCGTCCTCGGTCGAGCCGTGCAGTGCGGTCGTCGACGCTTCGCGTTCGACCGTCTGCGTCACGGCGTCGAAGTAGCCGGTGCCGACTTCGCGCTGGTGCTTGACGGCCGTGAAGCCCTTGTCCGCGGCCGCGAACTCGGCCTGCTGCAGTTCGACGAAGGCGCTCATCTGCGTGCGGGCATAGCCGTGCGCGAGGTTGAACATCGAGTAGTTCAGCGCATGGAAGCCGGCCAGCGTGATGAACTGGAACTTGTAGCCCATCGCGCCGAGCTCCTTCTGGAACTTCGCGATCGTCGCGTCGTCGAGGTTCTTCTTCCAGTTGAACGACGGCGAGCAGTTGTACGACAGCAGCTTGCCCGGGAACTGCTTGTGGATCGCTTCCGCGAACTTCTTCGCGTACTCGAGATCCGGCTTGCCGGTTTCGCACCAGACGAGGTCGGCGTACGGCGCGTAGGCAAGACCGCGCGAGATCGCCTGCCCGATGCCCGGCTTCGTGCGGAAGAAGCCTTCCACCGTGCGCTCGCCCGTGAGGAACGGCTTGTCGTTGTCGTCGACGTCGGACGTGATCAGGTCGGCGGCTTCCGCGTCGGTGCGGGCAACCAGCACGGTCGGCGTGCCCATCACGTCGGCCGCGAGGCGCGCTGCCGACAGTTTCGCGACGGCTTCGCGGGTCGGCACGAGCACCTTGCCGCCCATGTGGCCGCACTTCTTCACCGACGCGAGCTGGTCCTCGAAGTGGACGCCCGAGGCGCCGGCTTCGATCATCGCCTTCATCAGCTCGAACGCGTTCAGCACGCCGCCGAAACCGGCTTCCGCGTCGGCGACGATCGGTGCGAAGAAGTCGACATAACCTTCGTCGCCCGGATTCTTGCCTTCCGACCACTGGATCTGGTCGGCGCGCGTCAGCGTGTTGTTGATGCGCTTCACGACGAGCGGCACCGAGTTTGCCGGGTACAGCGACTGGTCCGGGTACATTTCGCCCGCGACGTTCGCGTCGCCGGCCACTTGCCAGCCGGACAGATAGATGGCCTTCAGGCCGGCCTTCACCTGCTGCATCGCCTGGTTGCCGGTCAGCGCGCCGAGTGCGTTGACGAACGGCTCGTTGTTGACGAGGCTCCACAGCTTTTCCGCGCCGCGCCTGGCGAGCGTGTGCTCGATCGGAACCGAACCGCGCAGGCGGACCACGTCCTCAGCCGAATAGCTGCGCTTGATGCCTTTCCAGCGCGGATCGGTTTCCCATTGCTTTTGCAGTTCCTGTGCCTGTTGCTGACGCGACATGATGAGCTCCTTGATGCGGTGCGATGCCTGATGGGTTGAATCTGAGGATGGTGAGGCTGTTCTCGAAGCCGGGAGCGTTGTGTTCCGGTTCGTGAGGTCTTGTATAAGAGTCTAGGCAAATCGACCGCGGCGGGACAGGGGGCTTTGTGGGGCGGCAGTCAAATTTTTAGTTGTTTTTAATCAATGGCTTGAAGTTATGATTTCGAGATAAGAAACGCTCTTTCCCATCCTGCAATCGCTCGGGTTGTGCCACGCAGCATGATTTTTTACGACACAAAAAAATTTTCCGCATTGTGAAATGTGGGGCGGGGCGAAAAAAAACCGGCGCAGATGCGCCGGTTGGCTGAATGGGCAGTGCCATCCGTGGGGCGGCCGGTGGCCGCCCGTGCGTGCTTACGACGCGGAGTTGCTGCGACGCGGGCCGCCGCTGCGTTGACCGTCGCGGCGCGGGCCGCCGTCACGGCTGCCGCCCGGCTTGCCGCTCCAGCCGCCGCCATTGCCGCCGCCGTAGCTGCGGCCGTTGCCGCCATGACCGCCGCCCGGCTTGCCGCCGAAACGTCGACCGCCGCCGTTACCGCCGCCCGGACGGCCGCGGCCGCCGGTGCCGCCGTTGCGCGGGGGTGCCTTGCGCGGCTCGAAACCTTCGATCACGTTGACCGGCAGCGGCGAGCGCACGAAGCGTTCGATGCGCTTGAGCGCGCCCTGTTCGGCGTGGTGCACGAGGCTCACCGCGGTGCCCGAACGGCCCGCACGGCCCGTACGGCCGATACGGTGCACGTAGTCTTCCGCGAACTTCGGCAGGTCGTAGTTGAACACGTGCGTGATGCCCGGGATGTCGATGCCGCGCGCCGCGACGTCGGTCGCGACCAGCACGCGCACACGGCGCTCGCGCAGCGCACGGATCGTGCGGTTACGCGCGCCCTGCGGCAGGTCGCCGTGCAGCGCGGCCGATTCGAAGCCTGCGTCGGCGAGACGGCCGGCGAGCTGGTCGGCATCGATCTTGGTCGCCGTGAAGATGATCGCCTGGTCGAGCGCGTCGTCGCGCAGCAGGTGATCGAGCAGGCGATCCTTGTGGTCGCGGTCGTCGACGTAATGCACGGTCTGCGCGATGTTCGCACGCGACTCGAGGCGCTGCTGGATCTCGATGCGCTCGGGATCCTTCAGCAGGCGGCTCGTCAGCGAACCGATCTTGCCGTCGAGCGTGGCCGAGAACAGCATCGTCTGGCGCGTCGCGGGCGTCGCGGCGACGATCGTTTCGATGTCGTCGATGAAGCCCATGTCGAGCATGCGGTCGGCTTCGTCGAGCACGAGCATCTTCAGCTCGGACAGGTCGATACGGCCGCGTTCGAGGTGATCGAGCAGACGGCCCGGCGTGGCGACCAGGATTTCGGGGTTCTTCGCGAGCAGCATCAGCTGCTGGCCGTAGGCGACGCCGCCGAGGATGCTGACCGTGCGCAGGCGCTTCAGGTGCTTGCCGTAGGTCGACGCGGCGGTGGTGACCTGCATCGCGAGTTCGCGGGTCGGCGTCAGCACGAGCAGGCCCGGGCGCGCGACGGGTTGCGGGCGGCGCGCACGGCGGTCGCCCTGGTTCGGTTCACGCGGCGCGCGCGGTTGCTGCGCCTGTGCCTTCTGGAGCTGCGCGAAACGTTCGATCGCGGGCAGCATGAATGCAGCGGTCTTGCCCGAACCGGTCGGGCTCGAGACCAGCAGGTCACGGCCGGCGATGCCGGCCGGAATCGCGCGCTGCTGGACCGGCGTCGGCTTCACATAGCCGGCGGCCTGCAGCGCGGAGACGATCTCCGGCGACAACCCGAGCGACGCGAAGCTCGGCTCGTCCGACGCCGGTTCGACCGCGGCCGGTGCGGCGGCGTCGTCGAGACCGAGCGCCTGGTCGGCGATCGCGTTGAGCGGGCTGGAGTTGATGCTCGAAGTCATAACAATCCTTGAAACACAGTGGGTGAAACGTCGGCGCCAATCGCGCATACCCAAGTCGTCGGATTCAGCGAGCAAATCGGGAAACGGGTGCAATCCGCCGAACCGTCGGCGGATGAGGCATTAGAAGCTGTTTTGGGTGCGGCGCGCTTCAGGAGCGGGGCCGCCAGCCTGATAAGTGACGACCGCGAAGGTCGAAGCAGGAGGGGACAGGTTCTAAACCGGATTGGAGCTTAACGCTACGAGGCGTCGGGCCGGAACGGCTTGCGAGCCGAGCGCGGAGATGACGCAGCCAGCATTATAAAGAGATTTGCTGCGCTGCGCCACTGATTTGATTGCCTATTGCAACCGGGGGGCGGCCGGGGACGGCCGGAGGCTATTCGGTCAGGATGCCGTGCCGTTCTTCAGCGATTCGACGAGTTCGATGTACTGCTGCTTTGCCGCATCCTGCGACGTGCCCTTCAGCGCATCCCATGCGTCGTACTTGTATTTGCCGACGATGTCGGTGAAGCCCGGCTTGTCGCCATGGGCGTCGCCGTCGGTCGCCTGCTTGAAGAGCGCGTACAGGCGCAGCAGGGTCAGATTGCCCGGCCGTTCGGTCAGTTGCTTGACGTCGATCTGGGCCTGGTCGAATTGGGCGGTGAGTTCGCTCATCGGGTGTCTCCGTAAGGGTTTCAGGTCGGGCGATCTTAACAAGCGGACCGCCGCGCGGGGTCGAGCGATCCTTCCAAACCGCCGCGCGGGGTCGAGCGATCCTTCCAAACCGCCGCCGGGCGTGCGCGTGCGCACGGATCGGGCCCGATCGCCCGTGGGAGCGGGGTGCCGCATTACAATGTCGCCCATGACGCAAACAGTGCTCCTCGCCATCGATACGTCGACCGAATACTGCTCGGTCGCGCTGCTGCGCTCGGCCCACGCCGATGACGCCGTTTCCATCCCGCAAACCTGGGTCCGCCACGAACTGACGGGCGCCGTGTCGAGCACGCGCGTGCTGCCGGCAATCCAGGAACTCTTCGCCGAATCGGGGCTGACGCTCGCCGATTGCGACGCGATCGCGTTCGGCGCGGGCCCCGGGTCGTTCACGGGCCTGCGCACCGCGACGGGCATCACCCAGGGGCTCGCGTTCGGGCGCGGGCTGCCGGTCGTGCCGATCGGCACGCTGCTCGCGTGCGCCGAGCACGCGCGGCTGCGCGCCCCCGGTACGACCCGCGTCCTCGCCGCGCTGGATGCGCGGATGGACGAAGCCTACTGGGCGGACTTCGCGTGGGACGAAAGCGCCCGCGACTGGCTCACGCTGCATCCGGCTTCGCTCGATGCGCCGGGTGCGGTCGGCGTGCCCGATACGCCGTTCACGCTCGCGGGCAACGCGGCCGCCGCGTTCGGCGCGCAGTTGCCGGCCGCGGCGCACGCGGCCGTGATCGACGGCGACGCGATGCCGCACGCGCTGGCGGTCGCCCATGCCGCGCTGCGCGAGTTCCGTGCCGGCCGTGCGGTGCCGGCCGACCAGGCCGCACCGGAATACGTGCGCGACAAGGTGGCACAGACGACCGCCGAGCGCGTCGCGGCACGCGCCGCTCAGGCAGGCGGAGCGAAGGGATGACGGGCGTCCTGCTGAGCGACCGCTACCTGGCGCCGATGACGGATGCCGATCTCGACGAGGTCGTCGCGATCGAGCACGTCGCGTACGAGTTCCCGTGGAGCCGCGGCAACTTCGAGGATTCGTTGCGCAACGGCTACCTGGGCGTGTGCCTGCGGCACGTGACGGGTTCGCTCGTCGGCTATTGCGTGCTGATGCCGGTGGTCGACGAGATGCACCTGCTGAACCTGTGCGTCGCGCCGGCCGCGCAGCGCGCGGGTGCGGGCCTTGCGTTGCTGCGCGAGGCCGTGCGCATTTCGCGTGCGGAGCGGCTCGACGGCGTGCTGCTCGAGGTGCGGCCGTCCAATCCGCGCGCGATCCATCTGTACGAGCGCTTCGGCTTCGTGACGATCGGCCGGCGCAAGAATTACTACCCGGCGAAGCACCACAGCCGGGAAGACGCGATCGTGATGCGTCTGACGCTGAACAAGGATGAGGGGGACGCGCATGGCATGGGCTGAAGCGGCGCTCGAGGAAATAGGCCTCGCGCAGATCTGGGTGCGGCGCGGGCAGGGCGCGAATGAAGGCGCGGACGCGGGCGCGGCAGTCGAAGCGCCCGCCGCGGCGCAAACGGGGGCGGCGAACGCCGCACCTGCCGTCGTTGCGACCGAGCGACCTGCGCGCACGCCGGTGCAAGACGAGGCGACGCCGGCAGTGGCGCGGAGCGTCGATGTTCCGCCGGTTCGCGAGCCTGCCGCCCCGGCGCACCGCGTCGACGACGATCGCGTGCCCGCACGCGCCGCGCCGGTCGCATCGACCGACACGATGCCGCCGATGGACGATGCGCCGCCTGCCGGAGCCGACGATTTTGCGTGGTTCGATGCGGCGCCGCCGGGCGATCCCGCGCCGACGGCCCCATTGCGACGCGCCGAAACTCCGGTTGCGACACTCGACTGGGACGCGCTGGCCGCGCGCGTGGCCGACTGCACGCTCTGCCGGTTGTGCGAGAAGCGGACCAACACCGTGTTCGGTGTCGGCGACCGCGAAGCGGACTGGATGCTGATCGGCGAAGCGCCGGGCGAGAACGAGGACAAGCAGGGCGAGCCGTTCGTCGGCCAGGCCGGCAAGCTGCTCGACAACATGCTGCAGTCGCTGTCGCTCCAGCGCGGCGACAACGTGTACATCGCGAACGTGATCAAGTGCCGGCCGCCCGGCAACCGCAACCCGGAGCCGGACGAGGTCGCTCGCTGCGAGCCTTATCTGCAGCGTCAGGTCGCGCTCGTGAAGCCGAAGCTGATCGTCGCGCTCGGCCGTTTCGCCGCGCAGACCCTGCTGAAGACGGATGCGAGCATCGCGTCGCTGCGCGGCCGCGTGCATGCGTACGAGGGCGTGCCGGTGATCGTGACCTACCACCCGGCATACCTGTTGCGCAGCCTGCAGGACAAATCGAAGGCATGGGCCGACCTGTGCCTCGCACGCGACACGTTCCGGCGCGCGGAAGGCGCCGACGTGAACGGGCCGGCCGGGCAATGACGACGGGCGCGGCGTGCGCACTCGTCGACACGCTGCATGACGCCGCGGTTCGCGATCTGGGCTGGTTGCTTGCCAGCCCGAGCCTCCTCACTGCGGTACCGGGAGCGCCGCTTGCGCGCCCGTGGCCGGATGCGGCCGGGCAGTCGGCCGTCCACGCATGGCTCGCCGCGCTCGATGCGCAGCCCGGGCCGCTGCATCGCGCGCTCGACGGGTTCCGGCCCACCCGGCTCGGCCGCTACGCGGAATGCCTGCTCGAGTATTTCCTGACGCACGGCCCGTCGCTGCGGCTCGTCGCGGCCAATCTCCCGCTGCGCAGCAATGGCAAGACGCTCGGCGAAGTCGATTTTCTCGTCGACGCGCCGGGCGGTCAGCGCCTGCATTGGGAACTCGCGGTGAAGTGCTATTTGTGCGCGCCGGTACGCAACGGTGCATCGCTTGCCGACTTCGTCGGCCCCAATCTCGTCGACCGGTTCGACCGCAAGCGCAGCCGGCTGCTCGATCACCAGTTGCGCCTCGGCGAACACGACGGGTTCGCGCGGCTCGGCTATGGCGCACCGTCCGACGCACAGATGTTCATCAAGGGCTGGTTGTTCTATCCGCACGGCGCGCCGTTGCCGTCGGTGTCCGCCGAAATCGCGCCGGATCACCCGCGCGGATTCTGGCTGACGCACGCGCAGTGGCCGGCGTGGGCGGCCGCGCAGCCCGCCGGCGCCGCATGGAGTGTGTTGCCGAGGCTCGCGTGGCTCGCGCCGCGACGTGCCGCCGCCGATACCGGATTCGAGCCGGAACCGCTGGCGGCCGCTCTGGAACTGCCGCCCGTGTTGACGACGCGCGAGGCCCCCGCGCTGATCGGCATGCATGAACGGGACGGTGACGGCACCTGGTGCGAACGGGCGCGCGGCTTCGTCGTGCCGGACGACTGGCCGGTGCGCGCGCAGGCGTTCGCGGCGCAGGATCACTGACGCCGCGTCAGCCGGCGCTCACCACCAGCGATGGAAGTGATGGACGGGGCCGACGCCGTGGCCGACGTCGAGGTGGTCGCTCGCGGCGATCGCGCCGGTCAGGTAGGTCTTGGCTTCGCGCACCGCGCTTTCGAGGTCGGGCTGTTGCGGCAGCAGCGCGGCGATCGCCGACGACAGCGTGCAGCCGGTGCCGTGCGTGTTGCTGACCGGTACGCGTGCACCGTCGAGCCGCACGGTGCGCGCCGCTTCGACGAGCCAGTCGGGGCTCGCGGACGCGTCCGGCAGGTGGCCGCCTTTCATCAGTACGGCACGCGCGCCTGTCTGTAGCAGGGCCCGGCCTTGCCGGACCATGTCGTCTTCCGTGGTGGCGGGCACGTCGTTCAGCAGCGCGGCGGCCTCGGGCAGGTTCGGCGTCACGACCGTCGCGAGCGGCAGCAGCGCATCGCGCAACGCGTCGACGGCATCGGGCGCCAGCAGCGCGTGCGAGCTCTTCGAGATCATCACCGTGTCGAGTACGACGAAGCGTGGCGCATAACGCCGCAGCGCGTCGGCGACCGCGTGCACGATCGCCGCATTCGCGAGCATCCCGATCTTGACCGCATCGATGCGGATGTCGCTGAACACCGCGTCGAGCTGTGCGGTCACGAACGCCGCGTCCGGCGCATGCACGCCCGTTACGCCGCGGGTGTTCTGGGCGGTCAACGCGGTGATCGCGCTGGCGCCGTAGGCGCCGAGTGCGGAGAACGTCTTCAGGTCGGCCTGGATGCCTGCGCCGCCGCCCGAATCGGAGCCGGCGATCGTCAGGATGTTGGGTATCGGGTGCGTCATCGGGGCAATGCGCCGGTTCAAAGACCGGCGCCGGCGGACGGAAACGAGGAGTGTAGCGTCAGTGCCGCGATTCGCCGATCAGCGCGACCGAGTCGAACTGGCGCTGGTTCGCCTGGTGGCGGCGCATCACGAGCCACATCGTCAGGCAGACGAACGTGCCGAACAGGACGATCACGACGCCGACCGGCACGTCGAGCCACACGAGCACCGCATACAGGCACAGCATCACGAGCACCGACAGGTTCTCGTTGAAGTTCTGCACCGCGATCGAGTGGCCGGCCGACAGGAGCACGTGGCCGCGATGCTGCAGCAGCGCGTTCATCGGAACGACGAAGTAACCGGACAGCGCGCCGACGCACATCAGGAAGATGTACGCGATGATCAGGTACACAGGCATGCGCAGGTGGCCGAAGTGCACGGCCCAGTGCGGCGGGAACAGGTCGCGCGTGTAGAACGCCATCAGCATCACCGCGATGCCCATGACGATGCCGACGGGCAGCACGGTCAGCGACTTCTTCAACGGGATCCGGGCCGCGGCGGCGATTGCGCCGGCCGCGACGCCGACCGCGACCACGGCCTGGAGAATTGCGCCTTCCGACAGCGACATGCCGAGCGAGACTTCAGCCCACTTCAGCACGATGAACTGCAGCGTCGCGCCCGCACCCCAGAACAGCGTCGTGACCGCCAGCGAGATCTGGCCGAGCTTGTCGCGCCACAGCACCATGAAACAGTCGGCGAAATCGGTGAGGAGCTTGACCGGGCCGCGTTCCTGCTTCGGGTAGCGGGCGCCGGTATCGGGAATGCGCAGGTTGAACAGCGCGGCGACCACGTAGATCGCCATGATGATCGCCATCGCCGCTTCGGCGGGCGTGCCGATCCAGGCGGGGGTATGCGCGATCACGTGCGACGCGATGTGCGGGCTGATCAGCGCACCGCCGAGCACGGTGCCGAGGATGATCGAGCTGACGGTCGTGCCTTCGATCCAGCCGTTGGCGGCAACCAGCCGGTCGGCCGGCAGCAGCTCGGTGAGAATGCCGTATTTCGCGGGCGAGTAGGCTGCCGCGCCGAAGCCGACGATTCCGTACGCGATCAGCGGGTGGGCGCCGAGCAGCATGATCATGCAGCCGACCACCTTGATCGAGTTGGTGATGAACATCACGCGGCCCTTCGGTCGCGAATCCGCGAACGCACCGACATACGCCGCCAGCACCACATAGGACAACACGAAGAACAGCTTCAGCAGCGGTGTCATCCAGTTGGGGGCGTGGAGGTCTTTCAGCAGGGCGATGGCGGCGATGAGGAGCGCATTGTCGGCCAGCGACGAGAAAAACTGCGCGGCCATGATGGTGTAAAAACCTTTTTTCATCTGATGCGATGCTTTCGTCGCTGCGGCAGGGCCGCGTAGGCCGCCTGGTATGCGATCGGCTTATTCCGTTCGAAATGGGTTGTGCGCACGGCTTTATAACATGAAAATACGCCAGTTCGGACTAGCAAGATTCCCCGATCGTTCCGCAAGTTGTCGGCTTCAGTGCTCAAAAGGCGCGGTAAGCTGATGATTCGCAAGCGTCTTTACGTAAATTTCCCATGCCGCGCCCGATCTCCGCCACCGTCCACACCGCCGCTCTCGCGAACAATCTCTCCGTCGTCCGCCGCTTTGCCGGCCCGTCCAAGGTCTGGGCGGTCGTCAAGGCGAACGCGTACGGGCACGGTCTCGCCCGCGCGTTTCCGGGCCTGCGCGGCACCGACGGCTTCGGCCTGCTCGACCTCGACGAGGCAGTCAAGCTGCGCGAGCTCGGCTGGGCCGGCCCGATCCTGCTGCTGGAGGGGTTCTTCCGCTCGACCGACATCGACGTGATCGACCGCTACAGCCTGACGACGACCGTCCACAACGACGAGCAGATGCGGATGCTGGAAACGGCGCGGCTGTCGAAACCCGTCAACGTGCAGCTGAAGATGAACAGCGGGATGAACCGGCTCGGCTACCTGCCGGAGAAATACCGCGCCGCGTGGGAGCGCGCCCGCGCGTGCCCCGGCATCGGCCAGATCACGTTGATGACCCATTTTTCGGATGCGGACAACGAGCGCGGCGTCGCCGAGCAGCTCGCGACGTTCGAGCGCGGCGCGGAAAACATCGCCGGCGCGCGCAGTCTCGCGAACTCGGCCGCCGTGCTGTGGCATCCGGACACGCATTTCGACTGGGTGCGCCCGGGGATCGTGCTGTACGGCGCGTCGCCGTCGGGGCTGTCGTCCGACATCGCCGACACGGGGCTGAAGCCGGCGATGACGCTCGCGTCCGAACTGATCGCGGTGCAGACGATCGCGAAGGGCCAGGCGATCGGCTACGGCTCGACGTTTTCCGCGCAGGCGCCGATGCGGATCGGCGTGGTCGCATGCGGTTACGCGGACGGTTATCCGCGGGTCGCGCCCGAAGGCACGCCCGTGATCGTCGACGGCGTCCGCACGCGGATCGTCGGCCGCGTGTCGATGGACATGATTACCGTCGACCTGACCCCGTGCCCGCAAGCCGGCGTCGGCGCGCGGGTCGAGCTGTGGGGCAATGCATTGCCGATCGACGACGTCGCCCGTCATTGCGGCACGATCGGTTACGAGCTGATGTGTGCAGTCGCCGGCCGCGTGCCCGTGCGCGCGGAATAAGGGCGTCGCGCGTGGCCAAACAGAAAACCGTATACGTCTGCAGCGAGTGCGGCGGACAGACCCCGAAGTGGCAAGGGCAATGCCCGTCGTGCCAGGCCTGGAATACGCTCGTCGAATCGGTTCCTGAGGCGCCGTCGGCCCATCGTTTCCAGTCGCTCGCCAAGCGTGCGCCCGTGCAGCGTCTCGTCGACATCGAAGCAGCCGACGTGCCGCGCTTCTCCACCGGCATCGGCGAATTCGACCGCGTGCTCGGCGGCGGGCTCGTGCCGGGCGGCGTCGTACTGATCGGCGGCGACCCGGGTATCGGCAAATCGACGCTGCTGCTGCAGTCGCTTGCGGACATCGCGAGCGAGCGGCGCGCGCTCTATATCAGCGGCGAGGAATCGGCCGCGCAGATCGCGTTGCGCGCGCAACGGCTTGCGCTGCTCGACGGCAGTACGCCGGCGGACGAACTGAAGCTGCTCGCGGAGATCCAGCTCGAGAAGATCCAGGCCGCGATCGACACGGAACGGCCGGACGTGGCCGTGATCGACTCGATCCAGACCGTCTATTCGGAAGCGCTCACGTCGGCCCCCGGCTCCGTCGCGCAGGTGCGGGAATGCGCGGCGCAGCTCACGCGCATCGCGAAGCAGTCGGGCACCGCGATCATCATGGTCGGGCACGTGACGAAGGAAGGCAACCTGGCCGGCCCGCGCGTGCTCGAGCACATCGTCGACACGGTGCTGTACTTCGAAGGCGACACGCACTCGTCGTTCCGGCTCGTGCGCGCGTTCAAGAACCGCTTCGGCGCGGTCAACGAACTCGGCGTGTTCGCGATGACGGAGCGCGGGCTGCGCGGTGTCGCGAATCCATCCGCACTGTTCCTGTCGCAGCACGAGCAGGTCGTGCCCGGCTCGTGCGTGCTCGTTACGCAGGAGGGCACGCGCCCGCTGCTCGTCGAAGTCCAGGCGCTCGTCGACACCGCGCACGTGCCGAACCCGCGCCGGCTCGCGGTCGGCCTCGAACAGAACCGGCTCGCGATGCTGCTCGCGGTGCTGCACCGTCATGCGGGCATCGCGTGCTTCGACCAGGACGTGTTCCTCAATGCGGTGGGCGGCGTGAAGATCACCGAGCCGGCCGCCGACCTCGCGGTGCTGCTCGCGATCCATTCGTCGATGCGCAACAAGGCGCTGCCGAAGGGGCTGATCGTGTTCGGCGAAGTGGGGCTGGCGGGCGAGATCCGGCCGTCGCCGCGCGGGCAGGAGCGGTTGCGCGAGGCCGCGAAGCTCGGTTTCACGTCCGCGCTGATCCCGAAGGCGAACGCGCCGAAGCAGCCGATCGAAGGGCTGAACGTGATGGCCGTCGATCGGCTCGAGCAGGCGATCGACCGCGTGCGCGATCTCGAGTGACCGGCTGCACCGGCACGCGGGCCGGGCCTGCCGGCGATCTGGCGCGTAATTCGTTGTAAAGAATATGTAGGCTTCTGTAACCCGCCGGACATCGCTTTTCCCTATCCTTGGCCGGATTGTCGAACCGCGCAATGCGAAGGGAACCTATGTTGAAATCCTATGGGGAAGCGCCGGGCGGACGCCTTTACAACCTGCGCGGCTGCCGCGTGTCGGAGCCGATTCGCCAGCCCTGGGGTGGTGGATGCCGGATCGTCGAGTGGATTGACGAAGAGGGGCGCCTCGCGCGCAAGGTCGTGTCCGAGGACGTGACGGAAGCGGAAGTCGCTGCCGCGATCCGGCGGCCGACCGAAGGGCGCCGGTACCTGATGGGCGACGACGAGCAGATGCCGCGCGATACGCTGCCGCGCCGCTGAGCCGGCAGCCTGGCGGATGGCCGGCGAACCGGGTGACGACGGTAGTGAATGAACAGGCCGGGACCGTGCGCCCGGCCTTGTCGCATCCGGGCCCGAAGAAGGACGGATGGGCCTGTCGAGATGCCGCGATATCAAGGTGCCGCGGTGCCAAGGCAGCCGGCACGCCGGGCCGGCGTACCAGCCGGTTGTGCCGCGACAGCGGTCAGCCGATCTGCTCGAGCTCTTCCTGCGCGGCAAGCCAGTCGGCCTCGACCGTCTCGAGACGCGTGTTGACGTCCCCGAGCTTGCGGATCGCATCGGTCAGCTCCGTCTTGCGCTCGGCTTCGTAGCTCGCCGGATCGGCGACGAATGCGTCGAGGCGCGCCTTCTCCGCGTGCAGCGTCTCCATTTCCTTTTCGAGCTTCGTGATGCGCGTCTGCAGCGGCTTCTTCAGCACCGACAGGCGCTGCCGTTCCTCGGCGGCCTGACGCTTCTGGTCCTTGCGGTTGGCCGCGGCACCCGCGCCCGACGAAGCCGCGCTGTCCGCCTTCGCGGCGGCGCGCTGTTCGGCCGCGTGCTGCAGCAGCCAGTCGCGGTAGTCGTCGAGGTCGCCGTCGAACGGCTGCAGCCGGTGCTTCGCGACCAGCATGAACTGGTCGGTCGTCGCGCGCAGCAGGTGGCGGTCGTGCGAGACGAGGATCAGCGTGCCCTCGAACTGCGCGAGCGCCATCGTCAGCGCATGGCGCGTTTCGAGGTCGAGGTGGTTGGTCGGTTCGTCGAGCAGCAGCAGGTTCGGCTTCTGCCAGATGATCAGCGCGAGCGCGAGGCGTGCCTTTTCGCCGCCCGAAAACGGCCCGACCGGGCTGGTTGCCATGTCGCCCGAGAAGTTGAAGCCGCCGAGGAAGTCGCGCAGTTCCTGCTCGC
Organism: Burkholderia reimsis; assembly: GCF_003294055.1. Classification (NCBI taxonomy): domain Bacteria; kingdom Pseudomonadati; phylum Pseudomonadota; class Betaproteobacteria; order Burkholderiales; family Burkholderiaceae; genus Burkholderia; species Burkholderia reimsis. The sequence continues at coordinate 45,868 of NZ_QMFZ01000004.1, forward strand.
GCGTGTCGGGCGCGAGCCGCGCCAGATGCGCCAGCGGCGAATCGTCCTCACGCAGCGTTTCGAGCTGGTGCTGCGCGAAATAGCCGATCGTCAGCCCCTTGCCGTCGCGGACGTGCCCCGACAGCGGTGCGAGCGTGCCGGCCAGCGTCTTGATCAGCGTCGACTTGCCCTGGCCGTTCGCGCCGAGCAGGCCGATGCGCTGGCCGTTCTGGATCGACAGCGCGACGCGCTCGACGATCGGGATCTCCGCTCCGCCGTCGGCGTGGTAGCCGCAGCGGACGTCTTCCATCACCATCATCGGGTTCGGCGCGGCATCGGGCGTGCGGAATTCGAACGTGAACGGCGACGCGATGTGCGCGGGCGCGATCAGCTCCATCTTCTCGAGCGCCTTCATCCGGCTCTGCGCCTGCTTGGCCTTGGTCGCCTTGGCCTTGAAGCGGTCGACGAAGCTCTGCAGGTGCTCGATCGTCTTCTGCTGCTTTTCGTAGGCGCTTTGCTGCAGCGCCAGTTGCTGCGCGCGCAGCACTTCGAACTGCGAGTAGTTGCCGCCGTAGCGCTTCACCTGGCGGTTTTCCAGGTGCAGCGTGACATTGCAGATCGAATCGAGGAATTCGCGGTCGTGCGAAATCACGACGAGCGTGCCGGGGTAGCGGTGCAGCCAGTCTTCGAGCCAGACGATCGCGTCGAGGTCGAGGTGGTTCGTCGGTTCGTCGAGCAGCAGCAAGTCGGAGCGGCACATCAGCGCCTGCGCGAGATTCAGGCGCATGCGCCAGCCGCCGGAGAAGCTGGCGACGGATTCGCGCGTCTGCGCGAGCGTGAAGCCGAGACCGAGCAGCAGCGCCTCGGCACGGGCCGGCGCGGTGTAGCCGTCGGCGTCGGCGAACGCCGCGTGCGCATCGGCTTCGGCGGCGCCGTCATGCGCGGCGGACGCGGCGGCGATGCGCGCCTCGATCTCGCGCAGCGCGGCGTCGCCGTCGAGCGTGTAGTCGAGCGCCGAGCGGTCGACGGCGGGCGTTTCCTGCGATACATGGGCGATCCGCCACGACGGCGGCATCGAGAAATCGCCGCCGTCGGAGTGCAGCTCGCCGCGCAGGACCGAGAACAGCGTCGACTTGCCGGCGCCGTTCGCGCCGATCAGGCCGGCTTTCTCGCCGGGATTGAGCACGAAGGAGGTCGACTCGAACAGCGGCTTCGTGCCGCGCGCAAGGCTGAACTGATTGAAACGGATCACGGCGGAAATGACTGGCCAAAACCGCTATTCTAGACTGCGCGCCGCTTGCGCCGGGCATTGGCCGTTCGGCGGATGCCGCAATGGCGCAATTTCGCCTAGACTCCACGTCGATCCGGTTTCGTAAAAGGAGTGCCCGATGTCCACCCTGTATTCGTTCAGCGCAGAGACGCTTGCCGGCGCGCCGGCCTCGCTCGACGCGTATCGCGGCAAGGTGCTGCTGATCGTCAACACCGCGAGCGAGTGTGGTTTCACGCCGCAGTACGCGGGCCTGCAGAAGCTGTACGACCAGTACGCGGCGCGCGGCTTCTATGTGCTCGGCTTTCCGTGCAACCAGTTCGGCAAGCAGGAGCCCGGCGACGCCGCGCAGATCGGCGCGTTCTGCGAGCGCAATTACGGCGTCACGTTCCCGATGTTCGCGAAGATCGACGTGAAGGGCGACCATGCGCATCCGCTGTACCGCTACCTGACCGACGAGGCGCCCGGCATTCTCGGCCTCAAGGCGATCAAGTGGAACTTCACGAAATTCCTGATCGATCGCGAAGGGCGCATCGTCAAGCGCTATGCGCCGTCCACCAAGCCGGACGAAATCGCCGCGGATATCGACAAGCTGCTGTGACGGCTGCCGGCGTCGTTCGCGGCGCCGGTGCGGGGCGCCTGCCCGCCGCGGTCCCGGCCGTCAGAGGATCGGTGCGAACAGCCGCGCGACGTGCATCGCGATGCGTCGCCAGGCAGGCGATCGGCGGTATTCGTTCGCATCGACCTCGTACGCCTGTGCGAAGTCGGCAGTGAGCATCGTCTCGACCTCGTCGGCGAATGCGCGGTCGACGGTCAGCACCATGATCTCGAAATTGAGGCGGAACGAACGGTTGTCGAGATTCGCGCTGCCGATCGCCGCCGCGATGCGGTCGATCAGCACGACCTTCTGGTGCAGGAAGCCGGGCCGGTAGCGGAATACCTTCACGCCCGCATCGACCAGGTCGCGCGCGTACAGCTTCGACGCCTCGAATACCACGTAGTGATCGCGCCGGCTCGGAATCAGGATGCGCACGTCGACGCCGCGCATGACGGCGAGCTTCAGCGCGGAGATCACGGCTTCGTCGGGAACGAGGTACGGCGTGGTGATCCAGACCCGTTCGCGCGCGGCGTTGATCGCCTCGACGAAGAACAGCGAGCCCGTCTCCTGCTTGTCGGCCGGCCCCATCGGCACGGCGAGGCAATGCATGCTGTCGCCCGGCTGCGCGGGCGGCGGCATCGCGAGCGGCGGCAGCTTCTGCGTCGCCCAGTGCCAGTCTTCGGCGAACACGTACTGGATGCTCGCGACCACGGGGCCGCGTATCTCGATGTGCGTGTCGCGCCACGGTGACAGGCGCGGCTTCGCACCGAGATATTCGACGCCGACGTTGTGGCCGCCGACGAACGCGCGATTGCCGTCGACGACGACGATCTTGCGGTGGTTGCGGAAGTTGAGCTGGAAACGGTTGACGAACTTCCGGTTGGTCGCGAACGGATGCACCTCGACGCCGCCCCGGCGTAAGGTGTCGACGTAGCTGTGCGGCAAGTCGAAGCTGCCGATGCTGTCGTACAGGAGGCAGCAGCGCACGCCGGCTGCCGCACGCGCGAGCAGCGAGTCGCGCAGCATCCGGCCAAGTGCATCGTCGCGCACGATGAAGAACTGCACCACCACGTAATCGCGCGCGGCGTCGATTGCGGCGAGGATCGCCGAGAACGTCGCATCGCCGTTCACGAGCGTGCGCACCGAATTGCCGCCGAGGAACGGCATGCCGCCGAGCCGCGTAAGCGCGAGCACCGCGGCCTGGCCGATCGCGTCGGCGGCCGGCCCGTCGGTCGCGTCGGTGCTGAGCCAGGGCGAGCGGGGTGTGTGCATGCGCAACATTTCCAGCTCGTGGCGCCGGGCGTCGACGTAGCCGGAGAACTTGCTGCGACCGAGGAACAGGTACGGAACGAGCGTCAGGTACGGCATGGCCGCAAGCGAGACGGCCCATGCGATCGCGCCTTGCGACGTGCGCGTGTTCATGATCGCGTGGCACGCAGCGACGATCCCGAGCACGTGGATGGTCAGGATCAGGGTGCCGAGATGTAGCCAGTCGAGGGTCATGGGCGCGTGACGGACTCCTGAGGTCGCGCGGCCGGGCGGCCGCCTACGCGCATCTTACCCAACCGTGCGGCGCAACGGTGCACCGCACGGTGGGCGAGCCGAAAAGGCTCAGGCTTTGCGCGGCAGGTCCGACGCCTGGATCAGGAACACGGCGTCGTCGCCCGCGCTGGTCGGCAGCCACGTGAGTTCGAGGCCGCCGAACGCGGCTTCGACGTTCTCGCGCTCGTTGCCGATCTCGACGACGAGCACGCCGTCGTCGTGCAGCCAGCGATGGGCTTCGGCGACGATGCGTCGCACGATGTCCATCCCGTCGTCGCCACCCGCGAGCGCCATCTCCGGCTCGTGCCGGTACTCGGGCGGCAGTGCGGCCATCGACGACGCATTCACGTACGGCGGGTTCGTCAGGATTACGTCGTAACGCGTGCCCGGGTCCGTGCGGAATGCGGGCAGCGGCGCGTAGAGGTCGCCGCGGTGCAGCCCGATGCGGTCTTCGAGGCCGTAGTCGCGCACGTTGATCTCGGCGACTTCGAGGGCCTTGTCGGACAGGTCGACCGCGTCGATCTCGGCATTCGGGAACGCGCTCGCCGCGAGGATCGCGAGGCAGCCCGAGCCCGTGCACAGCTCGAGCACGGCGCCGACCTGTTCGGGATCGGCGACGTACGGCTGCAGTCCGTCGTCGAGCAGTTCGCCGATGAACGAGCGCGGCACGATCACGCGTTCGTCGACGTAGAAGCGGTGGCCATGCATCCAGGCTTCATGCGTGAGGTACGCGGCCGGCACGCGGTCGGTCGCGCGCCGTTCGATCACCGCGAGCACGGCCGCGATTTCGTCGGGCAGGAGCCGTGCGTCGAGGAACGGCTCGAGCGTGTCGAGCGGCAGGTCGAGCGTGCGCAGCACGAGGTAGGCCGCTTCGTCGTACGCATTGTCGGAGCCGTGGCCGAACGCGAGCTTCGCCTTCGAGAAGCGCGTGACCGCGTAGCGCAGCAGGTCGCGGACTGTGGCAAAAGGTGTCGTCATGCGAGGCTCCATCAGGCGATCAGTTGTTCGAGCACGCGGCGGTACACGTTCTTCAGCGGATCGATGAAGCGCACTTCGATGTGCTCGTCGATCTTGTGGATGCTGCCGTTCGGCGGGCCGAACTCGATCACCTGCGGGCAGATACGCGCGATGAAACGGCCGTCCGACGTGCCGCCCGTGGTCGACAGCTCGGTCGTGATGCCGGTCTCGGTGCGGATCGCGTTTTCCAGCGCGCCCGACAGCTCGCCGCGCGGCGTGAGGAACGGCAGGCCGCTCACCGACCATTTCAGCGTGTATTCGAGGCCGTGCTTGTCGAGGATCGCGTGCACGCGTGCCTGCAGGCCCTCGACCGTGCTCGCGGTCGAGAAGCGGAAGTTGAACAGCAGGTCGGCGTGGCCGGGGATCACGTTGGTCGCGCCGGTGCCGGCGTGCAGGTTCGATACCTGCCAGGTGGTCGGCGGGAAGTATTCGTTGCCTTCGTCCCATTGCTCGGCGGCGAGCTCGGCGAGCGCCGGCGCGAGCAGGTGGATCGGGTTCTTCGCGAGGTGCGGATAGGCGATGTGACCCTGCACGCCCTTGACGACCAGTTCGCCCGACATCGAGCCGCGTCGGCCGTTCTTGACGACGTCGCCGAGTTCGTGGGTCGACGTCGGTTCGCCGACGATGCAGTAGTCCATGCGTTCGCCGCGCGCTTCGAGCAGCTCGACGACCTTCACGGTGCCATCGGTGGCGGGGCCTTCCTCGTCGCTCGTGATCAGGAATGCGATCGCGCCGCGGTGGCCGGGGTGTGCCGCGACGAATTCCTCGGACGCGACGACGAACGCCGCGAGCGACGTCTTCATGTCGGCTGCGCCGCGGCCGTACAGCTTGCCGTCCCGATGCGCGGGGATGAACGGCGGCGAGCTCCATTGCTCGAGCGGGCCGGTCGGTACGACGTCGGTGTGGCCCGCGAAGGCGAGCAGCTTGCCGTCGCGGCCGTCGGCGCCGCGCTTGACGGCCCACAGGTTGGTCACGCCGTGCGACGCGATGGTCTCGCATTCGAAGCCGAGTGCGGCGAGGCGCTCGGTCATGATCTGCTGGCAATGCTGGTCGTCGGGCGTCACGGACGCACGGGCGATCAGCTGTTCGGTAAGGGCTAGGGTGGCGGACATGGTTCGGACCACTTTCGATAAAAAATGCCGGCGCGGTGGCCGGCAGCGACAAGACGTCGGGCTGCGCCGACAGGCGCAGCGCGGGCAGCCCTATGCGGCAAACAGCGCCGCGTATTGATCGGCCACGAAGCCGAGCGATTTCACGCGGCCGTTGACCACCAGCACGGGGCGCTTGATGACCGACGGCTTGTGGATCATCAGCGCGACCGCGCCGGTCTTCGTTTCGGCGGCCGCCTTCATTGCGTCGTCGAGGCCGCGCCACGTGGTGCCGCGCTTGTTGACGAGTGCGTCGAGCGACACGTCCTTCAGCCAGTCTTCGATCAGCGGCGCGCTGACGCCGAGCTTCTTGAAGTCGTGGAACTCGAATTCGACGCCGTGATCGTCGAGCCACACGCGGGCCTTCTTCACGGTGTCGCAGTTCGGAATGCCGTAGACGACCACGGTGTGCGGCTTCGCCATCAGTCGCCTCGCAGCAGCTCGTTCAGGCCGACCTTCGCACGCGTCTTCGCGTCGACCTTCTTGACGATCACCGCGCAGTACAGGCTGTGCGAGCCGTCCTTCGACGGCAGGTTGCCGGCGACGACGACCGAACCGGCCGGGATGCGGCCGTAGCTGACTTCGCCCGTCTCGCGATCGTAGATCTTCGTGCTCTGGCCGAGGTACACGCCCATCGAGATCACCGAGTTTTCCTCGACGATCACGCCTTCGACGACTTCCGAGCGGGCGCCGATGAAGCAGTTGTCTTCGATGATGACCGGGTTCGCCTGCAGCGGCTCGAGCACGCCGCCGATGCCGACGCCGCCCGACAGGTGCACGTTCTTGCCGATCTGCGCGCACGAACCGACCGTTGCCCACGTGTCGACCATCGTGCCTTCGTCGACGTACGCGCCGATGTTGGTGTACGACGGCATCAGCACGACGTTCTTCGCGATGAACGAGCCGCGGCGCGCGATGGCCGGCGGGACGACGCGGAAGCCGCCTGCGGCGAAATCTTCGGCCGTGTAGTTCGCGAACTTCGACGGCACCTTGTCGTAGAACTGCGAGTAGCCGCCGGCGGGCATCGGCGCGTTGTCCTCCAGGCGGAACGACAGCAGCACGGCCTTCTTCAGCCACTGGTGCACGGTCCAGTTGCCGTCGATCTTCTCGGCAACGCGCAGCGCGCCTTTGTCGAGCTGCTCGATCGCGTGCGCGACGGCTTCGCGGACGTCGGCCGGTGCGGCCTTCGGCGACAGCTCGGCGCGGTTGTCCCAGGCGGTATCGATGATTTGCTGAAGTTGTTGCGACATGTTCGTTTTCGCAGGAGATTGGATGGAATTGATCGGATGGACGATTACCGCGCGAGAGACCGGCAGAAATCGACGATGCGTTGCGCGCCCTCGACGCATTCGGGGGTGCCCGCGACGAGCGCGATCCGGATGAAATCGCGGCCCGGATTCGTGCCGTGCGCATCGCGCGCCAGGTACGAGCCGGGCAGAACCGTCACATTATAGTCGGCGTACAGGCGACGGGCGAACTCGGTGTCCGACAGGCCGGTGCGCGACACGTTGGCCCACAGGTAGAACGCCGCGTCGGGCAGTTTCACGTCGATCACGTCGGCGAGCATCGGCGTGACCGTGCTGAACTTCTGCAGGTACAGCGCGCGGTTCTCGCGCACGTGCGCCTCGTCGTTCCACGCGGCGATGCTCGCGTGCTGCCAGACCGGCGACAGCGCCGCGCCGTGGTACGTGCGGTACAGCAGGAATTTCTTCAGCAGCGCGGCGTCGCCGGCGACGAAACCCGAGCGCATGCCCGGCACGTTCGAGCGTTTCGACAGGCTCGACAGCATCACGAGCCGCTCGAAACCGCGGCCCAGGCGGTGCGCGGCCTCGAGGCCGCCGAGCGGCGGCGCCGCTTCGTCGAAATAGATTTCCGAATAGCACTCGTCGGACGCGATCACGAAACCGTGGCGGTCGGACAGCGCGAACAGCTCGCGCCAGTCGTCGAGCGTCAGCACGGCGCCCGTCGGGTTGCCCGGCGAGCACACGTACAGCAGCTGCGTGCGCGCCCAGACTGCGTCGGGCACCGACGCGTAGTCGCACGCGAAGTTGCGGGCCGGGTCGCTGTTCGCGAAATAGGGTTCGGCACCGGCCAGCAGCGCCGCGCCTTCGTAAATTTGATAGAAAGGATTCGGACAGAGTACGATCGCCTTCTCGCCCGTTTCGGACGGGCGTGCGTCGATCACCGTCTGGGCGAGCGAGAACAGCGCCTCGCGCGAGCCCGACACGGGCAGCACCTGCGTGGCCGGATCGATGGCCGGCAGCCCGTAGCGGCGCTCGAGCCAGTGCGCGATCGACGTACGCAGCGCGTCCGAGCCGGCGGTGGCCGGGTACGACGCGAGACCGTCGAGCGCGGCCACCACGGCGTCGCGGATCAGCGCCGGGGTCGCATGTTTGGGCTCGCCGATGCCGAAGCTGATCGGTTTGAGGGCGCCGGAGGGCGTCACGTCCTTGAACAGGGCGCGCAGCTTTTCGAAGGGATAGGGCTGGAGCGAGTCGAGTCGAGGGTTCACGGGCGAAGCGGCCATCGCGGCCGGTTGGAGCGAAAGAAGCGGCGGGCGCGCCGCGCGGCTGCGAACGGGCGCCGCGGGCGCACGGGTCGCAACGGACGATTATAGCGTGACGGAACGCGGTCACGGCCTGCCGGAACGGCGGCCGGGCCGGTCGAATAAAGGGTATCGAACCAAATGAATAACGCGGTACGCGGCAGCCTGCCGACGCTGGCCATCCTGATCGGCGCATCGGTATGGGGCCTGATCTGGTATCCGCTGCGGATCCTTGCGTCGCTCGGCGTGACGGGCACGCTCGCGAGCGCGCTGACGAGCCTCGTCGCGTTCCTGTTCGTGATCGTCGCGCGGCACCGCACGATCGCGACGCTGCGCTGGCACTGGGTGCTGGCCGGCATTGCGGTGACGGCCGGCGTGACGAACCTCGGGTTCGTGTGGGGCACGATCCACGGCGAAGTGCTGCGTGTGATGCTGCTGTTCTACCTGACCCCCGCGTGGACCGCGATCTACGCGCACTTCCTGCTGCGCGAGCGGCTGACCTGGGCCGGCGCGGGGCTCGCGGCGCTGTCGATCGGCGGCGCGATGCTGATGCTGTGGTCGCCGGCGCTCGGCCTGCCGCTGCCGGCCAGCCCGGCCGAATGGGCCGGCCTCGCTGCCGGGCTGAGCTTCGCGATGAGCAACGTGCTCGTGATCAAGGCGAGCCGCGAGCTGCCGGAGATGCGCGCGGAGATGCGCACCGCGACGCTGTTCGGCGGCGCGGCCGTGTTCGGCGCGATCGCGTCGCTGTTCGAGGGGCTGCCGGCTGCGCCGGCGGGCGGCCAGCTCGGTGTCGCCGCGCTGATCATCGTCGCGATCGGCGTGACGATGGCGTCGAACAACCTGCTCGTCCAGTACGGGCTCGCGCGTGTGCCGGCGAACCGCGCGTCGATCATCATGCTGTTCGAGATCGTGATCACCGCGCTGTCGGCGTGGGTGTTCGCGAACGAGCTGCCGACCGCGCGCGAGTGGGCGGGCGGCGCATGCATCGTGCTGGCCACGCTGCTGTCGAGCCGGGTCCATCGTGCCGCGCCGGCACCGGACAAACCCGGCGACGGTCGGGACGGTGCACGCGCGATGGTATGATGGAAGCCGTTTGCGGGGCCCAACGCTGGATGCGCGCGGCCCCGCTTTTGAATTCCGGGGCGCGTCGCGCGCATGGGCCGTCCGGCCTCGCGCAGTGCGGCTCCGTCCGTTTCACACCTTCTTCACATCCGATACCGCCGTGCGTCTGAGCTCGATCAAACTCGCTGGCTTCAAATCCTTTGTCGATCCCACGCATTTCCAGGTTCCGGGCCAGCTTGTCGGCGTGGTGGGCCCGAACGGGTGCGGCAAGTCCAACATCATCGACGCCGTGCGCTGGGTGCTCGGCGAGTCGCGCGCTTCCGAGCTGCGCGGCGAGTCGATGCAGGACGTGATCTTCAACGGCTCGACCGCCCGCAAGCCCGGCAGCCGGGCCAGCGTCGAACTGATCTTCGACAACTCCGACGGCCGCGCGGCTGGCCAGTGGGGCCAGTACGGCGAGATCGCCGTAAAGCGCGTGCTCACGCGCGACGGCACGTCGAGTTACTACATCAACAACCTGCCGGCGCGTCGCCGCGACATCCAGGACATCTTCCTCGGCACGGGCCTCGGGCCGCGTGCGTACGCGATCATCGGGCAGGGCATGATCGCGCGGATCATCGAGGCGAAGCCGGAAGAGCTGCGCGTGTTCCTCGAGGAGGCCGCGGGCGTATCGAAGTACAAGGAGCGCCGCCGCGAAACCGAGAACCGCCTGCACGACACGCGCGAGAACCTGACGCGCGTCGAGGACATCGTCCGCGAACTCGGTGCGAACCTCGAGAAGCTCGAGGCGCAGGCCGTCGTCGCGACGAGGTACAAGGAACTCGTCGCCGACGGCGAGGAGAAGCAGCGCCTGCTGTGGCTGCTGCGCAAGAACGAGGCCGCCGGCGAGCAGCAGAAGCAGCAGCGCGCGATCGAACAGGCGCAGATCGACCTCGAGGCGCAGACGGCGAAGCTGCGCGAGGTCGAGGCGCAGCTCGAGACGCTGCGTGTCGCGCATTACTCGGCGAGCGACGCGATGCAGGGCGCGCAGGGTTCGCTCTACGAGGCGAATGCCGAGGTGAGCCGCCTCGAAGCCGAGATCAAGTTCATCGTCGAATCGCGCAATCGCGTGCAGGCGCAGATCGCCGCGCTGAATGCGCAGCGCGAGCAATGGCGGGCGCAGGCCGAGAAGGCGCAGGACGAGCTCGAGGAAGCCGAGGAAGCGCGCGCGATGGCCGACGAGAAGGCCGCGCTCGCCGAAGACAACGCCGCCGCGAAGCACGACGCACTGCCGGCGCTCGAAGCGAAATGGCGCGATGCGCAGGCGCAGCTCAACGACGAGCGCGCGCGGATCGCGCAGACCGAACAGTCGCTGAAACTCGAGGCCGCGCACCAGCGCAACGCCGACCAGCAGCTTCAGCAGCTTCAGCAACGCCATGAGCGCCTGAAGAGCGAAGCGGGCGGGCTCGACGCGCCGGACGAGGCCCAGCTCGAGGAGCTGCGCATGCAGCTGGCCGAGCAGGAAGAGATCCTTGCCGAAGCGCAGGCGCGCCTCGCCGACGCGCAGGAAACGGTGCCGCGCCTCGATGGCGAACGCCGTGCCGCGCAGGAGCGCGTGCAGGCCGAGGCCGCGCAGATCCACCAGCTGGAGGCGCGTCTCGCCGCGTTGAAGCAACTGCAGGAAAACGTGCAGACCGAAGGCAAGGTGCAGCCGTGGCTCGACAAGCACGAGCTCGGCGCGCTGCCGCGCCTGTGGAAGAAGCTGCACGTCGAAGCCGGCTGGGAAGCGGCACTCGAGGCCGTGCTGCGCGAGCGTCTCGCCGCGCTCGAAGTGTCGAATCTCGACTGGGTGAAGGCATTCGCGACCGATGCGCCGCCGGCGAAGCTCGCGTTCTATGCGCCGCCTGCGGCCGGCGAACCGCCCGCGGCCGTGGCGGGCCTGCGCCCGGTGCTGTCGCTCGTGCGCATCGACGATGCGGGCATCCGTGCGGTGCTGAACGACTGGCTCGGCAACGTGTATGTCGCCGACGACGTCGCACAGGCGCTCGCGACGCGCACGCAGCTGCCGGCAGGCGGCGCGTTCGTCGTCAAGGCCGGCCATGTCGTCACGCGCGTCGGCGTGCAGCTCTATGCCGCCGATTCGGAGCAGGCCGGGATGCTGGCCCGCCAGCAGGAAATCGAAAACCTGACGCGCCAGGTGCGTGCGCAGGCGCTGCTCGCCGACGAGGCGCGCACGGCAGCCGTGCGCGCGGAAGCCGCGCACACGCAGGCCACGCAGGCGCTCGGCGACGTGCGCGCACAGGCCGAGCGTGCGACGCAACGCGTGCACGCGCTGCAGATGGACGTGCTGAAGCTCGCTCAGGCGCACGAACGTTACACGCAGCGCAGCACGCAGATCCGCGAGGAACTCGAGGAAATCGGCGCGCAGATCGAAGAGCAGCGCGCGATGCGCGCTGAATCGGAAGCGAATTTCGAGCGTTTCGACGGCGAACTCGCGGAGCTGCAGGCGCGCTTCGAGGACAACCAGCTCGCATTCGAAGCACTCGACGAATCGCTGACGCAGGCGCGTCAGGAAGCGCGCGACCTGGAGCGCGGCGCGAACGACGCGCGCTTCGCAGCGCGCAACGCGGTCACGCGGATCGACGAACTCAAGCGCAGCATCCAGGTCGCGCACGAGCAGAGCGAACGTGTTGCCGGATCGCTGGAAGACGCACGCGCCGAACTCGAGACGATCAACGAGCAGACCGCGCACACGGGCCTGCAGGACGCGCTCGAAGTGCGTGCGGTGAAGGAAGAGGCGCTGCAGGCCGCGCGGATCGAACTCGACGACCTGACCGCGAAGCTGCGCGCGTCGGACGAGCAGCGGCTCGTCGCCGAGCGCTCGCTGCAGCCGCTGCGCGACCGCATCACCGAATTGCAGTTGAAGGAGCAGGCCGCGCGCCTGGCGGTCGAGCAGTTCGCCGAGCAACTGACCGCGGCCGAGGTCGACGAGGAAGCGCTGCGCGAGAAGCTCACGCCGGATCTGAAGCCGTCGTACCTGCAAGGCGAGGTCACGCGCCTGAACAACGCGATCAACGCGCTCGGCCCGGTGAACATGGCCGCGCTCGACGAGCTGAAGGCCGCGAGCGAGCGCAAGGTGTTCCTCGATGCGCAGTCGGCCGACCTGATCGACGCGATCACGACGCTCGAGGACGCGATCCACAAGATCGACCAGGAAACCCGCACGCTGCTGCAAGGCACTTTCGACGAGGTCAACCGTCACTTCAGCGACCTGTTCCCGCGCCTGTTCGGCGGCGGCCAGGCGAAGCTGATCATGACGGGCGACGAGATCCTCGATGCCGGCGTGCAGGTGATGGCGCAGCCGCCGGGCAAGAAGAACGCGACGATTCACCTGCTGTCGGGCGGCGAGAAGGCGCTGACCGCGACCGCACTGGTGTTCGCGATGTTCCAGCTCAATCCGGCGCCGTTCTGTCTGCTCGACGAGGTCGACGCGCCGCTCGACGACGCGAACACCGAGCGTTTCGCGAATCTCGTGCGCGCGATGTCCGACAAGACGCAGTTCCTGTTCATCTCGCACAACAAGATCGCGATGGAGATGGCGCAGCAGCTGATCGGCGTGACGATGCAGGAGCAGGGCGTGTCGCGGATCGTCGCGGTGGACATGGAAACCGCCGCGGGTTTTGCCCAGAATTGACGTTTGACGAAACCGGACCGCGTTCGCGCGGCGCATGGGCGCCCGTTCGCGGTTCCGACGAACAAGAATTGCTGATGGAGCGTGCATGGACGAGTTGACACTCGGTTTGATCGGCGCGGGCGCCGTCGTGGTGGGCGGCGTCGTGGTCTACAACGCATGGCAGGGCGCGAAAGTGCGGCGCAGGATGCCGCGCCCGATGCCGGAGGAAGCGGCCGAGGCGATGAACCGCCCCGAGCGCGACGAAGAGTTGCCGTTCATCGAGCCGGTGCGTCAGCCGGTGCGGCGCGAACCTGCTGTGCCGGCTGCGACTGCTGCTGCGGCCGCCACGTCGGCGGAAGTCGCGCGCGTCGAGCCGACCTTCGGCGGTGCGGCGCCTGCCGACATGCCGGCCGACCTGCAGGCCGAGGCGACCGGTGTCGAGCCGTCGGCAGAGCCGGCCGAGCCGGTCGACGCGGTTGCCGGCGAATACACCGTGCCGGCCGCCGCGCACGACACGCACGCTGAAGCGGCCGAGCCGGTCGAACCCGTGCTGCCGGCTGCTACGACGATCTCGTCGGCACCGCCGGCGATCGTCGACCGCCGGATCGACTGCATCGTGCCGATCCGGCTCAACGGTTTGCTGCCGGGCGACAAGATCCTGCCGGCCGCGCAGCGGCTGCGCCGCGCGGGCAGCAAGCCCGTGCATATCGAAGGCAAGCCCGAAGGCGGCCAGTGGGAGCTGCTGCAGAACGGCGTGCGCTACGAGGAACTGCGCGCAGCCGCGCAGCTCGCGAACCGCAGCGGCGCGCTGAACGAGCTCGAGTTCTCCGAATTCGTGACGGGTGTCCAGCAGTTCGCCGACGCGATCGACGGCGCGCCGGAATTCCCGGACATGATGGAAACGGTCGCGATGGCGCGCGAGCTCGACGCGTTTGCCGCGCAATGCGACGCGCAACTGTCGATCAACGTGATGTCGGACGGCGCGCCGTGGTCGGCGAACTACGTGCAGGCGGTCGCGTCGCAGGACGGGCTGCTGCTGTCCCGCGACGGCACGCGTTTCGTGAAGCTCGACGCGAAGCAGAACCCGGTGTTCATGCTGCAGTTCGGCGACACGAACTTCCTGCGTGACGACCTCACGTACAAGGGCGGCAACATGATCACGCTGGTGCTCGACGTGCCGGTCGCCGAAGAGGACATCCTGCCGTTCCGGCTGATGTGCGACTACGCGAAGTCGCTGTCCGAACGGATCGGTGCGCGGGTCGTCGACGATTCGCGCCGGCCGTTGCCGGAATCGACGCTCGTCGCGATCGACCAGCAACTGATGAAGCTGTACGCGAAGCTCGAGGAAGCCGGCATCCCGGCCGGTTCGCCGGTCACGCGCCGCCTCTTCAGCCAGTAACGCGAACGCACGGGCGGCGGGCTTCGGCGCCGCCGTTCGTCGCTGCGGCGCACACCTCGCTGTTTGCGCTGCAGCACGCGCATCGGGCGCGTTTTGCGCGCCCCGCCACGGCGGCAAACTGAGATAATCGGGCATCCGATTTTCTCAGAACGAATCTGCCGCCAGCATGGCCCGAACCCAAGCCGAACCGCCAGCCAGCCAGCCCGACGCGCGCGCCGCGTGGCTGCGCGACCAACTCGAGCGGGCGAACTACGCCTACTACGTGCTCGATCAGCCGGATCTGCCCGACGCCGAATACGACCGACTGTTTCGCGAACTGCAGCAGCTCGAAACCGATCATCCCGAACTCGTGACGCCCGATTCGCCGACGCAGCGCGTGGGCGGCGAGGCGGCCGGCGGCTTCACGCCGGTCGTCCACGATGCGCCGATGCTGTCGCTGAACAACGGTTTTGCCGACGAGGACATCGTCGCGTTCGACAAGCGCGTCGCCGACGCGCTCGACAAGGCGACCGATCTCGCCGGTTCGGTGACGGAGCCGGTCGACTACGCGTGCGAACTGAAGTTCGACGGTCTCGCGATCTCGCTGCGTTACGAGCAGGGCGTATTCGTGCAGGCGTCGACGCGCGGCGACGGCACGACCGGCGAGGACGTGACCGAGAACGTGCGCACGATCCGCTCGATTCCGCTGAAGCTGAAGGGCAAGAACGTGCCGGCCGTACTCGACGTGCGCGGCGAGGTGCTGATGTTCAAGCGCGATTTCGCACGCCTGAACGAACGCCAGCGCGCGGCCGAACAGCGCGAATTCGCGAACCCGCGCAACGCGGCGGCCGGCAGCCTGCGCCAGCTCGACTCGAAGATCACCGCGCAGCGTCCGCTGTCGTTCTTCGCGTACGGGATCGGCGTGCTCGACGGGATGCCGATGCCCGATACGCACAGCGCGCTGCTCGACTGGTACGAGTCGCTCGGCCTGCCCGTGAACCGCGAGCGCGCGGTCGTGCAGGGCGCCGAGGGTTTGCTCGACTTCTTCCGCAAGATCGGCGAGAAGCGCGAGTCTCTGCCCTACGACATCGACGGTGTCGTCTACAAGGTCAACCGGCGTGACGAGCAGGAGCGCCTCGGCTTCGTGTCGCGTGCGCCGCGCTTCGCGCTCGCTCACAAGTTCCCCGCGCAGGAAGCGCTGACGAAGCTCGTCGCGATCGACGTGCAGGTCGGGCGCACCGGCGCGATCACACCGGTCGCGCGCCTCGAGCCCGTGTTCGTCGGCGGCGCGACGGTGACCAACGCGACGCTGCACAACGAGGACGAGGTGCGCCGCAAGGACATCCGGATCGGCGATACCGTGATCGTGCGCCGCGCCGGCGACGTGATCCCCGAGGTGGTCGGCGCGCTGCTCGACCGGCGCCCGGCCGATGCGGCCGAATTCGTGATGCCGACCGAATGCCCGGTGTGCGGCTCGAAGATCGAGCGCCTGCCGGACGAGGCGATCGCGCGCTGCACGGGCGGCCTGTTCTGCCCGGCGCAGCGCAAGCAGGCGCTGTGGCACTTCGCGCAGCGCCGCGCGCTCGACATCGACGGTCTCGGCGAGAAGATCATCGACCAGCTCGTCGAGCTGAATCTCGTGCGCACGCCGGCCGACCTGTTCAATCTCGGCTTTGCGACGCTCGCCGAGCTCGACCGGTTCGCCGAGAAGTCCGCACAGAACCTGCTCGACTCGCTCGAGAAGGCGAAGCACACGACGCTCGCGCGCTTCATCTACGGGCTCGGTATCCGTCACGTGGGCGAATCGACCGCGAAGGATCTCGCGAAGCATTTCGGCTCGCTCACGCCGATCATGGACGCGTCGATCGAAGAGCTGCTCGAAGTCAACGACGTCGGGCCGATCGTCGCCGAGTCGCTCCACCAGTTTTTCGCGGAAGAGCACAACCGGACCGTGATCGAGCAATTGCGTGCGCCGGGCAAGGTGACGTGGCCGGAAGGGCCGCCCGCGCCGAAGGCGCCGCAGGGCGTGCTGGCCGGCAAGACCGTCGTGCTGACGGGCACGCTGCCGACGCTCACGCGCGATGCCGCGAAGGAAATGCTCGAAGCGGCGGGCGCGAAAGTGGCCGGTTCGGTATCGAAGAAGACGGATTACGTGGTCGCGGGCGCCGAAGCCGGCAGCAAGCTCGCGAAGGCCGAGGAACTCGGCATCCCCGTGCTGGACGAAGACGGCCTGCACCAACTCCTGGAGGGCAATACGCCATGATTCGCGAGATCCTGAAGATGGGCGATCCGCGCCTGCTCGAAGTCGCCAAGCCGGTCGAGCGGTTCGATACACCCGAGCTGCACGAGATCGTCGCGGACATGTTCGAGACGATGCACCATGCGAACGGCGCCGGCCTGGCCGCGCCGCAGATCGGCATCGGGCTGCAGATCATCATCTTCGGCTTCGGCAACAACAACCGCTACCCGGAAGCGCCGCCGGTGCCCGAGACCGTGCTGATCAACCCGAAGGTCGAGTACCTGCCGCCGGACATGGAAGAGGGCTGGGAAGGCTGCCTGTCGGTGCCGGGCATGCGCGGCGTCGTCAGCCGCTACGCGAAGGTGCGCTACAGCGGCTTCGACCAGTTCGGCGAGAAGATCGATCGTGTCGCCGACGGTTTTCACGCACGCGTCGTCCAGCACGAATACGACCACCTGATCGGCAAGCTGTATCCGATGCGGATCACCGATTTCACGCGCTTCGGCTTCACGGAGGTGCTGTTCCCGGGGCTCGATCCGGCTTCCGACGACTGATCCTTCTGCTTTCCCGGTTTCTCGCAGACAAGAAAAAGCCCGCTTGCGCGGGCTTTTTCATTGCATGGCGCACGTGTGGCGCGCCGGCGGTCAGAACGTCTCGTCGGCCGACAGATAGCGCCATTGCCCCTGCGGCAGTGCGCCGAGCATCACGCGGCCCATCCGGACGCGTTTCAGGCCGATCACGTCGAGGCCCACCAGTTCGCACATGCGGCGGATCTGGCGCTTCTTGCCTTCGCGCAGCACGAAGCGCAACTGCTCGCCGTTCTGCCAGCTCACCATCGCGGGCTTCAGCGCGACGCCGTCGAGCTCGAGGCCATGGCGCAGCTTCGCGAGCGATTCCGCCGGGAAGTGCTGGTCGATGTCGATCAGCCGTTCGCCGAAGCGCACGCGCACCAGGTACTCCTTGTCGATATCCGACTGTTCGCCGATCAGCTGCTTCGCGATCACGCCGTTCTGCGTCAGCACGAGCAGGCCGGTCGAATCGATGTCCAGGCGGCCGGCCGGTGCGAGCGCGTGCAGGTGCTGCGGCGAGAAGCGGACCGGCGAATGGTCGCCGCTCCACCGGTTCGCGCGCGTGATCAGCACGGCTGCCGGCTCGTAGCCATCTTCCGCCTGGCCCGACACATAACCGACGGGCTTGTGCAGCAGGATCGTCACTTGCGCGGCCTGCGCGGCGCTCGCGCGCTCGTCGATCTCGATCTTCTGGTCGGCGCGGACCTTGGTGCCGAGCGTGTCGATGCGTTCGCCGTCGACGAGTACCCAACCCTTTTCGATCCATTCGTCGGCTTCGCGGCGCGAGCACATGCCGAGCTCGGACATCCGCTTCGACAGGCGCATCAGGCCCGTTTCGTCGCCGTAGTCGACGTCGGCCGCCGCGCGCTTGACCGGTTGCGCGGTCTTGACCGCACCGAACGAGCGGCGTTCGCCGTCGCGTGCGGGGCGAGCCGGGCGGTCGCCGAAGCTGCGCTTTGCGCCTTCGGCGGGCGCCTTGTCGCGATAGGACGGGCGTTTGCCGTCGTCGGCACCTGCGCGGCGCGGACGGGCATCGTCATCACGACGCGGCGGACGATCGGACGACGTGCGGCGGTCGCCGAAGCTGCGCTTTGCGCCTTCGCCGGATGCCTTGTCGCGATAGGTCGGGCGCTTGCCGTCGTCGGCGCCTGCGCGGCGCGGACGGGTATCGTCATCACGACGCGGCGGACGATCGGACGACGTGCGTCGATCGCCGAAGCTGCGCTTTGCGCCTTCGCCGGTTGCCTTGTCGCGATAGGACGGGCGTTTGTCGTCGTCGCCACCTGCGCGGCGCGGACGGGCATCGTCATCACGGCGCGGCGGACGATCGGACGACGTGCGGCGGTCGCCGAAGCTGCGCTTCGCGCCTTCGCCGGATGCATTGTCGCGGTACGGCGCGCGCGCGCCGCCTTCACCACCCGCGCGACGCGGACGTGCGTCGTCATCACGGCGCGGCGGACGATCGGACGACGGGCGGCGGTCACCGAAGCTGCGCTTCGCGCCTTCGCCGGATGCATTGTCACGGTACGGCGCGCGTGCGCCGCCTTCACCACCCGCGCGACGCGGACGTGCATCGTCATCACGACGCGGCGGGCGATCGGACGACGTGCGGCGGTCGCCGAAGCTGCGCTTTGCACCTTCACCGGCTGCCTTGTCGCGATAGGACGAGCGTTTGTCGTCGTCGCCACCCGCGCGACGCGGACGTGCGTCGTCATCACGGCGCGGCGGACGATCGGACGACGTGCGTCGATCGCCGAAGCTGCGCTTCGCCCCTTCGCCGGCCGCGTTGTCGCGATATGGCGCGCGCGTGCCGCGTTCGGCACCGCCGTCACGCGGCGCACGCTTGGCCGGTGCGCGATCCGCGCCCGGGCGCTCGGCGCCTGCCGCGCCGCGCGGCTTGAACGAGCGTTCGCCGGCGGCGGCCGGGGACGCCTTCTTCGGGCGGGCCGGCTTGTCCCCTGCGGGCGGCGCAGCGGGACGCACCGCCTTGCGGGCGACGAGGCTGCCGGAGCGGACAGGGGCGCGGGTCGGCGACGCCGGCTTCGGATTCTTGACGGTTAGTTTGGTGCGCATAAACGCTGGAATTCATTCAGACTGCGATCGCACGCAGCAACTCGGTTTCAAGCTGGATCTGCAGGCGGTTGTCGGACAGGCCGGCACCCGCGAGCAGGAAGATGTCCTCGACGCGTTCGCCGAGCGTATTGATCCGCGCCGCATGGACGCCGATCCGATGCTCGGCAAGTACGCGCGCGATCGAATAGAGAAGGCCCGGCCGGTCGTTGGCCGACACGGACAGGATGTAGTACTGGCCGCGCTCGTCGGCCCGCAGGTCGACGCGCGGCGTGATCGGAAACGTCCGGGACAGCCTCGACAGGCGGCCCTTGGACGGCTCCGGCAGCGGTGCGGTTTCGGTGAGCCGCGACGCGAGCTGTTGTTCGACGAGATTCGCGATGTCGCGGTAGCGCACGTCGCGTTCGGTCTGCGTGACGATGAAGTTGTCGAGCGCGTAGCCGTGACGTGTCGTGCTGACGCGCGCGTCGAGCACCGACAGCCCGTTGCGGTCGAAATACGCGCAGATGCCCGCGAACAGGTCGGGGCGATCCTTCACGTACACGAGCACCTGCAGCGCGTCGCCGATCGGCGACGGCCGCGCGCGGACGATCGCGGTTTCGGCGTTCACGTGCCGGTACAGCACGCGTGTCTGCCACGCGATGTCGGCTGCGTCGTGACGCAGGAAGAAGCCGACGTCGAGCTGGTCCCACAGTGCGCGATGGGCGTCGTCGGGCACGGTCTCGAGGCGCAGCAGCGCGAGCGCCTGCTCCTGCCGCGACTTCAGCTCCGAATGCGCGTCGGGGTTGGCCCCGCCGAGCACCGCGAGCGTGATGCGGTACAGGTCCTCGAGCAGCTTGCCTTTCCACGTGTTCCACACCTTCGGGCTCGTGCCGCGGATATCGGCGACGGTCAGCAGGTACAGCGCGGTGAGGTAGCGTTCGTTGCCGACGACTTCGGCAAAGCGCTTGATGACCTCCGGGTCGCTCGTGTCCTGCTTCTGCGCGACCTGGCTCATCGTCAGGTGATGCTGGACGAGCCACACGATCAACGACGCGTCGTCGCCGGCGATGCCGTGCTCGCGGCAGAAGCGCCGCGCATCGGCCATCCCGAGCGTCGAGTGATCGCCGCCGCGGCCTTTCGCGATGTCGTGGAACAGCGCGGCGACATACAGCACCCACGGGCGCTCGAAGTTGCCGATCAACTGGCTGCAGAACGGATATTCGTGCGCGTGCTCGGCCACCGCGAAGCGGCGGATGTTGCGCAACACCATCAGGATGTGCTGGTCGACCGTGTACACGTGGTACAGGTCGTGCTGCATCTGGCCGACGATGCGGCGGAAGTTCAGCAGATAGCGGCCGAGCACGCTCGTCTGGTTCATCAGCCGGAACGCGTGCGTGATCCCTTCGGGCTGCTGCAGGATCCGCATGAACGTGTCGCGGTTCTGCGGATCGCGGCGCCACGCGTTGTTCATGATCTCGCGCGAGTTGTACAGCGCGCGCAGCGTGCGGGCGGACAGGCCCTTCACGCCGCGGGTCGTCTCGTACAGCAGGAACGCTTCGAGGATCGCGTCGGGATGGCGCTCGAACACGCCGTCGTCGACGATCTCGAGCATCCCCTGTTTCTCGACGAAGCGGTCGGGCGACAGCACGCGCGTGATGCCGCTCGTCGCGGGAAAGAGCTGCGCCTCGATGTTCTGGATCAGGATCGTCGCGAGCTGCGTGACGGCTTTCGCGGCCCAGTAATAGCGGCGCATCAGCTGCTCGCTCGCGCGCTTGGTCTGCGTCGGCTCGTAGCCGAAGCTCTCGGCCGCCTGCGTCTGCAGGTCGAACACGAGCATGTCCTGGCGGCGGCCGGCGATCACGTGCAGCCGCGCGCGCAGCGTCTTCAGGAAACCTTCGTTGCGGCGCAGCTCGCGCGCTTCGCGATCGGTGATAAGGCCGCGCGTGTCGAGTTCGCGCCAGCTGCTGCCGAAGCCCGCCGCGCGCGCGATCCACAGGATCGTCTGCAGGTCGCGCAGGCCGCCGGGACTTTCCTTCACGTTCGGCTCGAGGCTGTACGGCGTGTCCTGGAACTTCGCGTGGCGCTGGCGCATCTCGAGCACCTTCGCGGTGAAGAACGCGCGGGCGTCGAGCGCCTCGTGGTAGCGCACCGTGAAGCGCTCGAACAGCGCGGTGCTGCCGACGATGCGCCGCGCTTCCAGCAGGGACGTTTGCACCGTGACGTCCTGCGACGCCTCCTCGATGCACTGCGCGACCGTGCGCACGCTGCTGCCGATCTCGAGGCCGAGATCCCACGCCATCCCGATGAAGCGCTCGATGCGCGCGTCGAGCGTGGGGTCGTGCGCATCGGGCAGCAGCACGAGGATGTCGACGTCGGAATAGGGCGCGAGCTCGCCGCGCCCGTAGCCGCCGACGGCGACGAGCGCGAGCGTCGCGGGCAGCCCGCAGTCGTCCCACACGCGCTTGAGCGCATCGTCGGTGAGTTTCGACAGCGCGTGCATCAGGGACGCGACGTTCGTCGCGCGGCGAAAGCGCTCGAGCATCTCCGTCTTGGCGGCCTTGAATTCGGCGCGCCGCGACAGCGCGTCGGGCGAGGGGGCGGCGTGAGCGCTCATGGGCGGCCAGTCAGGTGCGGGTGGTGCGGGTAGGGCGGGCTGGCGCGACGGCGCTCAGACCGCGGCGGCCGGTTGCGCGAACACGGGGCGCGCCGGCGTGCCGGCCGACACGGTCAGCACCTCGTAGCCGGTTTCGGTGACGAGCACCGTGTGCTCCCACTGCGCCGACAGGCTGCGGTCGCGCGTCTTGACCGTCCACTGGTCGGGCATCGTGCGGATGTCGCGCTTGCCGGCGTTGATCATCGGCTCGATCGTGAAGATCATCCCGGCCTTCAGTTCGATGCCGGTGCCCGGGCGGCCGTAGTGGACGACCTGCGGATCCTCGTGGAACACCGTGCCGATGCCGTGGCCGCAGTATTCGCGCACGACGCTGTAGCCTTGCGCTTCCGCGTGCTTCTGGATCGCGTAGCCGATGTCGCCGAGGTGCGCGCCGGGCTTGACCTGGTCGATGCCGAGCCACATGCACTCGTAGGTGGTCTGCACGAGGCGCTTCGCGAGGATCGAGCCCTCGCCGACGATGAACATCCGGCTGGTGTCGCCGAAGTAGCCGTTCTTGATCACGGTGATGTCGATGTTCAGCGCGTCGCCGTTCTTGATCACCTTCTCGCCGGGAATGCCGTGGCAGATCACGTCGTTGACCGAAATGCAGGTGGCCTTCGGGTACGGCGGGTAGCCGGGCGGCTGGTAGTTCAGCGGTGCCGGGATCGTGCCCTGTTCGTTGAGCATGAACTCGTGGCAGAGGCGGTCGAGTTCGGCGGTCGTGATGCCGGCGACGACGTGCGGCGTGATGAAGTCGAGCACTTCGCTCGCGAGACGGCAGGCGACGCGCATCTCGGCGATATCGTGTTCGTTTTTGAGCGTAATAGCCATCGAGGTATGCCTGGAATGCGGTGAATTGACGGATTATCGCACCTTCTGGCAGGCGTCGCAGCCCCTGCCGGCGGTGCGGATGCGGGTTTTCGCGGATTGTCCGGCCGGCTGCCGCGCGGCAAGCGAAAGTGGTGAGCGACTTGAGAGCGGACAAATCGGCGTGCTATACTCTTTGGCTAAGTCGACATCCAAATGCCGTAGTGCCCCATTGCGGGGCGGCATCGCGGTGAAAGGCTTACGGCACGGGCGTTTTGCACGTGCCGAATCGCAAGCCGGCGCAACCAGGGTGCCGGCCGCGCGGAAATCGTGCCTTTCGGGGCAGGTTCGTGCGGCGGTACGGCGGCCGGCTTAAGACCCAACCCTCGTGGAGAATTTACATGGCAGTTACGATGCGCCAAATGCTGGAAGCGGGTGTCCACTTCGGTCACCAGACGCGCTTCTGGAACCCGAAGATGGCTCCGTTCATTTTCGGTCACCGCAACAAGATTCACATCATCAACCTCGAAAAGACGCTGCCGATGTTCACGGACGCACAGAAGTACGTGCGCCAGCTGGCAGCGAACCGCGGCACGATCCTGTTCGTCGGCACGAAGCGTCAATCGCGTGACACGATCGCCCAGGAAGCGCAGCGCGCAGGCATGCCGTACGTCAACGCACGCTGGCTCGGCGGCATGATGACCAACTTCAAGACGCTGAAGGTATCGATCAAGCGCCTGAAGGACATGGAAGCGGCAGTCGAGGCAGGCGAGCTCGAGAAGATGAGCAAGAAGGAAGCGCTGCTGTTCGAACGCGAAATCGCGAAGCTGCAGAAGTCGATCGGCGGCGTGAAGGACATGGGCGGCATTCCGGACGCAATCTTCGTCGTCGACGTCGGCTACCACAAGATTGCCGTCACGGAAGCGAACAAGCTGGGCGTGCCGGTCATCGCCGTGGTCGATACGAACCACTCGCCGGAAGGTGTGGATTACGTGATCCCGGGTAACGACGACTCGAGCAAGGCAGTCGCGCTGTACGCCGAAGGCGTGGCCGACGCGATCCTCGAAGGCCGTGCGAACGCGGTCAACGAAGTGGTCCAGGCCGCACGCGGCGACGACGAGTACGTCGAGGAAAACGCGTAACTGGCCCCGAGCCGGCGCAAAAAGGGGGCTCTCAACAGGCCCCCTTTTTTTAAGCTTGTGCGCCGGACCTGATCGCGCCGAATCGGCGCGGGTCCGGAAACGATTTTCGGCCGTTCGCGTCCAAGCGGGCGGCGTTGTGAATACAGACTCAAGGAGCGAATGATGGCGGCAATTACCGCAAGCATGGTGGCAGAACTGCGCGCGAAGACCGACGCACCGATGATGGAGTGCAAGAAGGCGCTGACGGAAGCCGACGGCGATCTGGCCAAGGCTGAAGAGCTGCTGCGCGTCAAGCTCGGCAACAAGGCAAGCAAGGCGGCATCGCGCGTGACGGCAGAAGGCGTCGTTGCATCGTTCGTCGGCGGCAACGCAGGCGCGCTGGTCGAGCTGAACTGCGAAACCGACTTCGTCGCGAAGAACGACGACTTCCTCGCATTCTCGAAGACGGTTGCAGAACTCGTCGCGACGCAGAACCCGGCCGACGTGGCAGCGCTGTCGGCACTGCCGCTCGAAGGCTCGACGGTCGACGCGGTGCGTCTGGCCCTGATCGGCAAGATCGGCGAGAACGTCTCGATCCGCCGTTTCGTCCGTTTCGAAACCGCGAACAAGATCGCAACGTACCTGCACGGCGCGCGTATCGGCGTGATCGTCGAGTACACGGGCGCGGAAGAGCAGGTCGGCAAGGACGTCGCGATGCACATCG
Source organism: Burkholderia reimsis (assembly GCF_003294055.1). Taxonomy (NCBI): domain Bacteria; kingdom Pseudomonadati; phylum Pseudomonadota; class Betaproteobacteria; order Burkholderiales; family Burkholderiaceae; genus Burkholderia; species Burkholderia reimsis. Next base: position 70,221 of record NZ_QMFZ01000004.1, read on the forward strand.
CGGCAATGAAGCCGGTCGCGCTGTCGTCGGCTGACGTGCCGGCGGAACTGATCGAGACGGAACGCCGCGTGGCCGAGCAGAAGGCTGCGGAATCGGGCAAGCCGGCCGAGATCGTCGCGAAGATGGTCGACGGCAGCGTCCAGAAGTACCTGAAGGAAGTGTCGCTGCTGAACCAGACGTTCGTGAAGAACGACAAGCAGACGATCGAGCAGATGCTGAAGGCAGCGAATGCGGCAGTGCAGAAGTTCGCGCTGTTCGTCGTCGGCGAAGGCATCGAGAAGCGCCAGGACGACTTCGCCGCCGAAGTGGCCGCGCAAGTCGCAGCAGCAAAGCAGCAGTAAGCCGTAAGCAGTCAGGCAGTATCCGCGGCGGGCGTCCGCTCCGCCGCGGTCGGCGCCGCCGCCGGCCGGCCGGGAAACCCGGTTCGACCGTCGGCGCTTGCCCGAATCAGTATTTCGCCCCTACAGTTCGTGGTTGTCATCCTCTCGTCGCTCGGAAGCCCCTATGTCCAATGCCTATAAACGCGTCCTCCTCAAACTCTCCGGCGAAGCGCTGATGGGCGACGATGCCTTCGGCATCAATCGCGCGACGATCGAACGGATGGTGGCCGATATCGCCGAAGTCGTGCGTCTCGGTACGCAGCTCGCGGTCGTGATCGGTGGCGGTAATATTTTCCGCGGTGTCGCGGGTGGCGCGGCCGGCATGGATCGCGCGACGGCGGACTACATGGGGATGCTCGCGACGATGATGAACGCGCTGGCGCTGCAGGACGCGATGCGCCACGCCGGCATCGAGGCGCGCGTGCAGTCCGCGCTGCGCATGGACCAGGTCGTCGAGCCGTACATCCGGCCCCGCGCGATTCGCCAGCTCGAGGAAGGCCGCGTCGTGATCTTCGCGGCCGGTACGGGCAACCCGTTCTTCACGACCGACACGGCCGCCGCGCTGCGCGGTTCGGAAGTGGGCGCCGAGGTGGTGCTGAAGGCGACCAAGGTCGATGGCGTATATTCTGCCGATCCGAAGAAGGATCCGTCGGCTACGCGCTACACGACGATCACGTTCGACGAGGCGATCAGCCGCAACCTGCAGGTGATGGACGCGACGGCCTTCGCGCTGTGCCGCGACCAGAAGCTGCCGATTCGCGTGTTTTCGATCAACAAGCCGGGCGCGCTCAAGCGCATCGTGCTGGGCGAGGACGAAGGTACGCTCGTCCACGTGTAAACTCCCGCGGATGCGGGCCATCGGCCGCGGCGCGCCGGACGCGCCGGGCAGGGCCCGCGTTCTTTGAAGGTTAGAAGGTTCGGAGGTTGAAATGAGTGTCGCTGATACCAAGAAGGGCGTCGAGCAAAAGATGCAGCGCTCGATCGAGGCGTTCAAGAACGATCTGGCAAAGATCCGTACGGGCCGTGCACACACCGGTCTGCTCGATCACGTGCAGGTCGACTACTACGGGTCGATGGTGCCGATCTCGCAGGTCGCTAACCTGACGCTCGTCGATGCGCGCACGATCGGCGTGCAGCCGTGGGAAAAGAACATGGTCGCGAAGGTCGAGAAGGCCATTCGCGAAGCCGACCTGGGCCTGAACCCGGCGACGGCCGGCGACTTGATCCGCGTGCCGATGCCCGCGCTGACGGAAGAGCGCCGCCGCGAACTGACCAAGGTCGTCAAGAGCGAAGGCGAAACGGCCAAGGTCGCGATCCGCAACCTGCGCCGCGACGCGAACGAAGCGCTCAAGAAGCTCGTGAAGGACAAGGAAATCTCGGAAGACGACGAGCGCCGTGCGAGCGACGACGTGCAGAAGCTGACCGACAAGCACGTCGCCGAAATCGATAAGCTCGTGCAGACCAAGGAAGCCGAGATCATGACGGTCTGACGACCGTCCTCGCGCGCCGCCTTCTTCCCGCAACTGTCTCAACGGCCATGACCTATACCAGCTCTACCGTTCGCGTGCCTGACGTCGGTGTCGTGCCGCGTCACATCGCGATCATCATGGACGGCAACGGCCGTTGGGCGACCGAACGCCGCTTGCCGCGCGTCGCGGGGCATACCCGCGGCGTCGATGCCGTGCGGGCGGTGGTCGAAGGCTGCGCGCGCGCCGGCGTCGAATACCTGACGCTGTTCGCGTTCAGTTCGGAAAACTGGCGCCGGCCGAACGACGAAGTGTCGTTCCTGATGCGGCTCTTCATCACCGCGCTCGAGCGCGAGGTCGGCAAGCTCCATGCGAACGGGATCCGCCTGCGTGTCGTCGGCGATCTCGACCGTTTCGAGCCGCGCATCCGCGAACTGATTCGCCGCGCCGAAACCAAGACGGCGCGCAACACCCGTCTTACGCTCACCATCGCGGCCAACTACGGCGGCCGGTGGGACATCCTGCAGGCGACGAAGAAGCTCGTCGAGCAGGCCGTGCGCGAAGGGCGCGAGGTCGAAGTGACCGAGGACGCGTTCGCGCCGCACCTGGCGATGGCCTATGCGCCGGAGCCCGATCTCTTCATCCGTACCGGTGGCGAGCAGCGCGTCAGCAACTTCCTGCTGTGGCAGCTCGCGTACGCCGAATTCTATTTCACCGACAAATACTGGCCGGATTTCGACGGCGCGGCACTGGCCGACGCCATGGCGTCGTATACGGAGCGCGAACGTCGTTTCGGCCGCACGAGCGCACAGCTCGAACCGCAATCGCAGAACGCCGACTCCCTTTCATGCTGAAAACCCGTGTGATCACGGCGATCGTGATGCTGGCGGTACTGCTGCCGGTGACGCTGTTCGCGCCGCTCACCGCGTTCGGCGCGCTGATCGGCGTCGTGCTCGTGTTCGCCGCGTGGGAATGGGCGCGCCTGCTCAAGCTCGGCGGCGCCGGCCCGGTCGTCTATGCCGTCGTCGCGGCGCTTGCGCTCGCGGCAACGGTGCCGCTCGGCGTCGATGCGGCATCGTCCCGTCCCCTTTTCATGGCAGCCGGCGTGTTCTGGCTGCTGGTCGGCCCGTTCGCGCTGCGGCGCAAGCCCGAACTCGCGGGCGGCGTCTGGCGGCCGTTCCTGCTGGCGGCCGGCCTCGTGGTCTTTGCAGCCTGCTGGCATGCGCTCGTCGCGGCGCGCGCGCTGGGCGTGCCGTTCGTGCTGTCGCTGCTTCTGGTCGTCTGGCTGGCCGATATCGGCGCATACTTCGCGGGCAAGGCCTTCGGAAAGCGTAAACTGGCCGTCACGATCAGTCCCGGCAAGAGCTGGGAAGGCGCGATCGGGGGCTGGCTCGCCGTGATGGTCGTCGCCGGTGTCGCGATGGTCGTGCACGCGTTCGAGCCGACCCTGTTTTCCGCGTTCGCCGTGCGTTACGGGATGCCCGGCGCGTGGGCCGCACTGACGCTGCTGGTCGCGTACAGCGTGATCGGCGACCTGTTCGAGTCGCTGCTGAAGCGGCAGGCGGGCGTGAAGGATTCGAGCGGACTGCTGCCTGGCCATGGCGGCGTGCTCGACCGTGTCGACGCGCTGCTTCCGGTGCTGCCGCTCGCGATGCTGCTGCTTGGTTAAACCACTATTTCTGTTATGCAAAAACGTCTGACATTGCTCGGTTCCACGGGCTCGATCGGAGACAGCACGCTCGACGTGGTCGCGCGCCATCCCGAGCGCTTCTCGGTCTACGCGCTGACCGCACACCGCAACGGCGACAAGCTGGTCGAGCAATGCCTGCGCTTCGCGCCTGAAGTGGCGGTGGTCGGCGATGCCGCGACCGCCGCGCAGGTCGAAGCGAAGCTGCGTGCGGCGGGCAGCAAGACGACCGTGCTGCACGGGCCGCAGGCGCTCGTCGACGTGTCGAAGAGCGACGGCTGCGACACGGTGGTCGCGGCGATCGTCGGTGCGGCCGGCCTCGCGCCGAGCCTCGCGGCCGCGCGCGCCGGCAAGCGCATCCTGCTCGCGAACAAGGAATCGCTGGTGATGTCGGGCGCGATCTTCATGGACGCCGTGCGCGACCATGGCGCGATCCTGCTGCCGGTCGACAGCGAACACAACGCGATCTTCCAGTGCATGCCCCGCGACGAGAACGAGCACGGCGGGATCTCGAAGATCATCCTGACCGCGTCGGGCGGCCCGTTCCGCACGCGCGAGCCGGCCACGCTCGTCGACGTGACGCCGGACGAGGCGTGCAAGCATCCGAACTGGGTGATGGGCCGCAAGATCTCGGTCGACTCCGCGACGATGATGAACAAGGGTCTCGAGGTGATCGAGGCGCACTGGATCTTCGGGCTGCCGGGCGACCGGATCGACGTGCTGATCCATCCGCAGAGCGTGATCCATTCGCTCGTGTCGTACCGCGACGGCTCGGTGCTCGCCCAGCTCGGCAACCCCGACATGCGCACGCCGATCGCGCACGCACTCGCGTTCCCCGAGCGCGTCGATGCGGGCGTCGATCAGCTCGACCTCGCGCAGATCGCCCAGCTGTCGTTCGAGAAGCCCGATTACGCGCGCTTCCCGTGCCTCGCGCTCGCGCTGAAGGCACTCGAGGAAGGCGGTATCGCGAGCGCCGCATTGAACGCGGCGAACGAAGTGGCGGTCGAAGCGTTTCTCGCGCGCCGCATCGGCTTCATGGCGATTGCGGCGACGGTCGACGCCGTGCTCAACACGCTGCCGAACCGCGCGCCCGACGGGCTCGACGACGTCCTGGCGGCGGATGCAGAGGCACGCCGCCTCGCCGCCGAGATCATTGCCAAAGCGCCTGCGCCACGCGTGGAGCGCACTGTCTGAATGGGGTGCTCATGAACGTGCTGGTCGAACTGATCGCGTTTGCGGTGGCGATCGGGGTGCTGGTCGTCGTGCATGAGTACGGACATTATCGCGTCGCGCGCTGGTGCGGCGTGAAGGTGCTGCGTTTCTCGATCGGCTTCGGCCAGCCCGTCGCGCGCTGGGTCAGCCGCCGGACGGGCACCGAGTGGACGCTGTCCGCGTTGCCGCTCGGCGGCTACGTGAAGATGCTCGACGAGCGCGATCCCGGCCCTGGCATCCCGCCCGAGGAGCTCGGCCAGGCGTTCAACCGGCAATCGGTCTACAAGCGCATCGCGATCGTCGCGGCCGGCCCGATTGCCAACTTCCTGTTGGCAATCTTCCTGTTTTCCGTCGTATTTGCCACCGGCGTGACCGAGCCGGCCGCGATCGTCGCGCCGCCGGCCGCCGGTACGGCGGCGGCGCGCGCGGGCTTCGACGGCGGAGAGGCGATCGTGTCGATCCGCAACGTGCGCACGGGCGACGCGCAAGGCGGCGAGTCCGAGCCGGTAAGGTCGTGGTCGGACCTGCGCTGGAAGCTGCTCGCGGCCGCGTTCGATCACCGCGAGATCGTGCTCGGCGCGCGCGACGGCAACACGACGTTCGATTTCCGCGTCGACCTGCGCAACGTTCCCGAAAGTCAGCTCGACGACGATTTCATGGCCCGTCTGGGTTTCGAGGCCGGCGGCGGCACGCTGTCGATCGCGACGGTGCAGCCAGGCAGCGCGGCGGAGCAGGCGGGCCTGAAGTCCGGCGACAAGCTGGTCGCGCTCGACGGCAAGCCGATCGGCGGCGCGACGCGCTTCATCGATTTCGTGAAACACCATGCAGGCAAGCCGCTCGAGCTGCAGATCGAGCGCGACGGCGCCGCGCAGACGGTGTCGATCGTGCCGCAGATGCAGCGCGACGATGAATCGGGGCAGCAGGTCGGCCGTATCGGTGCGGCGCTGTCGATGCATGCGCCGTCCGTCGACGTGCGTTACGGGCCGATCGAGAGCCTGCGGCTCGGCGCGCACCGCACGTGGGACATCTCCGTGTATTCGCTGCGGATGTTCGGGCGCATGATCACGGGCAACGCGTCGCTGAAGAACCTGTCCGGCCCCGTGACGATTGCCGACTACGCGGGCAAGAGTGCGCGGCTCGGTCCGTCGGCGTTCCTGTCGTTCCTCGCCCTTGTCAGCATTAGCCTTGGCGTCCTGAACTTGTTGCCGATTCCCGTTTTGGACGGGGGGCATCTGTTATATTATGCGGTTGAAGCCGCGACCGGGAAAGCCGTCTCGGAGCGCTGGCAGCTGATTCTGCAAAGAGCCGGGTTGATCTGCATCGTCGCGTTGTCGGCGATCGCGCTGTTCAACGATCTGGCTCGGTTAATCCATTTCTGAAGCGTCAGGCGGCGGCCGCTGGGCAGCCGCCTGATTTGATGCAGCTAAATATTGGGGATGCATGTTGTTCAAACCTCATCGTTTTGTACCTAAGACAGTTGCAGCGGCCGCGCTCGCCGCGCACGGCCTCGCGGCGCATGCAGCGGCACCGTTCGTGGTGCAAGACATCAAGATCGAGGGGCTGCAGCGCGTCGAAGCGGGTTCGGTGTTCGCCTACCTGCCGATCAAGCAGGGCGATACCTTCACGGACGACAAGGCATCCGAAGCAATCCGCGCGCTGTACGCGACGGGCTTTTTCAACGACGTACGCATCGCCACGCAGGGCAACGTCGTGATCGTGCAGGTGCAGGAGCGTCCGGCCATCGCGTCGATCGACTTCACCGGCACGAAGGAATTCGACAAGGACAACCTGACGAAGGCGCTGCGCGCGGTCGGCCTTGCCGACGGCCGTTATTACGACAAGGCGCTCGTCGACAAGGCGGAGCAGGAGCTCAAGCGCCAGTACCTCACGCGCGGCTTCTACGCGGCCGAGGTCAAGACGACGGTCACGCCGGTCGACGCGAACCGTGTGTCGATCCTGTTCGCGGTGGCCGAAGGCCCGAGCGCGAAGATCCGCCAGATCAACTTCATCGGCAACAAGGCATTCAGCACCAGCACGCTGCGCGACGAGATGCAGCTGTCCACGCCGAACTGGTTCTCCTGGTACACGAAGAACGACCTGTACTCGAAGGAAAAGCTGACGGGCGACCTCGAAGCGGTGCGCTCGTACTACCTGAACCGCGGCTATCTCGAGTTCAACATCGATTCGACCCAGGTGTCGATCTCGCCCGACAAGAAGGACATGTACCTGACGGTCACGCTGCACGAAGGCGAGCCGTACACGGTGTCGGGCATCAAGCTGTCGGGCAACCTGCTCGATCGCGAGGCCGAACTCAGCAAGCTGATCAAGATCAAGCCGGGCGACCGCTTCTCGGCCGAAAAGCTGCAGCAGACCACCAAGTCGATCGTCGACAAGCTCGGTGAATACGGCTATGCATTCGCGACCGTCAACGCGCAGCCGGACATCGACCAGGCGAACCACAAGGTGAACCTGAACCTCGTCGTCGATCCGAGCCGCCGCGTGTACGTGCGCCGGATCAACGTCGTCGGCAACACGCGCACGCGCGACGAAGTCGTGCGCCGCGAAATGCGCCAGCTCGAAAGCTCGTGGTTCGATTCGAACCGCCTCGCGCTGTCGAAGGATCGCGTGAACCGTCTCGGCTACTTCACCAACGTCGACGTGACGACGGTGCCGGTCGACGGCACGAACGACCAGGTCGACGTGAACGTGAAGGTCGATGAAAAACCGACCGGCGCGATCACGCTGGGCGCCGGCTTCTCGTCGACGGACAAGGTCGTGCTGTCGGCGGGCGTGTCGCAGGACAACGTGTTCGGCTCGGGTACCAGCCTGTCGGTGAACGTCAACACCGCGAAGAGCTACCGCACGCTGACCGTCACGCAGGTCGACCCGTATTTTACGGTCGACGGCATCAAGCGGATCACGGACGTCTACTACCGCACGTACCAGCCGCTCTACTATTCGACGAGCTCGAGCTTCCGGATCATCAGCGCGGGCGGCAACCTGAAGTTCGGCATTCCGTTCTCGGAAGTCGACACCGTCTACTTCGGCGCCGGCTTCGAGCAGAACCGTCTCGACGTCGATTCGAACACGCCGCAGAGCTACCAGGATTACGTGAACGAGTTCGGCCGCGTGTCGAACACGGTGCCGCTGACGGTCGCGTGGTCGCGCGATGCGCGTGACAGCGCGCTGATTCCGAGCCGCGGCTACTTCACGCAGGCGAACATGGAGTACGGCGTACCGGTCGGCAAGATCCAGTACTACAAGGCCGACCTGCAGGCCCAGTACTACTATTCGTTCTCGCGCGGCTTCATCCTGGGCCTGAACCTGCAAGGCGGCTACGGTAACGGTATCGGCAACCCGTACCCGATCTTCAAGAACTACTACGCGGGCGGTATCGGCTCCGTGCGTGGCTACGAGCCGAGCTCGCTGGGCCCGCGCGACACGAAGACGAACGACCCGATCGGCGGTTCGAAGATGCTCGTCGGCAACATCGAGCTGACGTTCCCGCTGCCGGGCACGGGCTACGACCGCACGCTGCGCGTGTTCACGTTCCTCGACGGCGGTAACGTGTGGGGCAATGCGCCGGGCGGCACGAGTACGGGCGCCAACGGCCTGCGTTACGGCTACGGTGTGGGTCTCGCGTGGATCTCGCCGATCGGCCCGCTGAAGCTGAGCCTCGGCTTCCCGCTGCAGAAGCACGAAGGCGACCAGTACCAGAAATTCCAGTTCCAGATCGGGACGGCGTTCTGACCGAACGCATGACAACAGCAACGAGAGGGTAATTTTGCTAACCGGTAAGTTTTCGAAACGAGTGATGTGCGCGCTGACCGTTGCGCTGGCCTTGGGCGCTGCAACGGTGCACGCACAGGACGTCGCCCGCATCGCGGCGGTCAATTCGGATCGGATCCTGCGCGAGTCGGCGCCCGCGAAGGCGGCGCAGACGAAGCTCGAAGCCGAGTTCGCGAAGCGTGACAAGGATCTGCAGGATCTGGCGGCACGCCTGAAGTCGATGTCCGATTCGCTGGACAAGAACGGCGCGTCGCTGTCGGCGGCCGACCGCGCGCAGAAGCAGCGCGATCTCGCCCAGCTCGATACCGACTTCCAGCGCAAGCAGCGCGAGTTCCGCGAAGACCTGAACCAGCGCCGCAACGAGGAGCTGGCGGCCGTGCTCGAGAAGGCGAACAAGGTCATCAAGCAGATCGCCGAGCAGCAGAATTACGACCTGATCGTGCAGGAAGCCGTGTACGTCAGCCCGCGCATCGACATCACCGACAAGGTGCTCAAGGCGCTCGCGTCCGGCTCGACGAACTGAACGGAGCAGACGACGAATGGCATTGACGCTTGAGGAACTCGTAAAGCGGTTCGGCGGCGAGATCGCCGGCGACGCACAGTGCAAGGTGGGCGGGCTCGCACCGCTCGACCAGGCAGGCCCGCAGCAACTCGCGTTCCTCGCGAATCCGAAGTACCTGTCGCAGGTCGAGTCGACCCGCGCCGGCGCGGTGCTGATCGCGCCGAAGGATCTGGAAAAGCTGGGCGCGGCCGCGACGGGTCGCAATTTCATTGTCACGCCGAATCCGTACGCGTACTTCGCGCGTGTCGCGCAGATGTTCATCGATCTGGCCACGCCGCAGCGTGCCGCCGGCGTGCATCCGAGCGCGACGATCGATCCGGCCGCGCAGGTCGCCGCGAGCGCGGTGATCGGCCCGCACGTGACGGTCGAGGCCGGTGCGGTGATCGAGGACGGCGTGCAGCTCGACGCGAACGTCTTCATCGGCCGCGGCACGACGATCGGCGCGGGCTCGCACATCTATCCGAACGCGTCGGTGTACCACGGCTGCAAGGTCGGCCCGCGCGCGATCATCCATGCGGGCGCCGTGATCGGCTCCGACGGTTTCGGCTTCGCGCCGGATTTCGTCGGCGACGGCGACGCGCGCACCGGCAGCTGGGTCAAGATCCCGCAGGTCGGCGGCGTATCGATCGGCCCGGACGTCGAGATCGGCGCGAACACGACGATCGACCGCGGCGCGATGGCGGATACCGTCATCGACGAATGCGTGAAGATCGACAACCAGGTGCAGATCGCCCACAACTGCCGGATCGGCGCCTACACGGTGATCGCCGGCAAGGCGGGCATCGCGGGCAGCACGACGATCGGCCGCCATTGCATGATCGGCGGCGCGGCAGGGATCGCCGGCCACGTGACGCTCGGCGACTATGTCATCATCACCGCGAATTCGGGCGTATCGAAGTCGCTGCCGAAGGCCGGCATCTATACCAGCGCATTCCCGGCCGTCGACCACGGCGAATGGAACAAGAGCGCCGCGCTCGTGCGCAACCTCGACAAGCTGCGCGAGCGCATCAAGGCGCTCGAAGCCGCGCTCGCCGCCCAGGGCGGCACGGGCGCCTGAGCGCATCATGCGAGACCTCGAACCGGGCACGGCCAGCGCAACCGGCCCGGTTTGCCAGACTGGGCCGCACGGCGGCCCGCTTCAGCCTTTGCATCACCACCGCGCAGCCTCTGCGTGAGACGAACCATCATGAGCACTGAAAAAATCAATCTCGACATCCACAAGATCCTCACGCTGCTGCCGCATCGCTACCCGATTCTGCTCGTCGATCGCGTGCTCGAACTCGAACCGCACAAGGGAATCAAAGCGCTGAAGAACGTGTCGATCAACGAGCCGTTCTTCCAGGGGCATTTCCCGAAGCGGCCGGTGATGCCGGGCGTGCTGATCCTCGAGGCGCTCGCGCAGGCCGCGGCGCTGCTGACCTTCTCGGAAGAGCAGCCGAAGGATCCGGAGAACACGCTGTACTACTTCGTCGGGATCGACGGCGCGCGCTTCAAGCGTCCGGTCGAACCGGGCGACCAACTGATTCTGAACGTGACGTTCGAACGCTACATCCGCGGCATCTGGAAGTTCAAGGCGGTGGCGGAAGTGGACGGCAAGGTGGCGGCGGAAGCCGAACTGATGTGCACGGTCAAGACGACCGACGTGGCGCCCTGAGCGACGCGGCACGCACAGGCAACGCAACGCGACACATCACATCGAGAGGCAACGGCGCATGACCAGGATTCATCCCACCGCGATTGTCGAACCGGGCGCGCAGATCGACGAATCGGTAGAGATCGGCCCGTACGCGATCGTCGGCCCGCACGTCACGATCGGCGCGCGCACGACGATCGGCTCGCACAGCGTGATCGAAGGCCATACGACGCTCGGCGAGGACAACCGCATCGGCCATTACGCGTCGGTCGGCGGCCGTCCGCAGGACATGAAGTACAAGGACGAGCCGACGAAGCTCGTGATCGGCAGCCGCAACACGATCCGCGAATTCACGACGATCCACACGGGCACCGTGCAGGACGGCGGCGTGACGACGCTCGGCGACGACAACTGGATCATGGCCTATGTGCACATCGGTCACGATTGCACCGTCGGCAGCCACGTGATCCTGTCGAGCAACGCGCAGATGGCCGGCCACGTCGAGATCGGCGACTGGGCGATCGTCGGCGGGATGTCGGGTGTCCACCAGTTCGTGCGCATCGGCGCGCACTCGATGCTCGGGGGCGCTTCGGCGCTCGTGCAGGACATCCCGCCGTTCGTGATCGCGGCGGGCAACAAGGCGGAGCCGCACGGCATCAACGTCGAAGGGCTGCGTCGGCGCGGCTTCTCGCCCGATGCGATCTCGGCGCTGCGCAGCGCTTACCGCCTGCTGTACAAGAACGGCCTGTCGTTCGAGGAAGCGAAGGTACAGCTGCGCGAGCTCGCGGAAGCGGGCGGCGACGGCGACGCGGCGGTCAAGGCGTTCGTCGAGTTCATCGACGCGTCGCAACGCGGCATCATCCGCTAAGCGATGCCGCTTCCGACCACTCAGCTCCGGCTCGCGATGGCGGCCGGCGAACCGTCGGGCGACCTGCTCGGGGCGTCGCTGCTCGGCGGGCTGCGCGAGCGGCTGCCCGAATCGGCCCAGTATTACGGGATCGGCGGGCAGCGGATGATCGCGCAGGGCTTCGATTCGCACTGGCAGATGGACAAGCTGACCGTGCGCGGCTACGTCGAGGCGCTCGGCCAGATTCCCGAGATCCTGCGGATTCGCGGTGAGCTGAAGCGCCAGTTGCTCGCCGAGCGACCGGACGCATTCATCGGCATCGACGCACCCGACTTCAACTTCAGCGTGGAACAGGCCGCGCGCGATGCCGGTATCCCGTCGATCCACTTCGTGTGCCCGTCGATCTGGGCATGGCGCGGCGGCCGGATCAAGAAGATCGCGAAGTCCGTCGATCACATGCTGTGCCTGTTCCCGTTCGAACCGGCGATTCTCGACAAGGCAGGTGTCGCCTCGACCTACGTCGGTCATCCGCTGGCCGACGAGATCCCGCTCGAACCCGACATGCACGGTGCGCGCATCGCGCTCGGATTGCCGGCCGACGGCCCGGTGATCGCGGTGCTGCCGGGCAGCCGGCGTTCGGAAATCGCGCTGATCGGCCCGACGTTCTTTGCGGCGATGGCGCTGATGCAGCAGCGCGAGCCTGGCGTGCGGTTCGTGATGCCGGCGGCGACGCCCGCGTTGCGCGCGCTGCTGCAGCCGCTCGTCGACGCGCATCCACAGCTTGCGCTCACGCTCACCGACGGCCGCTCGCAGGTCGCGATGACGGCGGCCGACGCGATCCTCGTGAAGAGCGGCACGGTCACGCTGGAAGCCGCGCTGCTGAAGAAGCCGATGGTGATCTCGTACAAGGTGCCCTGGCTGACCGGGCAGATCATGCGCCGGCAGGGGTACCTGCCGTACGTCGGCCTGCCGAACATCCTGGCGGGGCGTTTCGTCGTGCCCGAGCTGCTGCAGCATTTCGCGACGCCCGAGGCGCTCGCCGATGCGACGCTCACGCAGCTGCGCGACGACGCGAATCGCCGCACACTGACCGAAGTCTTCACCGAAATGCATCTTTCGCTGCGGCAGAACACGGCTACGAAGGCGGCCGAAGCGGTCGTGCGCGTGCTCGAACAACGCAAGGGGCGCGCATGACCGCAGTACGTGCATCACGCCGCCGCGCGTCGAGCGACGTGCAGGACGGTTTCGATTTCAGCCGGCCCGACGAGATCGTCTGCGGTGTCGACGAAGCCGGTCGTGGCCCGCTCGCGGGGCCGGTGGTGGCCGCCGCCGTGATCCTCGATCCGGCGCAGCCGATCGACGGGCTCGACGATTCGAAGGCGCTGTCCGCGAAGAAGCGCGACGCGCTGTACGACCTGATCGTCGCACGCTCGCGTGCGTATTGCGTCGCGTCGGCAAGCGTCGACGAAATCGACACGCTGAACATCCTGCACGCGACGATGCTCGCGATGAAGCGGGCGGTCGAGGGCCTGTCGGTGCTGCCGACGCTCGCGCAGATCGATGGCAACCGCTGCCCGACGCTGACGGTGCGTGCCGAGGCGATCGTCAGCGGCGATGCGCTCGTGCCGAGCATCTCGGCCGCGTCGATTCTCGCGAAGGTCACGCGCGATCGCATGCTCGTCGACCTGCACGAGCGTTTCCCGGTGTACGGCTTCAACGTACATGCGGGCTACGGCACCGCGAAACACCTTGCCGCGCTACGCGAGCACGGGCCATGCGAAGCGCACCGGCGCTCGTTCGCGCCGGTTCGCGCGGCACTCGACCTGATTCGATGAAAAGCATTACTTCCCGCGACAACCCGCTTTACAAGCGCCTGAAGGCGCTCGCGGGTTCGACGCCCCATCAGCGCCGCAGCGGCCAGGCGCTGCTCGAAGGATTCCATCTCGCGAGCGCGTACCTCGATACGGGCGCGACGCCCGAGCTGTGCGTGGCGACCGAAGGCGCACTCGGCCACGCGGAGGCGCAGGCGATCGTCGCGCGCATCGATGCGCAACGGATCGTCACACTGCCCGACGCGCTGTTCGGGCAGTTGTCGAACGTCGTCAACGGCGTCGGCTTCCTGCTGCTCGTCGACCGGCCGGCGCAACCGCTGCCCACTCGCGTCATGCATACGTCGGTCGTGCTCGATGGCGTGCAGGACGCCGGCAACGTCGGCTCGATCCTGCGCAGCGCGGCGGCCGCAGGCGTGCGCTACGTGTTCTGTGCGCCGGGAACCGCGTACGCATGGTCGTCGAAGGTGCTGCGTTCGGGCATGGGCGCGCATTTCCTGCTGTCGATCCACGAGGACGTCGAAGCCGGTGAGCTCGCCGAACGCCTCGATGTACCGGTTGCGCTGACCGACTCGCACGGCGCGCAGGCGATCTACGATTGCGACCTGTCGGGCCCCGTGGCGTGGGTGTTCGGCAACGAGGGCGCAGGCGTCTCCGCGTACTGGCGCGAGGTGGCCACGCATCGCGTGACGATTCCGCAGCCGGGCGGGATGGAGTCGCTGAACGTCGCAGCCGCGGCGGCGGTGTGCCTGTTCGAGCAGGTGCGCCAGCAGCGGTGAGCGTGGCGCCACGCTCGCGCATTCCCCGCACCACGAAAAAAGGCCGCGTTCGACGCGGCCTTTTTGTTTCCGGCGGCGGCAGGGCGGCTGCCGGCGCTCGACCTTAGTACGACTGCCGGTCGAGGCGGACTTCCTGCAGGATCGTCGTCGCGATTTCCTCGATCGACTTGTGCGTCGACGACAGCCACTTGATCCCCTCGCGGCGCATCATCGCTTCCGCCTCGTTGATTTCGTAGCGGCAGTTCTCGGGTGCCGCGTACTTGCTGCCCGGGCGCCGCTCGTTCCGGATCTCCGACAGGCGCTGCGGGTCGATCGACAGCCCGAACAGCTTCTCGCGGTGCGAGGCGAGCGCCGACGGCAGCTTGCCGCGTTCGAAGTCTTCCGGAATCAGCGGATAGTTCGCTGCCTTCACGCCGTACTGCATCGCGAGATACAGGCTCGTCGGCGTCTTGCCGCTGCGCGACACGCCGACGAGGATCACGTCGGCCTCCGACAGGTTGCGGTTCGACTGGCCGTCGTCGTGCGCGAGCGAGAAGTTGATCGCCTCGATCCGGGTCTTGTATTCCTCGGTGTCCGCGTTCTGGTGGCCGCGGCCCATCGCATGGCTCGACTTGAGCTCCAGTTCCTGTTCGAGCGGTTCGACGAAGCGCTGGAACATGTCGAGCACGAGCGCGTTCGAGCGTTTGACGATGTCGTTCGACTCGCTGTCGACGAGCGTCGTGAACACGATCGCGCGGCGGCCGTCGTGCACGGCGGCCTCATTGATCTTCTCGACGGTCGCATAGGCCTTGTCGAGCGAGTCGACAAACGGCACGCGCACGAGACGGAATTTCTGGTCGAACTGGGAGAGGATCGAGTGCGCGAAGGTTTCGGCAGTGATCCCGGTACCGTCGGAGACGATGAATACGGTAGGCAGCATGAATCTGGGCGTCGAGCGTGAAGGGCGGTTGCGCGGGCGGCTGGAGGGTCGCCTCCAGACGCAGTGACAAGGTCGCGCCACATCCGGCAGCCGGCACGGTAGAATAGCGGCAACCTGTTGGATAAGCAATTGCGGGGGCAGGGCGCGAACGGCGCCCCAGGCTTCGCCGCTCGATTCCATAATTCCCGGCAAGTTTGGCGATTTGTCTGCAAATATCGCCCTTCTGCCGGGATTTTTGCAAATCGGGTCGGAAGATTTTCGCCGCTGCGAGTGTTTCTCCAACAGGTTGCGCAAGACGCGCCGCGCCTTTTTGCAAGCGCCCGCGTCCGAGCCCACTTGCGCAATCGAGCATTTTTTTCACACTTAGGGGCTTGTATGACTAACGCAGCAAACGTCGCAAAGGACCAGGCGTATGTAATTCCGTTCGAGCAGTTGCGGATGACCGATGTGGAAATCGTCGGCGGCAAGAATGCGTCGCTTGGCGAAATGATCAGCCAGCTTTCCGAAGCAGGCGTTCGCGTACCCACCGGTTTCGCCACGACCGCGCTCGCGTTCCGCGATTTCCTCAAGCACAACGACCTTACCGACCGCATCGCCAAGCGTCTCGAGTCGCTCGACATCGACGACGTGAAGGCGCTCGCCGAAGCCGGTGCAGAAATCCGCAAGTGGATCGTCGATGCGCCGATGCAGGCACGTCTCGAGCAGGAAATCCGCGAGCAGTTCGACATCCTGAAGAACGGCTCGCCGGGCGAGCTGTCGTTCGCCGTGCGTTCGTCCGCTACCGCGGAAGACCTGCCCGACGCATCGTTCGCCGGTCAGCAGGAGTCGTACCTGAACGTCGTCGGCATCGAAGACGTGCTCGACCGCATGAAGCACGTGTTCGCGTCGCTGTACAACGACCGCGCGATCTCGTACCGCGTGCACAAGGGCTTCACGCACGCGGAAGTCGCGCTGTCGGCCGGTGTGCAGCGCATGGTCCGCTCGGACGTCGGCGCGGCCGGCGTGATGTTCACGATCGACACCGAATCGGGCTTCAAGGACGCCGTGTTCATCACGTCGAGCTACGGCCTGGGCGAAACCGTCGTGCAGGGCGCGGTGAACCCGGACGAGTTCTATGTGTTCAAGACGACGCTCGCACAGGACAAGTACCCGATCATCCGCCGCTCGATCGGCTCGAAGCTGATCAAGATGGAATTCACGCAGCCGGGCGAGCCGGGCCGCGTGAAGACGGTCGACGTGCCGCACGAACAGCGCAACCGCTACTCGATCACCGACGAAGACGTGATCGAGCTGGCGAAGTACGCGGTCATCATCGAGAAGCACTATCAGCGTCCGATGGACATCGAGTGGGGCAAGGACGGCCGCGACGGCAAGATCTTCATCCTGCAGGCACGCCCGGAAACCGTGAAGAGCCAGGCAACCGGCAAGGCCGAGCAGCGCTTCAAGCTGAAGGGCCAGTCGCAGGTGCTCGCGACGGGTCGTGCGATCGGCCAGAAGATCGGCGCGGGCCCCGTGCGCGTGATCCAGGATCCGTCGGAAATGGAACGCGTGCAGCCGGGCGACGTGCTGGTGGCCGACATGACCGACCCGAACTGGGAGCCGGTGATGAAGCGTGCGGCCGCGATCGTCACGAACCGCGGCGGCCGGACCTGCCACGCGGCGATCATCGCGCGTGAGCTCGGCGTGCCGGCTGTCGTCGGCTGCGGCGATGCGACCGACGTCCTGAAGGACGGCGCGCTCGTCACCGTGTCGTGCGCGGAAGGCGACGAAGGCAAGATCTACGACGGCCTGCTCGAGACGGAAGTCACGGAAGTGCAGCGCGGCGAACTGCCGGAAATCCCGGTCAAGATCATGATGAACGTCGGCAACCCGCAGCTCGCGTTCGACTTCTCGCAACTGCCGAACGGCGGCGTGGGTCTCGCGCGTCTCGAGTTCATCATCAACAACAACATCGGCGTTCACCCGAAGGCGATCCTCGAGTACCCGAACATCGACCAGGACCTGAAGAAGGCCGTCGAGAGCGTCGCGCGCGGTCACGCATCGCCGCGTCAGTTCTACGTCGACAAGCTGACGGAAGGTGTCGCGACGATCGCGGCGGCGTTCTATCCGAAGCCCGTGATCGTGCGCCTGTCCGACTTCAAGTCGAACGAGTACAAGAAGCTGATCGGCGGTTCGCGTTACGAGCCGGATGAGGAAAACCCGATGCTGGGTTTCCGCGGCGCATCGCGCTACATCGCCGAAGACTTCGCGCAGGCGTTCGAGATGGAATGCCGTGCACTGAAGCGCGTGCGCGACGAGATGGGCCTGACCAACGTCGAGATCATGGTGCCGTTCGTGCGTACCGTGAAGCAGGCGGAGCGTGTCGTCGGCCTGCTCGAGAAGTTCGGCCTGAAGCGCGGCGAAAACGGCCTGCGCCTCGTGATGATGTGCGAAGTCCCGACCAACGCGATCCTCGCCGAAGAGTTCCTGGAACACTTCGACGGTTTCTCGATCGGCTCGAACGACCTCACGCAGCTCACGCTCGGCCTTGACCGCGATTCGGGCATGGAACTGCTGGCTGTCGACTTCGACGAACGTGACCCGGCCGTCAAGTTCCTGCTGAAGCGCGCGATCGATACCTGCCGCAAGATGGGCAAGTACGTCGGTATCTGCGGCCAGGGCCCGTCCGATCATCCGGACTTCGCGCAATGGCTGACCGACGAAGGCATCGTGTCGATCTCGCTGAACCCCGACACGATCATCGATACGTGGCAGGCGCTCGCCGCCAACCGGAAGTAACGGTCGGCGATGCCGCTTCGGCGAAAGCGCGGTGTCACCGCGCTTTCGTTGAAGGCAAAATGCAAGGTTCGTGTTATAAACACCCCGGTACGCACCGGGGTGTTTTTATTTGTCGGTACGCAACGTGCCGATCCGGGCGTGCCGGTCGCCTCCGCTCGCGGCAGCGAATATAGTGAGTATCGGGGGCGTTTTTCTGGAGGCCAAAATGATGTCGGGGCATCTGTTCTGGTGGATCGCGGTGGGCGTGCTGGTCGTGGCCGAACTGCTGACGGGCACGTTCTACCTGCTGATGATCGCACTCGGCTTTCTCGCGGGCGGCTTGCTGCAACTGGCCGGTTTCGCGCCGCACGTGCAGTTCGGCGCGGCGGCCGCGGTCGCGATCGTCGCGATGATCGTGCTGCGCCGCTCGGGGCTCGGCCGCAAGCAGAAGCGCGACACGTCGACGAATCCCGACGTCAATCTCGATATCGGCTCGACCGTGACGGTCGATGCGTGGCGCGACGGCCGCGCGCGCGTGCAGTATCGCGGCGCCGACTGGGACGTCGAGCTGGCGAACGGCGAGCGCGACGATGTGCACGTGTACCAGGTGAGCGCCGTGCGCGGCAATTGTCTCGTGGTCGTGGCGAAACCCGCGGGCTGATCGTCCGCCGATACAACAAGGAGGGAATATTTCATGGATTCGCTGATCATCTGGGTTGTCCTGCTCGTCATCGCGATCGTGATCGTGTCGAAGACGGTGAAGATCGTGCCGCAGCAGCATGCGTGGGTGCTCGAGCGCTTCGGGCGCTATCACGCGACGCTGTCGCCCGGCCTGAATATCGTGCTGCCGTTCGTCGATCGCATCGCGTACCGGCACGTGCTGAAGGAAATCCCGCTCGACGTGCCGAGCCAGGTCTGTATCACGCGCGACAACACGCAGCTGCAGGTCGACGGCGTGCTGTACTTCCAGGTGACCGATCCGATGAAGGCGTCTTACGGGTCGAGCAACTTCGTGCTCGCGATCACGCAGCTCGCGCAAACGACCTTGCGTTCGGTGGTCGGCAAGCTCGAGCTCGACAAGACGTTCGAGGAGCGCGACTTCATCAACCACAACATCGTGTCGGCGCTCGACCAGGCCGCGGCGAACTGGGGCGTGAAGGTGCTGCGTTACGAGATCAAGGACCTGACGCCGCCGAAGGAAATCCTGCATGCGATGCAGGCGCAGATCACCGCGGAGCGTGAAAAGCGCGCGCTGATCGCCGCATCCGAAGGCCGCAAGCAGGAGCAGATCAACCTCGCGTCGGGCGCGCGCGAAGCGGCGATCCAGAAATCCGAAGGCGAGCGCCAGGCTGCGATCAACCAGGCGCAGGGCGAGGCCGCTGCGATTCTGGCGGTGGCCGAGGCGAACGCGCAGGCGATCCAGAAGATCGCGAACGCGATCCAGTCGCAGGGCGGGATGGATGCGGTGAACCTGAAGGTCGCCGAACAGTATGTCGGGGCGTTCTCGAATCTCGCGAAGCAGGGCAACACGCTGATCGTGCCGTCGAACCTGTCGGATCTCGGCACCGCGATCTCGTCGGCGCTGACGATCGTCAAGAACGCGGGGGCGGCCTCGGGCGGGAAGGCCTGAGTCGGATGTACGCGGTGCGTGAAGGGCGCGCCGCGTGCGATCGGTGTGCGGCGAATCGTCGCGCAGCCGGGGCGCGGATGATGCCCGCGGCACCTTTCTTCAGTCGACGCAGGCGGTAGGGCGTGCCGAAAGCCGCCTCAGCCGCGCCGCCTCAGCCGCCGCCGCGCAGCCGGCATCGGCGATTCACGCAGTCCAAAGCGACACGGCCCGCTTCGAGCGGGCCGTGTCGTTTGCGTGGGTGCGTCGCGCGTCAGGTGCCGGCGCGCATGATGCGTGCCTTTTCGCGTTCCCAGTCGCGCTTCTTCTCGGTTTCGCGCTTGTCGTGCAGCTTCTTGCCCTTCGCGAGCGCGATGTCGCACTTCACGCGACCGCCCTTGTAGTGGAAGTTCAGCGGCACGAGCGTGTAGCCGCGCTGCTCGACCTTGCCGATCAGCTTCTTGATTTCCTCGCGGTGCAGCAGCAGCTTGCGCGTGCGAACCGGGTCGGGCTTGATGTGCGTCGAGGCTTCGGGCAGCGGGCTGATATGGGTACCGATCAGGAAGATCTCGGCGTTCTTCACGACGACGTAGCCTTCCTTGATCTGGCCGCGCCCGGCGCGCAGCGCCTTGACTTCCCAGCCCTCCAGCACGAGCCCCGCCTCGTAGCGTTCCTCGATGTGATAATCGAAGTGCGCTTTCCTGTTGTCGATGATGCTCATGAAAGGATCGGGCCAACTCGTTTAAAATCACGATTTTAGCAAAGCGGGGCGAGTATCGCCCGGCTTGGCGTTCCCACTTTAAGCGATGCCGCGCGATTTATGGCAGATGTCCAGAAAACCGTATTGATCCGCCACTCGGCGGAACAGATGTTCGACCTCGTCACCGACGTGGCCGACTACCCCAATTTCCTGCCCTGGTGCGGCGGTGTCGAGGTTCGCCGTCAGGACGAGAGCGGAATGGAAGCGCGCATCGACATCAACTTCAAGGGCATCAAGCAGCATTTCGCGACGCGCAACACGCAGCAGCGTCCGACACGGATCGACATGGAGTTCGCGGACGGGCCGTTCAAGAAGTTCACGGGTTCGTGGCGCTTCATCCCGCTGCGCGCCGATGCGTGCAAGATCGAATTCGCGCTGCACTACGAGTTTTCGAGCATCCTGCTCGAGAAGATCATCGGGCCGGTGTTCAGCCACATCGCGAACACGTTCGTCGATTCGTTCGTGAAGCGCGCCGACCAGCGCTACGGGAAGGGGTGACGCGATGCTGTCGATCGAAGTCTGCTACGCGCTGCCGGATCGCCAGACGCTGATTCCGCTGTCGCTCCCCGAAGGGGCGACCGTTCGTTCGGCGATCGATGCGAGCGGCGTGCTCGCGCTGCATCCGGAAATCGATCTCGCGAAAGCGAAGACGGGCGTGTACGGGAAGCTCGCGCCGCTCGACACGCTGCTCGCCGACCACGACCGCGTCGAGATCTACCGCCCGTTGATCGTCGATCCGAAGCTCGCGCGCCAGCGGCGCGTCGACAAGTCGCGCCGCGACGGCTCCATCGAGGGCCGCAAGTGGATGCACAAGGACGCGCGCTGATGCGGAGCGATCCGCGTCCTTCAACCCGATTCGTCTGAGCAAACGCCGCGGCGTTCAGTGGGCTGCGGCATTCGCGTTTGCCGCCGCGCTTCCCGGCGCGCTTCCCGACGTCCCGCCGCCGGCGGGCGTGTCGCCATGCCGGCGCACCGATCCATAGACGCCGGCGAGCAGCAGCACCAGCGCGGCGATCTCGAGCGCATGCGGCATCCGCCGGTCGTACACGAACGCGTAAAGCATCGCGAATACGGTTTCGAACACGATCAGCTGGCCTGACAGCGTGAGGGGCAGCCGCTTCGACGCCGCATTCCACAGCCCGTTGCCGAGCCACGACGCGCCGATCGCGAGCACGAGGTTCAGCACCCAGAACAACTGCCAGCGCGACGCGGGCACCGCTTCCTGGAACGTGCCGGCCGGCAGCGCGAGGATCGCGATCCAGACGAGCCCGCCGATCAGGCCCGTCACGACACCCCACAGCACCGACCACTCGTTGCCGCCGAAACGATGATGGCGCTGCAGATAACGTGCGTTCGCGACCGCATACCAGGTCCAGCTCGCGAGCGCGCCCGCCGCGCAGGCGATGCCGGCGAGTTTCTGGCCGAGCGTCGTCGCATGCGCGGCCTCGGACGTGAACAGGTCGACGTTGATGCAGACGATGCCCGCGATCACCAGCGCCAGTGGGGCGGCGAGCCGGCGCAGCGGCACGGCGCCGTGGTCGCCGAGGCCGGCGAGCGTCACCGTGACGGGCAGCACGCCGACGATCAGGGAGCTGGGTGCGATGCCGATCAGGTGCACCGCAGCGGACAGCAGCATGTAGTACGCGACGTTGCCGACGACGGCGAGCCTGACCAGCGCGACGAGATCCTCGCGGGTCAGCCGCGCGAGCAGCGAGCGGGCGGCCGGCAGCGCGGCCGCGAGCGACACGAAACCGTACATCGCATAGCGGCCGGCGCTCAGCAGCAGCGGCGAGAAGTCGGTCAGCAGCCGCGGAACGAGAAACACCATGCCCCACAGGGCACCTGCCAGGACACCATAGACCACACCGCGCTGCATCGACCGCTCCGAACACATGACTGACGAGCGCGCATCTTAGCGACGCCGTCGCGGCGTCGTCTTGTTCATTCCTGCACTCGGTGCAGGCCGGTGGGTGGGTGGGCGCGCAGCAGCGATCGCGGCAGGCGGCGGATCAGTCGTCAGCCGGATCGGGCGTCGCTGCACCGTCGCCCGGCGCCCGCGCCCGCACGGGCCGCCGCACGGCGCGCAGCGTGCCGCTGTTGCCGCCGCCGCAGTAGAAGCGGTCGTGGCCGTCGGATTCGAGCCCCGACACACCGACGCCGGCCGGCATGTCGATCTGCTCGAGCACCCGGCCCGTGCGGGGATCGATGTGCCGCAAGTCGGCCTGATCGGCTTCCCAGGTGCCGTGCCACAGCTCTCCGTCGACCCACGTCACGCCGGTGACGAAGCGGTTCGACTCGATCGTGCGCAGCACGGTGCCCGACTGCGGATCCACCTGATGAATCTTGCGATCGCGGTACTGGCCGACCCACAGCGCGCCTTCGGCCCATGCCAACCCCGAATCGCCGCCGCCGCCGGGAGCGGGAATCGTCGCGAGCACGCGGCCCGATTCGGGGTCGATCTTCTCGATGCGGTCCTCGACGATCTGGTACAGGTGGCGGCCGTCGAACGCCGTGCCCGCGTGTGCGGCGACGTCGATCGAGCGGACGGTCGTGCCGCGCTCCGGGTCGAGCGCATTCAGCTTGTCGCCGGACGCATACCACACGTACTTCCCGTCGAACGTGACGCCGTGTACGCCGTCGACGCCGGGAAACGGGCCGTATTCGCGAAGGATCTCTGCACTGGAGCGTTTCATGTTCGTCACCTCGTCGTTCGGTGAGGTCATCCTAATCTCCCGGCAGCGGGGCAGGGAGTAACAAGGTCGTCGCGAAACCGGGCAGCGGCGGGGTCATCCAGCGGCGCGAGCGGCCGCGGCCGAGCGCCTGGACCTTGTCGGCTTCGGCGAGCACGTCGAGCGCGCGCTGCACGGTGCGCTGGCTCGCGCCGAGGGCCAGCGCCAGCGCGGAACTCGACCATGCTTCGCCATCGGCGAGGAGCGCGAGCACGGCTGCGTGGCGATCGTCGACCGGGCGCGCGAGGACGACGGTCTCGCGTACGCCGAGCGGTTCGAGCGCAAAGCCGCGCGGCGTCGCGACGATGTTTGCGAGCGGCCGCAGCACCGCGCGCAACCGGCCGATCTCGACGCGCAGGCGCGCGCGATGCGATTCGTCCGCGTGTTTCGCGCGGAACGCGGCCGCGACGAGCGCGTTTCGCGACACGTCGGCCGGCCATGCCTCGCCGAGCGCGCGGGCGAGCACGAACAGCACGGGCCGCCGCGCGAGCGACACGGTCGTGCGCGCGTCGCGCACCGTGTGGCGGCACGCATCGACGACGAGTGCGTTCGACGCGAACAGCGTCTCGACTTCGTCGAGCTGCACGAGCCGCGACGTGCCGCGCGCGATGAGGCGCGCGGCCGGTGCGTCGAGCACGCGTGCCGCGGTGTCGATCTCGGCCGTCAGCGCGGCGATGCCGGCGTCGCGGGCCGCCGCGCGCGCCCGCACGAGCGCCGCGCGGGCCGCCTGCGTGCGGATGCGGCGTATCGCGATGCCGGCCGCGATCAGCTCATGGGCGGCGCGCGATGCAGCCGGCAGCGGTGCGGGATCGAGATTCGCGAGCATCCGCTCGGCGTCGTCGAGCTGGCCGACCAGCAGCAGCCGTCGCACGCCGAGGTAGCGCGCGTGCGCGGCGTTCGCGCGGTCGCCGTGCGCGTCGAGCGTCGCACAGGCGGCATCGAGCGCGCGTGTCGGCCAGCGCAAGTCGCGCGATGCGAGCGCGATCTCCGCTTCCGCGACGACGCAGCGCGCACGCGCCACGGCCTCCCGGGGGCCGAACGCGCGTGCGGCGCCGCGCACGAGTGTGCGCGCGCGTTCGAAATCGCCGAGCTGCGCCATCGCGATCCCGCGCAACGCGAGCGCCGGCGCATCGTCGCGCAGCGCGACGCGGTTCAGCGCGCCGAGCGCGTCACCGGCGGCGAGGGCGCGCGCGGCCGCCGTGATCAGCGAATCCATCCGAATCCCGACACACTTGTCACTCCCTCCGGCCCGATGCCCGCCACTAATCTAGCACCACGCACACGGCACCGGACGCCGTGCCCGGATACCCATCGGAAGGAGGAACCCGCAATGACGACCCATCTCACCGGAACACGCGACGAATGGCTGGCCGCGCGGCGCGCGCTGCTCGACGCGGAAAAGGCGCTGACGCGGCAAGGCGACGAACTCGCGCGGCGGCGCCAGGCGCTGCCCTGGGTGCGCGTCGACAAGACCTACCGGTTCGACACCGAAGACGGGCCGGCCACGCTCGGCGACCTGTTTCGCGGCCGTTCGCAACTGCTCGTCTATCACTTCATGTTCGGCCCCGACTACAAGGCAGGCTGCCCGTCGTGTTCGGCGCTCGCCGACGGTTTCGACGGCTTCGCCGTGCACCTGGCGAACCACGACGTGACGCTCGCCGCCGTGTCGCGTGCGCCGCTCGCGAAACTCCTCGCTTACCGGCAGCGGATGGGGTGGCGCTTCCCGTGGGCGTCGTCGGTCGGCAGCGATTTCAACTTCGACTTCAATGTGTCGTTCACCGAAACGCAGCAGCGCGCGGGCGCCGTCGAATACAACTACGCGCTGGCCGGTCACGCGATGGACATGGATCCGCCGCCGGCACCCGTCGTGCAGTTCGCTGCGACGTGCGGCACCGATGCGCGCACGTATTCGCTCGACCGGCCGGGGATGAGCGCGTTCGTGCGCGAGGACGACGCCGTTTATCACACGTACTCCACCTATGCGCGCGGGCTCGACGGGCTGTGGGGGATGTACCAGTGGCTCGATCGCGCGCCGCGCGGACGCAACGAGGCCGGCCCGTGGTGGCGCCGTCATGACGAGTACGCACGCGGCTGAGCGCGCCGGCGACGGGCGGGGGCGGGGGCGGGCCATGGCACGGCCGCCGGCCGGCGACGCGGGCCCCGATCCGCGAGCCTTCGGCGCGGCGCTCGTGGCCGTGTTCGCCGTTGCCGCGCTCGCGACCGTGGCGCAGCATGCGTCGATGGCCGCGATGGGCCGCGAACCGATGGCCGGCGGCTGGATGGCTTCGGCCGCATGGCTGCAGCCGTGTGGCCGAAGCGCCGGACGCGCATTCGCGGCGTTCGCCGCAATGTGGGGCGCGATGACGGTGACGATGATGCTGCCGGTGCTGGCGCCGATGCTCTGGCGATACCGGCTGCGCATCGGCCCGATGGCGACGGCGCGTTCCGCCTGGCTCGTCGTCGTGGCGGGCGCCGGGTACTTCGCGGTGTGGATGGCGCTCGGGGCGCTCGTGTTTCCGGCCGGCGCCGCGCTGACGGCCGCTGCCGCACGGCTGCCGGCATTTGCCCGCGCGCTGCCGTTTGCGGCCGGCGCGGTCGTGTCGGTTGCGGGCATGCTGCAATTCTCGGCGTGGAAGGCCCGGCGGCTGGCGTGCTGTGGGCATGCGGCAGGCGACGCACACCGGTCGTCGGCGGTTGCCGGTGCGGCATGGTGGCACGGCGTGCGGGGCGCCATGCACTGCGGCGCCTGTTGCGGGAACCTGATGGCGATCGCGCTGGCGGCCGGCATGATGGACCTGCGCGTGACGGCTGCCGTGACGGTCGCGATCGCCGCCGAGCGTCTCGCGCCGCCCGGCGGGCGTGTCGAGCGGATCGCCGGTTGCGTGGCGGTCGGCGGCGGCATCGCGATGATCGCGCGCGCGGCCGGGCTGCTATAACTCAAGGTAGGCAGGCCGATTCGACACGTTGCCGGGCCTTGCGTCGCCGCGGCCGCTTCGGCCACGTGACCCGTTTGCAACAGGCAGATGGGCCGTATTGCCGCCCGTTGCGCGAATGGCTCGATGCGGCGGTGAAACGAAAGGCGATCGAAAACGAACCGAACGGCGAACCGAACGATTCGGCCCCCGAACGGCTGAAACCGGCTAAGCCGTTGTTCGCGTTGTGAAAATTCACGGCGCTTCGCGTATAATTCGCTTTTGCGCCCATAGGATTTGCCATGCGTCTGATCCAAAAAGCACTCACTTTCGATGACGTGCTCCTCGTTCCCGCCTTCTCCGACGTTCTCCCGCGCGACACCAGCCTCAAGACCAAGCTGACCCGCAACATCTCCCTGAACATGCCGCTCGTGTCCGCCGCGATGGACACGGTCACCGAAGGTCGCCTCGCGATCGCGATGGCCCAGCAGGGTGGCGTCGGTATCGTCC
The DNA here is from genome assembly GCF_003294055.1 of Burkholderia reimsis. NCBI lineage: Bacteria > Pseudomonadati > Pseudomonadota > Betaproteobacteria > Burkholderiales > Burkholderiaceae > Burkholderia > Burkholderia reimsis. The sequence continues at coordinate 96,598 of NZ_QMFZ01000004.1, forward strand.
ACAAGAACCTCACGCCGGCCGAGCAGGCTCGCGAGGTCGCGAAGGTCAAGCGTTTCGAATCGGGCGTCGTCCGCGACCCGATCACGGTGCCGCCGCAAATGAAGGTGCGCGACGTGATCGCGCTGTCGCGCCAGCATGGCATCTCGGGCTTCCCGGTCGTCGAAGGCCCGCAGCTCGTCGGCATCGTCACGAACCGCGACCTGCGTTTCGAAACGCGCCTCGATGAGCCGGTCAAGTCGATCATGACGCCGCGCGAGCGCCTCGTCACGGTCAAGGAAGGCACGCCGCTCGCCGAAGCGAAGGCGCTGATGCACAGCCACCGCCTCGAGCGCGTGCTGGTCGTCAACGACGCGTTCGAACTGCGCGGCCTGATGACCGTCAAGGACATCACGAAGCAGACCGAGCACCCGGATGCGTGCAAGGACGAACACGGCAAGCTGCGCGCAGGCGCGGCGGTCGGCGTCGGCCCGGACAACGAAGAACGCGTCGAGCTGCTGGTGCAGGCCGGCGTCGACGTGATCGTGGTCGATACCGCGCACGGCCACAGCAAGGGCGTGCTCGAGCGCGTTCGCTGGGTCAAGCAGAACTTCCCGCACGTCGAAGTGATCGGCGGCAACATCGCGACGGCCGCCGCCGCGAAGGCGCTCGTCGAATACGGCGCGGACGCGGTCAAGGTCGGTATCGGCCCGGGTTCGATCTGCACGACGCGGATCGTCGCCGGTGTCGGCGTGCCGCAGATCAGCGCGATCGCGAACGTCGCGGAAGCGCTGAAGGGCACGGGCGTGCCGTGCATCGCCGACGGCGGCGTGCGCTTCTCGGGCGACGTGTCGAAGGCCCTCGCGGCCGGCGCGAACGCGGTGATGATGGGCAGCATGTTCGCGGGCACCGAAGAGGCGCCGGGCGACGTGTTCCTGTACCAGGGCCGCCAGTACAAGTCGTATCGCGGCATGGGTTCGGTCGGTGCGATGAAGGACGGCGCGGCGGACCGCTACTTCCAGGACAACTCGGCGAACATCGACAAGCTCGTGCCGGAAGGCATCGAAGGCCGTGTCGCGTACAAGGGTTCGGTCAACGCGATCCTGTTCCAGCTGGTCGGCGGTGTGCGCGCCAGCATGGGCTACTGCGGCTGCCGCACGATCGACGAGCTGCACGACAAGGCTGAATTCGTCCAGATCACCGCGGCAGGCATGCGCGAGTCGCACGTGCACGACGTGCAGATCACGAAGGAAGCGCCGAACTACCACGTGGACTGATCGCCGATGAAACCGCTGCTGCGAGCCGTGCTGGTCATCGATGCCGTGCTGCTGCTGGCGTTCGGCGTGCTGTTCGTGCTGACGCCCTGGCAGTCGCTCTTCAACGCGCTGCAGCTTGCGAACGTCCAGCCGGCGATGCTTGGCCAGGCGTTCGGCATCGCGTTGCTCGGGCTCGCGTGGCTCGCGTTTCATGCAGCGTTCAACGGGGATCTCACCGCGCCCGTCGCGCGCGCGGTCGGCCATGTGTACTGGCTGACCGGCGCGCTGACGATCGTCTGGTCGATCGGCACCGGCAGCGGTCCCGCGCTCGCCGCCGCCGGCAGGGTGCTGTCGGCCGTGGCCGGAGTCGCGCTGATCGTGCTCGGCCTCGGCGGCGTGCGGCTCGCATCGGCGGTGCGCCGGCGCGAAAAAGCGCAGGCGCTCGAGGCGCGCGCGCCGGCGCCGCGTCCGGCCGAGCCGGCGATGGCGCAAGCGTCGTCGGCCGCGCCGCAGCGTGTCGAACCCGTCGTCAGCCGTCCCGCGGCGTCGTCGCCGGCCGCCGCACCGTCATCGGCCGCATCCGGCCAATCGTCGTCAGGCACCGTCGCACTCGACGAGCGCCCGCCGATGCAGGATTGACCGGCCATGCGTCGCGCGTGCAGCCTTCCGCCCGACGCCGCAGTCCATGCTTTTGACGCAGCGCATGATGCAAACGATGCGCTGCTTTTCTTATTCTCTTCATCCCGTCCGCAGCCATGCACGACAAAATCCTGATTCTCGACTTCGGTTCGCAAGTCACCCAACTGATCGCGCGCCGCGTGCGTGAAGCGCGCGTCTACTGCGAAATCCATCCGAACGACGTGTCCGACGACTTCGTCCGCGAATTCGCGCCGAAGGCGGTGATCCTGTCGGGCAGCCACGCGAGCACGTACGAAGACCACCAGCTGCGCGCGCCGCAGGCCGTGTGGGATCTCGGCGTGCCGGTGCTCGGCATCTGCTACGGCATGCAGACGATGGCCGTGCAGCTCGGCGGCAAGGTCGAGTGGAGCGACCACCGCGAATTCGGTTACGCGGAAATGCGCGCGCACGGCCATACGCGCCTGCTCGACGGCATCGAGGATTTCAAGACGGACGAAGGCCACGGGATGCTGAAGGTCTGGATGAGCCACGGCGACAAGGTGGCCGAGCTGCCGCCGGGCTTCGCGCTGATGGCGTCGACGCCGAGCTGCCCGATCGCCGGGATGGCCGACGAGGCACGCGGGTACTACGCGGTGCAGTTCCACCCGGAAGTCACGCATACGGTGAAGGGCCGCCAGATCATCGAGCGCTTCGTGCTGCAGATCGCCGGCGCGAAGCCCGACTGGATCATGAAGAATCACATCGAGGAAGCCGTCGCGAAGATCCGCGAGCAGGTCGGTGACGAGGAAGTGATTCTCGGCCTGTCGGGTGGTGTCGATTCGAGCGTCGCAGCCGCGCTGATCCATCGCGCGATCGGCGATCAGTTGACCTGCGTGTTCGTCGACCACGGCCTGCTGCGCCTCAACGAAGGCAAGATGGTGCTCGACATGTTCGAAGGCCGCCTGCATGCGAAGGTCGTGCACGTCGACGCATCCGAACAGTTCCTCGGCCACCTGGCCGGCGTGACCGATCCGGAAGCGAAGCGCAAGATCATCGGCCGCGAGTTCGTCGAGGTGTTCCAGGCCGAGGCGAAGAAGCTGTCGAAGGCGAAGTGGCTCGCGCAGGGCACGATCTACCCGGACGTGGTCGAATCGGGCGGCACGAAGACGAAGAAGGCGACGACGATCAAGAGCCACCACAACGTCGGCGGCCTGCCGGAAACGCTCGGCCTGAAGCTGCTCGAGCCGCTGCGCGACCTGTTCAAGGACGAAGTGCGCGAGCTGGGTGTCGCACTCGGCCTGCCGCCGGAGATGGTGTACCGCCATCCGTTCCCGGGCCCGGGCCTCGGCGTGCGGATTCTCGGCGAAGTGAAGCGCGAGTATGCAGACCTGCTGCGCCGCGCGGACGCGATCTTCATCGAGGAACTGCGCAACACGACCGCGACCGCGCAGGATGCGGCTGCCGGCCTGTGCGGCGAAGCCGACGTCGGCAAGACCTGGTACGACCTGACGAGCCAGGCGTTCGCGGTGTTTCTGCCGGTCAAGTCGGTGGGCGTGATGGGCGATGGCCGCACGTATGATTACGTGACGTCGCTGCGCGCCGTGCAGACGACCGACTTCATGACCGCACACTGGGCGCACCTGCCGTACGCGCTGCTCGGCCGCGCGTCGAACCGGATCATCAACGAGGTGCGCGGGATCAACCGGGTCGTGTACGACATCTCGGGCAAGCCGCCGGCGACGATCGAGTGGGAGTGAGCGGTAAAAAGCTCCTCTTGAATCATTGGCTGACGTAGGACCTTGCAGGGTTTTCGTTGCGATCCGCATGGTTCTAAGCCATTGACGTAGAAGCGAACTTTCTACGAATCCGGAGACTGCCCGCCGCGTATGCGCTGCCAATGACAGTGGGGCGGGCGGTAGCCGAATGCACGATTGCGACGCGATAATCTCCGGGTAACGGGATTCGGTCGTGGCAGTAAAACTCCTTCCAGAATGCGGGACGCGGTGCGGGTTTGTGGGCACATCGAGGGCTCGTGATTGGTAACGGTAAAAGCGGTACCAATCACGAGAACAAGAAACGAGGCTCACTGAATTCGCATTCCGCAATCCTCTTGAATCCCGCACAGCCCTGTACGAGATCGTCGACCGCGACGGCATGCATGTCGCAGTATCTCAGGCGGGCACATTTCCTTTCTTCGATACGATTACCCGCATTATTGAGTGAAGAGAAACGGCGGCGGGCGTGCGCCACGTCGAAGCCCTTCGCTGAATGCGTCGCCAGTTGGCGTAATGAAGCCGGAATGGCGAATCCGAAAGTGCATTGTTGCGCTCGACAGGGATTTTGTCGTCGAATTGGTGTCGCGTGTTTCTCCAAAGAATCGATATTTTTTTCGCGCAGTTTGCGCCGTTTTATCTTTTACCACTTCCTATAATGGTCTTCAGCAACGTGGAACGCCTTGGTTCATTACGTGGCTGTATCGTCTCCGGGCGTGACCGCATTGCCGATGCGCCACGGTCAATTGGCCGTGGTATTTGGTGGCCTTCTACTGTAGTTGCAGCGTCGTGCGCCACCGCCAAAAAACGCTACGTCACAGGAAAGAAAAATGGCAAACCTACAAAACGGCATCAATGCGTGGATTTTCTTGAACGAAGACGAACCGCCACAAACCAACTACAACAGTCCCGAAAGTTGCTATCAATCGCTGATCGATTGCAAGGTTTACGACAGTGCAAATTTTCTTGGCATTGCTTTTTTCGAAGTCGTTCCCGCCGCACAGGGTTCCACGATCCAGATCGGCAACGCATCGCATTCGGGTGGGCTGACCAATCAGGATTATTTGAATTTTGTACTCCGTGATGCGCGTCAGGTGAATCCTGGAATCAAATTTCTGGCCACGATGGTGTATTCCGGCGCCAATACATTGGCGGCGGTTTTCTCGGGTGGTGGGGATCCGCAAACGCAGGCGGCCAATTTTGCGAATAATCTGGTGACATATCTCCGGAATAACGGAATGAATGGCCTGGATATCGATTGGGAAGGCGATGTTTCCGATAAAATGACGCAATCGCAGTTCCAGATTCTGTTCTCTGCAATTCGCGCCGAATTCGATCGGCAGCCGGTGAAATATTATCTATCGTTCACGCCTGCATGGCCCACCAGTTCGATTGATTACGCTACGGTCAATAGCCAGTTCGATTTTGTCTCGCCTCAATTCTACGACGGCACGCCACTGTCGGATTTTCTTGATGCCGGCATATCGCCGTCCAGGATTGGCTATGGCGCTCAGTTCGAACCAGGAAATTCAGCCCCCAATGCCAGTGCGCAACAGGTCTGGAGCATGGTTTCGGAGGGTTTTTCTTCCGGGGGTACGCGGTACGATTATCAGGACATTTTCGTCTGGCGCTTCAATTCGGGAAACTTCCAGTTCGAGCAGGCGCAGTTCATGATTCTTGATCAACTCGGCAATCCGCCCACCAGCAACACTTTCGACGACACACCGATTATCAGCGCCGCAGGTAATCCCAACCTAACCCGAGTGACGATCCGGTCAGGCGACGTACTCAACGCGGTTCAGGCCGTCAATACCGGGACGGGGCCCTATAACACCGGCACCCAGGGAACGGGAACCGGAATATTTACCTTGTTGCAACACGGCGGAAACAGCGGGACTGCCCAGGTCATCAATATTCCGCTTGACGATCCGATCGTGTCCATTTCCGGCTACACGGGCGTGTGGTACGGCTGGCAATGTGTTTTGCAACTCACATTGACCGGGAAAAGCGGGGCCACTTATGGCCCGTTCGGCAGTATGGCCGGCTCGACCACCCGGAATGGTTTCGTACAGTCTGCCCCGGCCGGACAAAGCGTGGTCGGCTTCAGTGGATCTACGGTGACGGTTCCGTTGGCAGGGGGCAGCCAGACCGCAATCCTTGCGACGCTGAATGCCGTTTTCGCGTGAGGCACCTGATAACGAATTTTCAGTACCTGCGGCAATCGTTGACCAAGGCCATGCGACTGCATGGCCTTCTTTCAATGCGTGTCGGGAGATTCCCAAGCCGTTTTGCGCTCACATGCTGCCTGAGTCATGAAACGTCGCGTGGCACGCGTGATGCGGCAATCCGTCATGTGCCCGACAGCGATCGCCCGTGGCCGTCGACCGATTCTCACGCATGCGCGCCCGCGAGCGAGCGCAGGTACATCGGCACTTTCGCCTTCGCCGTTGCCTGGACACGTGTCATGAGCGCGTGATCGATACGATCCAGCCCGTAAGTCCGGGCAATGTCCTGCTGCAACCTGCACCACAGGTGGCTGGCCATTTCGGCATCGACCATCGCCCGGTGCGCCCGTCCCGATTTCGGCAGCCGCAGCATGTCCGCGAGGCTCGACAGGCGATGACTCAGCGCGTCCGGGTAAATGCGGCGCGCCACGAGCATCGTGCAGGCAAAGGCATGCTCGGCCGTCATGCCAAGCAGCCCGAGTTCCGCCTGCCAGAACCGTTTGTCGAAACCGGCGTTGTGCGCGACGACCGCGTGTTTGCCGACGAACGCAGCCGCTTCCTTCATGACTTTCGATGCCGGCGGCGCCGATGCGATCATCTCGTTCGTGATGCCGGTCAGCGCGACGACGTCCGACGGTATGCGTCTGCCTGCATTCATCAGACTCTGGAAACGATCGACGACTTGTCCGTCCCGGAGGAGGATGACGGCGATTTCGGTCGCACGATCACCCAGGTTCGGCGAAAGCCCGGTTGTTTCGAAGTCCAGTACCGCAACGGTTTGCATGGTCGAATCCTGTTGCTTCACGCGGTGTCGTTCAGAGAGGCCGAGAGGTTAGCATTTCCCGGCCCACGACGGACTCGTTCAGCCCGGCAAACAACCATCCGTGCGGCACAAGCCGATCCGATCGATGCCTGGGATCGCCCGCGAATGCGTCCCGATTCGCCGTTGGCCTGGCAGGACGCACGAGGCGCGACGATGCAGAAGGGTGCCGGCTATCGACAGCCCATCGATCCGCGCGTCATGCCGCGAGCCCGTTTTCGCCTTCGACGATCCGGATCGGGCCCGTCGCTTGTCCCGCACCCTGCCTGATGCTGAACTCGATCAGGTCCTCGTAAGTCTCCCGTTGCCCGGCAGGCAGCACGGGCAGCAGCGTCTCGCGCCGCTTGTCCGCGTCGAACATCGATTCCACCAGCCATCCCGTCAGATAGAGCGACGCAAGGCATCCGCCCGCGGTCGCGACGTTGCCGTGACACACCAGCGGCTGGTCCATCACTTGCAGCCCGACTGCCTGCAAACCCTGCCGCGCTTCGGGGTGCGTCGTCGCGCGGCGCTGCGGTAGCAGCCCGAGCCGTTCGAGAATGAAGGCGCCGCCGCAGATCGACCCGACAAGCTGGCGTTCGGGATCGAGATCGAACGCCGGAAGAAAACCGGGATCGGCGAGCGCGGCCGGTACGCCTTCCTTGCCGCTCGAAAACAGGACCGCGTCGGCGCGATTGGCGTCGGCGAGCGGGCCGTGCGTCGGGATCGCCAGACCATGGGCGGAACGCAGCACCGGCTGCGCACCCAGGATCCGGACGCGCCAGTCCTTGCTGTTGCGACCGAGAATGTCCCACATCAGGAACAGGTCGATATCGGTGAACCGGTCGAATGCGATGAGCGCGATGTCTTTCAAGGCGGACTCCTTATGTAATGGCGCGCTGCCGGAAGCGGCGGCGGCCGTGATAGAGTGCGCAGCCTATCTGTCCATGCCGCACCATACACAGCCTGTATGGCGATGACGATGAGCACACTGACGCGAAATGACTGGATTGCCGCGGGCTTCGACGCCCTCGACGGAGAGGGGTACGCGGGGATTTCGGCCGAGAGCCTCGCGCGTCGGCTGAACGTGACGCGCGGATCGTTCTATCACCACTTCCGCAATCGCGAGGACTTCGTCAGGACGTTGCTGGCCGCGTGGGAGGACGACTACACCGCGCGCATGCTGGCGTATGCGGCGGAGGGCCACGGTGCCGGCGACACGCTGTTGCGCTACCTGCGCATTGCCGCCGAGAAACGGCCCGGGCGTGAAATCGCGATCCGCGCCTGGGCGTTGCACGATCCGCTGGTCGCGGAATGCCAGCAGCGCGTCGACGCGGCGCGGCTCGCGTTTGCGATCGACACGTCGCGCCGGCTGGTGCGCACGCCGGGCGAGGCCGAGATCGTCGGGCAGGCCGTGCACTTGTGCCTGATCGGCGGGCAACAGACCGGGCTGCGGCGCGATGCCGACCGGTTCAACGGCTTCGTGCAGCGTGCTTTTTCAATGGTCGAACGCGTGCTGCCAATGCGTCGCCGATGACGCGCCATCTGGCACACGTACCGGTGCGCGCGGCATGCGTGGCGCGGACGCGGTAGTACACAGCCGCATTCGCGTGTCCGGCGCGTGTGACGTGGCGGGCGGCGCGATATCCCGGCCCGGAAAAGTGGTTACGCGTGCCGTGGCGACGAGGGCGGTGCCGCGCGACGGCGCAGGTGGATCAGCGGATAGGGCCGTCCTTGTCCATCGAGCGCCGATCGCCCGCAGCGCTCGAAGCCCAGCCGTTCATAGAATCGTGCTGCCGATTCGTTCTGCTCGTTGACGTCGGTCGACAGGTCGGGATGGCGCGTGAGTGCGTCTTCCACGAGCAGGCGCCCGATGCCTGCGCGATGGTGCGCGGGATCGACGAACAGGGCTTCCATGTGACTGCCGTCGAGCAGCATGAAGCCGATCGCATGGTCGGCCTCGTCGACGGCGAGATCGAGCGGCGCACCGGGCAGGAACCCGACCACTTCGGATTCGATCGCGCGACGGTCGTCGTCGCTCAGGAAATGATGCGTGGCGTCGACCGCGTTGCGCCAGATATCCAGCACGCGTGCGCCGTCGGCCTCGGTGGACTTGCGAATTCTGATCATGTCTGACCTGTTTTGATTGGTAGTTTGAAGGTCGGCGGCTCGCCGACACCGTCATGGCCGCGATCGGGCCGCTCGCAAGAGATGCGGGCAGACGGCGTTGTTTCAGGGAGTGGCCGCGCGCCGTGCGTCGCCGAGGCTCGCTGCACGCTCGATCGCTCGGCGCGCGACGTCGCGAACGCCCGCGCTCATCGGCAAATCGTCGCGGTCGAGCTCGGCGAGGTCGAACCAGCGCGCGTCGAGCGCATCGTCGCCGGCAGCAGGCGTGCCGCGCAGCCAGTTGCACAGCACCGCGACCATGACGAAATGCTGGCGCACGTTGCCGCCAGCATCGTAATCGAAGGCATCCAGCGCGGTAAAGACGTCGAGTGCCTCGACGTCGACGGTCGTCTCTTCCGCGATCTCGCGCACGATCGCGTTCGCAATCGATTCGCCTGCTTCGATCTTGCCGCCAGGAAAGCCCCAGCAGCCCGCATCGGGCGGATTGGCGCGGCGCACCAGCAGCACGTCGCGTTCCCGCAGGACGACGCCGATCACGGCGGGAACGGGGCGTACTGCGGCGATGACGCCGGTCGGGGAGCGGGGCGAATCGGACATGGCGGATCGATGCGTGCGTGTGGTCGAGGGGGCGGCCGGTGGCGATTCACTGCGCATCGTGCGTGCGCTGCTCGATCGCGCGGATCACGGCGACCATGTCGTCCGCGCCGTGTCCGGCCCGCTCGGTCTCGCCGTAAAGCGCATGGCAGATGTCGAGCAGCGGCGACGCGATGTTGGCGCCGCGCGCGGATTCCGCGACCAGGCGTGCATTTTTCAGCACGTCGGTGATCGCGGCCTGCACCGAGAAATCCGCCGCGACGAGTTTGCCGAGTTTCACGCGCGACACGTCGCTCGCCATCGGTCCCGCGTTCAGCACGTCGGCGAAGCGGGCGAGATCGATACCGTGGCGTTGCGCGAAATGCGTGGCTTCGGTCAGGCCGGTGACCATCGTGATGAGGAACAGGTTCACGGCGAGCTTCATCGTCAGCGCCGACGGTACGTCGCCGCACACGAAGCTGTCCCGGCACAGCGGCTTCACGAGCGCGCGGACGGCGTCGACGTCGTCCGGCGCGCCGGCGAGCATCACGACGAGTTGACCGGCTTCGGCAGGCTTGCGCGAACCCGACACCGGCGCTTCGACATAACGGCCCGACGCGGCGGCGATTTCATCGGCCAGCGCGCGCGAATAACCGGGTGCGTTCGTGCCCATGTTCACGATGGTGTGCCCGCCGACACGGGTAGCGAAACCGTGCGTGCCGCGCGCGAGAACGGCGTCGATCGCCGCGTCGTTCGCGAGCATCAGGATCACGGTGGAGCAGGCGGCGAACACGTCGTCGGCGTGTTCGGCCACGCGTGCGCCGGCGTCGCGCAACGCATCGTCGCTGCCGTGCGACCGGCTCCATACGACGAGCGGCGTGCCGGCTCGCGCGAGATTGAGCGCCATCGGCGTGCCCATCACGCCGAGGCCGATGAATCCGACTGCGGTTTGCATGTTCTGACTCCCACGGTGGGTGGAGACGATCGTGGGCGTCAGTATCGCAGCGTTTCCGCACGTCTGCCATGTCGTCCCCGCACCCGCGGGAGCCACGTCACGGCCGCGCCGTCGTGTCGGCCCTGTCAGCCCTATCAGCCATGTCGGCCAGAAACGGCCACGGATAGATGCCGCGGGCATGGCCGTCGCCGAAGAGGGCGCGGATGCCGTAGCCGGCTGCCTCGAGGCCGGTCAGCGTCAGGTCGGGCCGCGCATCGACACGACCGCCGTCGAGCCGGATCCTTCGGCATTCCGCGCACGGGCAATCGCCGCGCAACCGCGCATAACCGATGTGTTGCGTGCGGCCGTCCGGCCAGCGGAGCGTCAACGCGCGTGCAGCGTGATCGAGCGCGATTTCGGTCGGCGCGATCATCGCGACGCCTCGTCGATTTGCCGGATCGCGATTCGCACGGCTTTGCGCACTTCCGGATCGTGATCCTCCAATGCGTGAGTGAGCGCGGTCAACGTCGCGCGGTCGCGCAATTCACCGAGCGCTAGTGCGGCTTCCTTGCGCAGGTTGCTGATCGCATGCGACAGCAGTGCTGCGACGGCCGGCGCCGCCGCAGCATCGCGCAGCTGCCCGAGCGCACGCGCGGCACGCAAGCGCACCTGCCAGTAGTCGTCGTCGAGCGCGGCGGCGAGTGGGTCGCGCGCGGCCGCGACACGCAACTTGCCGAGCGTCGTGGCCGCTTCCTCGCGCACCTGCCATTCGTGGTCGCGCAGCGCGGCGAGCAGTGCGTCGATGGTGGCCGCATCGTCGGGTGCCGCGAACCCGATCGCGCCGACCGCGGCGCGTCGCACGTCCGCTGCGGCATCGGTGGTCGCGATGCGCGCGAGCGGCGGCAGCGCACGAGGGTCCCTGAGCCAGCCGAGCACCGCGACGGCTTCAGCGCGCACGGCGGCGTGTTCGGCATCGAGTGCGCGCAGCGCGGGCGCGAACGCGCCGGGGTCGCGCAACTCGCGTAATCCGCGCAGCACGGCACGGCGCACGGACGACTCGGGCCGGTCGGCCCATCGGCGCAGCACGGTACCCGATGCCGCGTCCTTCAGTTCGGACAGGCTCTGCGCGGCGGTGGCGCGTACACCGTCGTCCGGATCGAGCAATGCGCCGCACAGTGCGTCGACGACGTCGGGCTGCTCCCAAGCGCCGAGTACGCGCGCAGCCTCGCTGCGTACATCGGCCGACGGATCGTCGCACAGTGCCGCAACGAATGACGGCACCAGATCGGATTCCTCGAGATCGGCAAGTTCGATCAGTGCGATGCGGCGCACGGATGCGTCGGGCGCGGCGAGGCGGAGGGCGAGTGCGGCACGATCCGGATCGTGCGTGCCGGGCAGCGAGGCGGTGGAGGAGAAGGCGGTCATGGGCAAAGGATCGGTTCGGTGAAAAAGCCGCTGCTCGCGGAGCGCGATGCATGGGCGGCACGGCATGGAGACGCGAACCTGGCGAACGCCGGCCCGGCCGTCACGTCGTCGATGCACGGCCTGCACGGCCCGCGCGGGCGGCACGACGACGACCTGCCGCGCGCGCTCAGCGCAGCAGGTAAGGGATGTCGACCTTGACCGCGCCGGTCGGGCAGTCGCGCTCGCACGGCATGCAGTACCAGCATTCGTCGAACTGCATGTAGGCCTTGCCCTTGGTCACGTCGATCGCGAGCAGGTCGAGCGGGCACACGTCGACGCAGACGGTGCAGCCCTTGTCGGCAATGCAGCGTTCCTCGTCGATCGTCACGGGCGCGCTGCTGCGCAGGAAGATGTCGTGCGGGGTATGGAGCACGGTAGGGCTCCTCAGAGGGCGGCCGCGAGCGCGGCGGGTTCGCGAATGCGCAGATTCGTGTAGGCGCCGCGATCGTCGTCGGCGAGCGGCACGACGTACGGTTCGACCGGACGCTTCTCGCTGCGCATCGCGCCGTCGGCATCCTTGCGCAGCCAGGTGTGGCAGAACCATTCGGCGTCGTTGCGATGGGGAAAGTCGACGCGATGGTGGTACAGCCCCCAGCGGCTCTCGGTGCGGAACAGCGACGCGCGCGCGGCCATTTCCGCGCAGTCCCGGATCGCGCGCACCTCGGCGGCGCGCATCAGTTCGTGCGGATGGCTTGCCTTTATCTCTTCGATATCCTCAGTAATGGCGTCAAAGCGCTGGAGGCCGATTTCCATTTTGCGCGTCACCTTCGGCGGTTGCAGATAGTCGTTCACCATACGACGCAGCTTGTATTCGACCTGCGCCGGTGCCAGGCCGCGCTCGCGCAGCAGCGGGGCAAGCACGCGCTTGCGTTCGGCGTCGACCTGTTCGTCGTTTACCGGCGCATGCTCGCGGCCGGCCACGTAATCGGCCGCGTTCTGCCCGGCAAACCAGCCGTACGTAAATGCGCCGAGCATGTAGTTGTGCGGGACGGCCGCCATGTCGCCGGCCGCGTAGAGGCCGGGCACGGTCGTCTCCGCGCGTGCGTTCACGTACACACCGGACGCGCTGTGGCCGCTGCAGAAACCGATCTCGGAGATGTGCATCTCGACCATCTGGCTGCGGTAGTCGGTGCCGCGCCCCGCATGGAAGCGGCCGCGGCTCGGCCGCTCGTTCGTATGCAGGATCTGCTCGATGGTCTGGATCGTTTCCTCCGCGAGATGGTCGAGCTTGAGGAACACGGGGCCGTTGCCGCTTTGCAGTTCCTGATAGAACTCCCACATCATCTGGCCGCTCCAGTAGTCGCATTCGATGAAGCGTTCGCCCTTGCCGTTCGCGGTGAAACCGCCGAGCGGGCCCGTCACGTACGCGCACGCGGGGCCGTTGTAGTCCTTGATCAGCGGATTGATCTGGAAGCATTCGAGATTCGCGAGCGCGGCACCGGCGTGATAGGCCATTGCGTAGCCGTCGCCCGCGTTGGTCGGGTTCTCGTACGTGCCCATCAGGTAGCCCGAGGCCGGCAGGCCGAGGCGGCCGGCCGCGCCGCAGCAGAGAATCACGGCCTTCGCGCGGATCACGTGGAACTCGGCCGTGCGGCAGTCGAAGCCGAGTACGCCGCTCGCGCGGCCCCGTGCGTCGGTCAGCACGCGCGTCGCGACGATCCGGTTCGTGATCGCGATGCGTGCGCGCTTCAGTTGCCGGTACAGCACCTTCTTGATGTCGTGTCCTTCCGGCATCGGCAGCACGTACGAACCCATGTGATGGACCTTCTTTACCGCATAGTCGCCGGTGCCGTCCTTCTCGAACTTCACGCCCCAGCGGTCGAGCTGCTCGATCGTCGCGAAGCTGTGTGTCGCATACGCGTACACGGCTTCCTGGTCGACGATCCCGTCGTTGGCGATCGTGATCTCGCGCGTGTATTGCTCGGGCGTCGCATGCCCGGGAATCACCGCGTTGTTCAGGCCGTCCATCCCCATTGAGATCGCGCCACTGCGTTTCACGTTGGCTTTTTCGAGCAGCAGCACGCGCAGGGACGGGTCGCGCTCCTTCGCCTTGATCGCCGCCATCGGGCCGGCCGTGCCGCCGCCGACCACGACGATGTCGTATTCGAGCACAGGGGTAGTCATCGTTGTTTCCTTGCAGGTTTGCGCGGTTTTTGCCGGTCGATGCGCAGCCGGTACTGGAAGGCATCGCCGCGGAAGTACAGGTATTCGTAGTCGATCGGTGCACCCGACGCGTCATGCGTGAGGCGCTCGATGCGCAGCACGGGGCTGCTTTCCTCGACCTGCAGCGCATCGACGATCTCGTCGTCGGCGAGGATCGCGTCGATCGACACGTCGGCATGGCCGAGCGGAATGCCGCAGTCGTTTTCCAGCACGAGGAAGATGTCGCGGGTCGCGAGATCGGCACCCGCGAGGCGCTTGCCGAGTGCTTCCGGCACCCAGGTCTGTTCGAGCGACACGGGCTCGCGGTTCAGCAGCCGCACGCGGTGAATCTCGACGAGCGGCGCGCCTTCCGGCACGTTCAGCCTCGTTGCGAGATGGCGGTCGGCCTTGACGGTGCGGACACTGCGTACCTGGTTGACGATCTCGTAGCCCATCGACGACATCGCCTCGGCGAAGCCCTGCAGCGACGTCACGTTCTGGAATGCCTTCGGCTTCGATACGAAGGTGCCCTTGCCGTGCAGCTTGAACAGCAATCCTTCCTTCTGCAGATCGCCGAGCGCCTGGCGCACCGTGATCCGGCTGACGCTGAACGCCGCGCAGAGTTCGTGCTCGGAAGGCATCCGGCTGTGCGGCGCATAGGTGCCGTCGAGGATGCGCGCGCGCAGCGTGTCCTTGATCTGCACGTAGAGCGGGGCCGCCGACAGCGGCACGACGTTGGGTGAGGTCATCGATCAACTTGTTATGACAAGATCGCTCGAGTGTAGTCAGCGCGATCGCGCGTCCCAACCAACGATTTCTGATTTCGACTTTCCGATTCCGGAAAAGCACGGCGGCAGGGGCGGACCGAACGGACGATCCGGCGTGCGGTGTCGATCCGATCCGCCCATGACGGGCGAAGTGGAGCGGCGGACAATCAAGGCAATTCGCAGGCGCATGTGCCGCGCGTGTCGATTTCCCGATGCGTCGCCCGTCGTATCCATGTCGACCGGGCATTGCACCTTGCGGGTAGCGCCCGGGTACCGAGGATTGCCGTAACGAAAAGGAGACCTCCCATGCCGGATTCCCGATACCGCTGGGTCATCGTCGCCGCGGGCGGCTTGATGGGCTGCATCGCCATCGGCGCGATGTTTTCGCTGCCCGTTTTCCTGCGTGCGATCGCGCGCGACACCGGCTGGTCGATGACCGGCATTTCCGGCGCGATGACGCTCGGCTTCATCGCGATGGCCTTCGCGAGCATGGGGTGGGGCAGCCTGTCGGACCGCGTCGGCACGCGCCCGGTCGTCATGACCGGTGCCGTCCTGCTGTCGGCAAGCCTCGCGCTGGCGAGCCGCGCGCCGTCGCTGCTCGCGTTCCAGCTGACTTTCGGCCTCGCCGTCGGCGGTGCGACGGCCGCGATATTCGCGCCGATGATGGCATGCGTGACGGGCTGGTTCGACACGCACCGCAGCCTGGCGGTGTCGCTCGTGTCGGCCGGCATGGGGATGGCGCCGATGACGATGGCCCCGCTGGCCGCGTGGCTCGTGTCGGTGCGCGACTGGCGTACGTCGATGCTGCTGATTGCGGCGCTGGCGGCCGTCGTGATGATTCCGGTGTCGCTGCTGGTGCGCCGGGCACCCGCGCTCGACGGCGCGCATGCGGCCCCGGCGGCCTCCGCGGCCCCCGCGCCGGCCGGTGACCCCGCGGCGATGTCGGTCGCGCACGCGCTGCGTTCGCCGCAGTTCATCGTGCTGCTGCTGACCAACTTCTTCTGTTGCGCGACGCATTCCGGCCCGATCTTCCATACGGTCAGCTATGCGGTGACGTGCGGGATTCCGTTGATCGTCGCGGTGTCGATCTACAGCGTCGAAGGGCTCGCCGGCATGGGCGGCCGGATCGTGTTCGGGATCCTGGGCGACCGCATCGGCGCGAAGCGCACGCTGGTGGCCGGGCTGTTTGCGCAGGCGCTCGGCGCGCTCGGGTACGACTTCGTGCGCACGCTCGACGGGTTCTACGCGGTCGCGACCTTGTTCGGCTTCATCTATGCGGGCGTGATGCCGCTGTATGCGGTGCTCGCGCGCGAGAATTTCCCGCTGCGGATGATGGGCACCGTGATCGGCGGCTGCGCGATGGCCGGCAGCCTCGGGATGGCGGCGGGCCCCGTGGCCGGCGGCCTGATCGTCGATACGTTCGGCAGCTATGGCTGGCTGTACGTCGGTTCGTTCGCGATCGGCGTCGGCGCGTTCCTGATGGCGATGATGTTCCGCCCGTTCGTGAAAGCGCGGCCGGACACGGCGGCCGCGTGAGCCGGCGGCGGAAACGAGGCGGCCTGAATTTCACCGTATAGGCGCGGCGCGGCCCGCGTTGCCACTGACAAAAAACAGGGCCGGCATTGTGTCCGTTCGCGGGTGTCTGGGCAGCCTGCAGCCCGCTGCGGCGCAGCAGCGCGGCAAATGATGCCGATCGGCACGCATGCGCCGCGATTCGGCCCCTAAAAACGCAATATCGAGCATATATTCGAAGGGCCTGTCATACCCGCGTCACCCTGCTAGAATTCGGCCTGCCGCATTGTTCCGATTGACTGATGAGATTGCTTGACGCCCTGGTCGAACAACGTATTGCCGCCGCCGCCGCGCGGGGCGAGTTCGACGATTTGCCGGGTACCGGCGCGCCGCAGGCGCTGGATGACGACCTGCTCGTGCCCGAGGAGGTGCGGGTGGCCAACCGTATCCTGAAGAATGCAGGCTTCGTGCCGCCGGCCGTCGAGCAATTGCGCGCGCTGCGCAACCTGCACGACGAAGTGCAGGCGGTCAGCGACCGTGCCGCGCGGTGCCGGCTGCAGGCGAAGATCCTCGCGCTCGACATGGCGCTCGAATCGCTGCGCGGCGGCCCGATGGTGATGCCGCGCGACTACTGCCGGCGCATCGCGGAGCGCCTGTGCGAGCGCGGGCTCGACGAAGCGTCCGCCGAAGCGGGGCCGATGTGACGTCCGACGCGCTGCACGACGCAGCCCGCCCGGCAGATACCCCGGCGGCCGAACCCGCCGCCGATTCCCCCGTTCCCGAAGCTGCGCCCGTATCGGCGCGCGACCTGCATTTCATGCGTCTCGCGCAGGCCGCCGCCGAAGAGGCGCGCGCGGCCGGCGAAGTGCCGGTCGGTGCGGTGCTCGTGCGCGGCGACGAAGTGATCGCGCGCGGCTTCAACCATCCGATCGGCGGCCACGACCCGTCGGCCCATGCGGAAATGGCCGCGCTGCGCATGGCCGCGCAGCATCTGCAGAATTACCGGATGCCCGGCTGCGAGCTGTACGTGACGCTCGAACCGTGCCTGATGTGCGCGGGCGCGATCATGCATGCGCGTATCGCGCGGGTCGTCTACGGCGCCGCCGATCCGAAGACGGGCGCCTGCGGCAGCGTGATCGACGCGTTCGCGAATCCGCAGCTGAACCACCATACCGACGTGACCGGCGGCGTGCTCGCCGACGAGTGCGGCGCCGCGCTGAAGTCGTTCTTCGCCGAGCGCCGTCGCGCGCTGCGCGAAGCGCGGCTGGCCCGCGACGCCGAATCCGGCGCGTCGTAGGCGCGCCCGCCGCCCCGACCCGAGCCGGGCGTGCACGGCTTCGTGAACCGGAGACGGTTCAGACCCTCTAAGCAGGTTTGACGACCCGACACCTTTCGCCATGTCCTTCCAGCCCGCCGCGTCCTACACCATCCGGCTGCTTGCGCCGTCCGGCTATCCGCACGACCCCGACGCGATCAACCGCGCGCTCGAGCGCCTCAGCACCGCACAGCACCGCATCGAGAACATCGAGGCGACGCAGCGGCGCTTCCAGCGGTTCGGGGGCACCGACGGCGAGCGGGCAGGCGACCTGAACCGTCTTGCCGATCCCGAGCGGCCGCTGCCGGACATCGCGCTGGCGGTGCGCGGCGGCTACGGCGCCGCGCGCATCCTGCACGGGCTCGACTATCGCGGGCTCGAACGCAGGCTGCGCGACCAGCCGGTCGCGCTCGTCGGCCACAGCGACTTCACGGCACTCCAGCTCGCGCTGTATGCGAAGGCACGCATCAAGACGTTCGGCGGCCCGATGCTGTCCGCCGATTTCG
Source organism: Burkholderia reimsis (assembly GCF_003294055.1). Lineage (NCBI taxonomy): Bacteria > Pseudomonadati > Pseudomonadota > Betaproteobacteria > Burkholderiales > Burkholderiaceae > Burkholderia > Burkholderia reimsis. The sequence goes on from NZ_QMFZ01000004.1 coordinate 114,584, forward strand.
GCGCGGAAACGCCGAGCGACTTCACGATGCAGCACTTCTGGCAGACGCTGACGCAGCCGAGCACGACGATCATCGCCGACGCGCCGCAGGTGCAGAGCGTGAACGTGACGGGCACGCTGTGGGGCGGCAACCTCGCGATCCTCACGTCGCTCGTCGGCACGCCGTACATGCCCGACATCGAAGGCGGCATCCTGTTCATCGAGGACGTCAACGAGCAGCCGTTCCGGATCGAACGGATGATCTATCAACTGCACCTGTCGGGGCTGCTCGCGCGCCAGCAGGCGCTGGTGCTCGGCCAGTTCACCGGGGCGCGGCCGTTCGAGTACGACAACGGCTACGACATGCAGGCGATGATCGAGCAGGTGCGCGCGGTGGTCGGGATTCCGGTCGTCACGGGGCTCCAGTTCGGCCACGTGCCCGACCTGCTGACGCTGCCGTTCGGCGCGCACGCGCAACTGGTCGCGAATGCGCACGGGTTCCGGCTCACGCTGTCGGACTATCCGCACCTCGGCTGAGGTGGGCGCGATGGATCGAAAGGCGGGTTCCCCGCCTTTTTCTTTATGTGGATTCGCAACTAACGATCAAGTTTTTTCGTCGGCATCTGCAGTGCGATCGCCGAATCTTGCACCAATTTTGTCAACAAAAATGCCGGAAGGGTATACGACGAGAAGGGCTTCTGTCATACGTCTCAGCCTTATCGTGCATGGATTCGACGCATCATGCACCGAACGGGGTCACGTCGATGCACGTCGATTGTGCGCAATGACGGAAAAGAATTGTTGACAATCTTTATGTCCGCCCTAGGATGAGGATCATCACACGATGCCGATCATGAACGAGCCCGAAGCCCACCTGTCCGGTGCAGCCAGCCCCGAAGCGATCGCCGAGCGGATCCGCACGGCGATCCTCGAGCATCGGCTCGCGCCTGGTTCGAAGCTGACGGAGGCGCAGCTCTGCGACGTATTCGGCGTGAAGCGCGGGGCGATCCGCCAGGCGCTTGCGCAACTCGCGACCGACAAGCTCGTCGAGCTCGAGCCGAACCGCGGTGCGTTCGTCGCGAGCCCGACGCTGCAGGACGTGCACGAGGTGTTCGAGATGCGCCGGATCATCGAGCTCGCCGTGGTCGAGCGGCTCGCGACCGGGCCCGGCGCGAAGCGGCTGAAGGGCGTCGCCGCGCTGATCGACAAGGAACGCAAGGCGTTCGAGCGGCACGACTTCGCGGCGTGGATCCGGCTGTCGGGCGAATTCCACACGGCGCTCGCCACGCTGATGGGCAATGCGACGCTCAGCGAGTGCCTCGAAGGGCTCGTCGCACGCTCGACGCTGATGTCGGCGCTGTACGAATCGCACGGGCGCAGCCCGTGCTCGTGCGACGACCATGACGAGATCCTCGCCGCGCTGGAGGCGGGCGATCCGAAGCGGGCGGTGACGCTGATGGCGCACCACCTGCAGCATGTCGAACTGAAGATGCTGGACCGGCCCGCACAAGGGCAGGTCGATTTGCGCGAAGTGTTCGGCGGCGCCTGAGCGGCGACGCGAACCCGGCCGCGCGCCCCAGAACGAGCGAAATGCAGGCCCGCGGCGTTTGCCGCGGGCCGCTGGTCCGACTCCGGGCGTCGATCCGGAGCGATATCGATGACGGTGGAGCGGCCATCCGGTCGCGTCAAGGAGAAGTCATGGCTCAGTTCAGTGTGGCGCACGATAGCGCCTATCCGGCGGATGAAGGCGGCGAGGGCGGCGACCCGACGCTGCCGAAGGGTTACAGCGAACGTCTGTACAACGAAGATTTGGCACCCCTTAAAAACCAGACATGGGGTTCGTACAATATCTTCGCGTTCTGGATGTCGGATGTGCACAGTGTGGGCGGCTACGTGTTCGCGGGCAGCCTGTTCGCGCTCGGGCTGACGAGCTGGCAGGTGCTGATCGCGCTGATCGTCGGGATCAGCCTCGTGAACGTGCTGTGCAACCTGATCGCACGGCCGAGCCAGCAGATCGGCGTGCCGTATCCGGTCGCGTGCCGCGCGACGTTCGGCGTGCTCGGCGCGAACGTGCCGGCCGTGATTCGCGGGCTGATCGCGATCGCGTGGTACGGCATCCAGACCTATCTCGCGTCGAGCGCGCTCGTGATCGTCGTGCTGAAATTCTTCCCGCAATGGCTGCCTTACGCGGACGTGCATCGCTACGGCTTCCTCGGGCTGTCGGCGGTGGGTTGGGCCGGCTTCATGCTGCTGTGGGTGCTCCAGGCGTTCGTGTTCTGGAACGGGATGGAGACGATCAAGAAGTTCATCGACTTCGCGGGCCCGGCCGTCTACGTCGTGATGTTCATCCTCGCCGGCTACATGGTGTGGCGCGCGGGCTGGCGCAACATCGGCATCAACCTCGGCGGCGTCAAGTATCACGGCGCGGAAGTGATTCCGGTGATGATCACGGCCGTGTCGCTGGTCGTGTCGTACTTCTCCGGGCCGATGCTGAACTTCGGCGATTTCTCGCGCTACTGCCGCTCGTTCGGCGACGTGAAGCGCGGCAATTTCTGGGGGCTGCCGGTCAACTTCCTCGCGTTCTCGCTCGTCACGGTGATCACGACGGCAGCGACCTTGCCCGTGTTCGGCGAACTCATCACCGACCCGGTCGAGACGGTCGGCCGCATCGACCATCCGACCGCGGTGATCCTCGGCGCGCTGACGTTCACGATCGCGACGATCGGCATCAACATCGTCGCGAACTTCGTGTCGCCCGCATTCGACTTCTCGAACGTCGCGCCGCGCCTGATCAGCTGGCGTGCGGGCGGGATGCTCGCGGCCGTCGCGTCGATCTTCATCACGCCGTGGAACCTGTTCAACAACCCGGCCGTGATCCACTACACGCTCGACGTGCTCGGCGCGTTCATCGGCCCGCTGTACGGCGTGCTGATTGCGGACTTCTACCTCGTCAAGCGCGGCCGGCTCGTGCGCGACGACCTGTACACGATGTCGGAAAGCGGGACGTACTGGTACACGGGCGGCGTGAACCGCCGCGCGCTCGCCGCGCTGTTGCCGGCCGCGGTGATCGCGATCGTGTGCGTGATGGTGCCGGGCTGGCAGGGCGTCGCGAACTTCTCGTGGTTCATCGGCGCGGGGCTCGGCTTCGTGTTCTACCGGCTGCTCGTGAACACGAAGGCCTGAGGAGCATGCGATGAAGATCCGGCTGATCAATCCGAATACGACGCAGCGGATGACCGACGCGATGGGCCGCTGCGCGCGCGAGGTCGCGGCCGCCGGCACGGAGATCGTGGCGGTGAGCCCGCCGATGGGGCCGCCGTCGATCGAAGGGTATTACGACGAGGCGCTCGCGACACCGGGGCTGCTTGCCGAGATCGCGCAAGGCGAGCGCGACGGCTGCGACGCATACGTGATCGCGTGCTTCGGCGATCCGGGCCTGTACGCGGCGCGCGAACTCGCGCGCGGGCCGGTGATCGGCATCGCCGAGGCCGCGATGCATGCGGCGAGCGTGCTCGCGCCCGGCTTCTCGGTCGTCACGACGCTCGCGCGCACCTGCGGGATGGCGTGGCACCTCGCGGAACGCTACGGGATGAAGCGCTTCTGCCGCAACGTGCGCGCGACCGACGTCGCCGTGCTCGAGCTCGACCGGCCGGGCTCGGCCGCGCGGCGGATCATCGTCGACGAATGCCTGCGCGCGCTCGACGAGGACGGTGCCGACGCGATCGTGCTCGGCTGCGCGGGGATGGCCGAGTTCGCGCACGAAATCGAGCAGCAGATCGGCGCGCCGGTAGTCGAGGGCGTCACCGCGGCGGTCAAGTGGGCCGAGGCGCTCGTGTCGCTGCGCCTCGCGACGGCGAAGCGCGGCGATTACGCGCGCCCGCTGCCCAAGCGCTACGACGGCGCGTTCGCCCGCTTCAGCCCGCCGGACGGGGATGTGGCAGAGCCGGCCCCGAATTTGCCGCAACCGCACATACACACCGTCTGACACGCACTATCTGCGCCGCTGTATGGGCGCGTATGGGCGTTTTCGCTACACTGGGCCGTCATCGCATCGGCCCGCGCGGCCGGCCTGCGGCACCCGCGCGGTCGATGCGAACCCATTATTTCAGCGAGCTTTCGCCGCACTTCGAACCATGTCACTCGATCCCAACTATCCTCGCGACCTGATCGGCTACGGCCGCCATCCCGTGCAGGCGAACTGGCCGGGGCGCGCCCGCGTCGCCGTGCAATTCGTGCTGAACTACGAAGAGGGCGGCGAGAACTGCGTGCTGCACGGCGATCCGGGCTCCGAGCAGTTCCTGTCCGAAATCGTCGGGGCGGCCGCGTATCCCGACCGCCACATGAGCATGGAGTCGATCTACGAATACGGTTCGCGGGCCGGCGTGTGGCGCATCCTGCGCGAATTCGAGAAGCGCGGGATGCCGCTGACGGTATTCGGCGTCGGCATGGCGATCGAACGCCACCCGGAGCTCGCGCGCGCGTTCGTCGAGCTGGGCCATGAAATCGCGTGCCACGGCTGGCGCTGGATCCACTACCAGAGCATGACGCCGGAGCTCGAGGCCGAACACATGCGCCTCGGGATGGAAGCGATCGAGCGCGTGACGGGCGAGCGCCCGCTCGGCTGGTACACCGGCCGCGACAGCCCCAACACGCATCGTCTCGTCGCGGAATACGGCGGTTTCCTGTACGACTCCGACAACTACGGCGACGACCTGCCGTTCTGGATGGACGTCGAAGTGTCGGGCGGCAAGACGTCGCCGCAGCTGATCGTGCCGTATACGCTCGACACGAACGACATGCGCTTCGCGACGCCGCAGGGCTTCAACACCGGCGATCACTTCTTCGACTACCTGCGCGACGCGTTCGACGTGCTGTACGCGGAGGGCGACGAGGCGCCGAAGATGCTGTCGATCGGCATGCACTGCCGGCTGCTCGGCCGACCGGGCCGTTTCCGCGGGCTGCAGCGTTTCCTCGATCACATCGAAAAGCACGATCGCGTATGGGTGACGCGCCGTGTCGATATCGCGCGTCACTGGCGTGAACATCATCCGTATCAGCCCAATCATCGAAACGAAGGGAAAGCATGAAGGCGATGCGCTACACGTTGGATCAACTGAACACGATGGCGCCGAGCGCATTTGTCGCGGCGCTGTCGGGGATCTTCGAACATTCGCCGTGGGTGGCCGAAGTCGCCGCCGGCGAGCGGCCGTTCGCGAGCATCGACGCGCTGCACAAGACGATGTCGGGTGCCGTGGAATCGGCCGGCGAAGCGCGCCAGCTCGCGCTGATCAACGCCCACCCGGAACTGGCCGGCAAGGCCGCCGTGCGCGGCGAGCTGACGGCCGAGTCGACGCGCGAGCAGAGCGGCGCGGGCCTCGACCAGTGCACGCAGGAAGAGTTCGACAAGCTGCTGACGCTGAACCGCACGTATCGCGAGAAGTTCGGCTTCCCGTTCATCCTCGCGGTGCGCGGTTATGACCGGCACGGCATCATCGCGAACTTCGAGTCGCGCGTGAATCATTCGCGCACCGAGGAACTGCGCGCGAGCCTCGACCAGATCTACCGGATCGCGCGCTTTCGCCTCGACGACCTGATCGACGCCTGACACCGCAGTACGGCCCGCTGCGTCGCAGCGGCCGGATCGCCTCACTGAAACAAGGAAACATCATGGCTGTTCCGCTTCTCGACCCCAACGCACCCGAATTCACGCGGCGCTACGTGAATCTTGCCGACCCGCGTCTCGGTGCGCAGGCGCTCGAGGCCAGCGACGATTTCTTCGCGCCGAAGGACCGGATGCTGAACCCCGAGCCGGCCGTCTTCATTCCCGGCAAGTACGACGACCACGGCAAGTGGATGGACGGCTGGGAAACGCGCCGCAAGCGCACGACGGGCTACGACTGGTGCATCGTCAAGCTCGCGCGCCCGGGCGTGATCAAGGGCTTCGACATCGACACGAGCCACTTCACCGGCAACTTCCCGCCGGCCGCGTCGATCGAGGCCGCGTTCGTGGCCGACGGCGCGCCGACGCATGCGACCGAGTGGGTCGAGATCGTGCCGTCGACGACGCTGCAGGGCAACAGCCATCACTATGTCGACGCGAGCGACGCGCGTGCGTTCACGCACCTGCGCGTGAACATCTACCCGGACGGCGGCATTGCACGCCTGCGCGTGTACGGCCAGCCGCAGCTCGACTGGGCCGGCGCGAGCGCGACCGAGCAGTTCGACCTCGCGGCGATGGAAAACGGCGGTTACGTGGTGGCCGCGAACAACCAGCACTTCGGCGTCGCGTCGAACCTGCTGCTGCCGGGGCGCGGCGTGAACATGGGCGACGGCTGGGAAACCCGCCGCCGCCGCGAACCGGGCAACGACTGGGCGATCATCGCGCTCGCGCAGCCGGGCGTGATCCGCAAGATCGAAGTCGATACCGCGTTCTTCAAGGGCAACTATCCGGATCGCTGCTCGATCCAGGCTGCGTACGTGTCGGGCGGAACGGACAGCTCGCTGATCACGCAGTCGATGTTCTGGCCGGTGCTGCTCGGCGAACAGAAGCTGCAGATGGACAAGCAGCACTACTTCGAACAGGAGATCGCGTCGCTCGGCCCCGTCACGCACGTGCGACTGAACATCATTCCGGACGGCGGCGTGTCGCGCCTGCGTCTGTGGGGGACGCTCGACAAATGAAGACGCTTGTCATCGAACCGCTGACAAAGGAAGCGTTCGCGCCGTTCGGCGACGTGATCGAAACGGAAGGGGCAAAGCAGATCCCGATCAACCTCGGCACGACGATCCGCTTCCACGATCTCGCGAAAGTCGACGTGACCGACGAAGACGGCCGCACGCTCGTCAACCTGTTCCGCGGCCAGCCGCGCACGCTGCCGTTCGAAGTGAAGATGCTCGAACGGCACCCGCTCGGCAGCCAGGCGTTCGTGCCGCTGAACGACCAGCCGTATCTCGTCGTCGTGGCGCCCGCGGGCGATCTCGATCCGGCGAAGATCCGCGCGTTCGTGACGAGCGGGTGGCAGGGCGTCAACTATGCGAAGGGCGTGTGGCATCACCCGCTGATCGCGCTCGGCGGCGTCAGCGACTTCATCGTCGTCGATCGCGGCGGCGACGGCCTGAACCTGAACGAGCAGGACCTGCAGGAATCGCTGTGGCTCACCGACGAGGCGCTGCACGCGCTGACGGCCTGAGTCGTCGCCGGCGGTTCTGCCATTCCCGGTCCAAAACCCGCGCACGTTGCGCGGGTTTTTTCATGGTGCCGCCGTTTCGACGCGATTCAGATCGCCGCGGTCTTGCGCGCGTCGCGCGAACCATGGGCGCCGCGGCGCCGGTTCGCGACCGGCGCATGCTCGGCGATCAGCCCGGCGGCCCACTCGATGAAGACACGCAGCTTCGCGCTGACGTGCCGGTTCGGCGGGAACGCGACGTACATCGGCATCGGTTCGAGCTGCCATCGCTCGAACAGCGGCACCAGTTCGCCACGGGCGCGATGCACGCCGGCCATGTAGTCGGGCAGCCACAGAATGCCCAGCCCGGCGAGGCCGGCCTCGAGGTACGCATTGCCGTCGTCGACCGCGAGCACGTAGCGTCCGCGCACGGTGATCCGCTCGCCGCCGCATGCCATCGCAAACGGCAACGGCTTGCCGGTGCGCGCCCACAGGAACCCGACGATCCGGTGATGCGAGTCCTCCAGCTCGTCCGGATGAGCCGGCGTGCCGGCACGCGCGAGATAGGCCGGCGATGCGTACACGCCGAGCCGCAGGTCGCCGACATGCCGCGCGACCAGCGAGCGGTCGGTCGGCTCGCCGCCGCGCACGACGCAGTCGACGTTTTCGCCGATCACGTCCACCACGCGGTCGCTCACGCCCATGTCGAGCTGGATGTCCGGATAGCGCGCGTGGAACGCGGGCAGCGCGGGGATCAGGATCAGGCGCGCGAACGGGCTCGGCACGTCCACGCGCAGCCGCCCGCGGGGCGTCGCGGACGCCGCGGACAGGCTGGTTTCGGCATCGTCCATGTCGGCCAGCAGCCGCACGACGCGGTCGTAGTACGCGGCGCCGTCCGCGGTGACGACGACCTTGCGCGTCGTGCGGTTGAACAGCTTCACGCGCAGCCGTGCCTCGAGCTGCTGCACGAGTTGCGTGACGGTGGTGCGGCTCATGTGCAGTGTCTCGGCGGCCTTCGTGAAGCTGCCGGCTTCCACCACGCGGGCGAACGCCTGCATTGCGTCGAATCGGTCCATCGGGTCAGGGCTCCGCGTCGGTCGGGAATTGTTTGGGGCGCGCAAACAGTGTTGGACAGGGTTGCCGGTTTATTCACCGCGCCACCGTCCTTAAAGTGCCTTCATCGTCGATGCCGGGGCGGTTTCGCCCCACCAACCGAAGGAGGTGCTGAATGGTAAAGCGTAGCGTGGTTTTTCCGCCCGGTCGGCGGGCACTGTACGAGCGCAACCGCTATTCGCCGGCGCTGCGCTCGAACGGCTTCCTGTTCGTGTCCGGGCAGGTCGGCAGCCGCGAGGACGGCTCGCCCGAACCGGAACTGGGCGCGCAGGTCCGCCGCGCGTTCGACAACCTGAACGCGGTACTGCGCGCGGCCGGCTGCACGTTCGACGACGTCGTCGACGTGACGGTGTTCCTCGTCGATCCCGAAGCGACGTTCGAGCGGATCTGGGAGATCGTCCCCGAGTACTGGGGCGACGCGCCTTATCCGACGCTGACTGCCGTCGGCGTGACCTGGTTGTACGGCTTCCAGTTCGAGATCAAGGCGATCGCGCGGCTGCCGGAGACCGTCGACGGGTGAGCCATGCCCGACACGGGGCCCGCGCGTCACGGTGCGACGGGCATCTCCTGTTCATACGCACGATGCAGCAGCGCGACGAGCGACGACGAGTCCGGCAGCGTCGCCGTGCCGAACCGTCGCACGGCGACACCGGGTGTCCACGAATTCATCACGACGGCGCCGGCCATCGACGGCAGATCGGCCGGCGTCAGTTCACGATCGCGCTGTGCGACGCCCAGGCGTGCCAGTTGCCGGCGCACGATGCGCATCGTGACGCCGCCGAGCATGTCCGCCACCGGCCACACAACCGTGTCGCCGGTCCAGAACGCCAGATTCCAGATCGATCCTTCGCTGATGCGCGGTGGCGATCGACGAATGCCGCGTCGTCGAATCCCTGCGCGATCGCGCGGCGCAGGAAGTGCGTCTTGGCGACTTCGCCGACATGCTTGATTTCCGGCAGCACGCGCTCGTATTCGAACAGCGCGAGATCGAGCGGGCCCGCCGGCCCCGACGACGGCGCGGCGGTGCGCACCAGCACGTCGAGCGTTTCGTCGTCGCGCGGTGCGACGAATTCCCCCGTCGTCGCATGCACGGTCGCCGTCAGCGACAGCGCCGAGGGCGCGCGCTCGAGCGCAGCGCGCAGGAGCGCGCGAATCCGGTCGTCGGGCAGCGCCTGGCCGAACAGTGCGTTCGACGCATCGCGCAGCCGCGCGAGATGCAGGTCGAGGCCGCGTACGCGGCCGTCGCGCACCTGCATCGCGGTGAAATGCGCGTGGCCCGCGAATGCGAGCGGCGCGAGCGCGTCCGGGGTGGCGGCGCCGCCGTTGAGCTGAACGACGGACGGGAACGGGGCAATGGTCATCGGCGGATCTCCGGGTTCGGTCGCGAGCGCGGGGCGGCTCGCGGCATCGTCAAGAAAGCCTATTGTTTGCGGATTGATGGCATCTTGAAAAACGAGTAGTTTTGGAACGGTCATCAAATCCGGTTTGAAGATCGATGGAACGCATGTGGCCCGGTACGCGCGCGCTGAGGACGTTCGATGCGGCGGCGCGGCACCTGAATTTCTCGCGGGCGGCCGACGAGGTCGGGCTGACGCCGGCGGCGGTCAGTCATCAGATCAAGGAAATCGAGGCGCAGCTCGACGTCGTACTGTTCGTCCGCACGAGCCGCAGCATCCGGTTGACGCCGGCCGGTGTCGTGCTGGCCGCCGCGGCCGCCGATGCGCTGGCGGGCCTGCAGCGTGCGACGGCCCGGGCGCGGCGCATCGCGCGGGAGCAGACGGAGTTGCGCGTGTCGGTCGGCGCGCGTTTCGCGACGCACTGGCTGCTGCCGCGCCTGCCGCGTTTCAGGGCCGCGCATCCGGCGTTCGAGCTGACGTTCGACATCACCGACCGGTTGCGCGATTTCGACGATGACGACGTCGATGTCGCGATCCGCTTCGGCACCGGGCGTTATCGCGACGCGTGCGCGCAGCGCCTGTTCGATACGTCGGTCGTCGCGGTCTGCGGCCCGGCACTGCTGTCGGCCGGGCCGCCGTTGCGCAAGCCGCGCGATCTGCTGCGCCACACGCTCTGCCATGTCGACTGTGAAGTCGACGGCGTGACCTGGCCGCGCTGGTCGGCGTGGATGGCCGCGGCCGGCGTCGACGGTTTCGACGACAGCCGGTGCGTGTCGTTTCCGGATTCGAGCCACGTCGTGCAGGCCGTGACGGACGGCACGGCGGTCGGTCTTGCGGAACCGCACATGATCGCGCGCGATCTCGCGGAAGGGCGCGTCGTGCAGCTGTTCGACGTGAACGTCGGGGTGGCGCCGGGCCTTGCGTATCACGTCGTGTATCCCGAACGCACGCAGGACGATCCGCGTATCGTCGCACTGCGCGGCTGGCTCGCGGACGAAGTCGCGACGATGCGCGCGTAGTTGTAGCTGTGGCAGCGGCGGCGCATGCTATCGTGCCCGCACCTCCACCGCACGATGCCCGGTTCCGGGCGTGTTCTTCCGATGAGCCAACCTGAAAACGACCTCGCGACCCTGCTGAGCACGATGCAGCCCGAACTGCATCCGGGTGCGTTCGCCTTCGTGTCGCTGCCGGCCGATGCAGACGTATCGTTATCCGAAGTCATTGCGACGTTCCGCGAAGCGGAAGGGCTGACGGTCGTGGTCGACGAGGAAACGGCTGCACGTCGCGGCTGGCCGGTGCTGTTCCGCTCGGCCTGGATCACGCTGACCGTGCATTCCGACCTGGCGGCCGTCGGCCTCACGGCGGCGTTCGCGCGGGCACTCGGCGCGGCCGGCATCAGCTGCAACGTGATGGCGGCCGCGTACCACGATCACATCTTCGTGCCGTTCGACGACGGCCCGCGCGCGCTCGATGCGCTCGTCGCGCTCCAGCGCGACGCGACGCGCGGCTGACGCGCGAAGGGCATTCGCGACGCGCCAAAAAAAACGGGCCCGTCACCGGGCCCGAGAACGGAGAGGATTGCACCGGGCACTCACACCCGGCGCACGGCGGCTTATTTGTTCGCGCCACCCTCGAACCAGGCGGCGAGCTTCGTCCGCTCGTCGTCGGTCATGTGCGTGACGTTGCCGATCGGCATCGCCTTCAGGCGCACGGCCTGTTCGTAGATGCGCTGTGCGTTCTTCGACACTTCGTCCGGCGTGTCGAACATCACGCCCGCGGGCGCGCTGCCCATCAGCGTCGGCTTCGACGAGTGGCACTCGACGCAGCGTTGCTGCAGGATCGGCATGATGTCGTTGATCACGATCTTCGGTGCGTTGGCCGCTTGCGCTTCCGGCGCGACCGGCTTCGGCATCGTCCAGACCAGCGCGCCCGACAGCAGCGCGACGCCGCCGATCGGCAGGTACCACAGCTGCTTGCCGCGGTGACGCATCACGAAGAACTGGCGGATCAGCGCGCCGGCCAGCATGATCAGCACGAGCACGACCCAGTTGAACTTGTTCGTGTAGGTCATCGCGTAGTGGTTCGACAGCATCGCGAACACGACCGGCAGCGTGAAGTACGTGTTGTGCACCGAGCGCTGCTTGCCGCGCTTGCCGTAGATCGGGTTCGGCTCTTCGCCCTTGAGCATCTTGTCGACCATCTTGCGCTGGCCGGGGATGATCACGAAGAACACGTTCGCCGACATGATCGTCGCGAGCATCGCGCCGACGATCAGGTAGGCGGCACGGCCCGCGAAGATATGGCACGCGAGGTAGGCGGCGGCGACCACGTAGATGCCGACGCAGATGCCGAGCACGCGGTCGTTGGTGCCGAGGATGCGGCACAGCGAGTCGTAGACGATCCAGCCGGCGGCGAGGAAGCCGAGTGCGGACGCGACGGCGACCACCGGGCCCATGTCGAGCACGCTCTTGTCGATCAGGTAGGTGTTCGGTGCGAGCAGGTACAACACGAAGAACAGCGAGAAGCCCGACAGCCAGGTGGTGTACGACGGCCACTTCGACCAGTGCAGGTCATCCGGCATTTCCGGCGGGGCGACCGTGTACTTCTGCATGTTGTAGAAACCGCCGCCGTGGACATGCCACAGCTCGCCGAACACACCGCGCTTGCGCTGGTTCGGGTCGGTCGGCGGTTTCAGGCTGTTGTCGAGCGCGACGAAATAGAACGACTCGCCGATCCACGCAATGGCGACGATGACGTGCAGCCATCGCAGCGCGAGGTTCAGCCAGTCGGTGATGAAGCCTTCCATGAAACTCCTCCAGACTCAAATCGTTTGTTTGATGCGGGCGCTGATTCGAATGTCAGCTGCCGCGATAGGTGCTGTACGACCACGGCGACACGAGCAGCGGCACGTGGTAGTGCGAAGCGGTGTCGGCGATGCCGAAGCGCAGCACGACGCGGTCGACGAAACGGGGTTCGGGCACCTTCACGCCGAGCGACGCGAAGTAGTCGCCGGCATGGAACACGAGTTCGTATTCGCCGGCGGCGAGCGCGGCGCCTTCGAGCAGGGGTTCGTCGCAGCGGCCGTCGCTATTGGTCAGCACGGTCTTGATCGCGCGGCGCGATTCGCCGTCCAGCGCGTAGAGGTCCACCTTGATTGCCGCGCCGGGACGGCCGTGCGCCGTATCGAGTACGTGGGTAGTGAGCTTTCCCATTCGTTGAGTCCTTGTGTGAATGCGAGGTTCGGCGGCGACTCGATCCATTGACTGTGCGGCGGATCGAGGCTCCACGTCACGTGGCTACATACCCGTCGGCGAGATTGAAGCGAGCGCCGTGCAGGCATTGTAAAAAGGTTCCCCGCGCAAATACGGGCGCGATATCAAAGATAATGCGCCGCGCATGAGCGGCTGTCGACGGTACGCCGGATACCGCTTCCGGCGGGCTTTTCGGGTGTTTCCGGCCTTCCGCCGGGCGGTGCGCGGCGTACCATATCGAAACCGTGAAGCGCGGTATTCCGGATCGCGCATTGTGTGCGGCGCGTGCTTGGGCGATCCTCCCGCCGTGCGCGTCGGCTTGTGGCCCGCGCGTACCCCGAAGACGGCGAGCACGCCGGGTAACCGGGCCAGGGCGTTCGAACGGACGCAGGCACCGGAGCGTGCCGCGATTCAGCGTTCGAACGGCTGTGTGACCGCCTCCAGGATCAGCGCCTGGGGCAGACCGACGCGGAGAACGCATGAACCTCGAGCAGCACGCTGGCGCACGCGCGCCGAACCCTTCCTCATCCCGCCCGAAGACCCTGCTGGTCAAGCACGCCGACGTGCTCGTGACCATGGACGACACGCGCCGCGAGCTGCGCGACGCCGGGCTCTACATCGAAGACAACCGGATCGTCGCGGTCGGCCCGAGCGCCGAGCTGCCCGACACGGCCGACGAAGTGCTGGACCTGCGCGGCCACCTCGTGATCCCGGGGCTCGTGAACACGCACCACCACATGTACCAGAGCCTGACGCGCGCGGTGCCGGCCGCGCAGAATGCCGAACTGTTCGGCTGGCTCACGAACCTGTACCGGATCTGGGCGCACCTGACGCCCGAGATGATCGAGGTGTCGACGCTCACCGCGATGGCCGAGCTGCTGCAGTCGGGCTGCACGACGTCGAGCGACCACCTGTACATCTACCCGAACGGCAGCCGCCTCGACGACAGCATCGGCGCCGCGCAGCGGATCGGCATGCGCTTTCACGCGAGCCGCGGCTCGATGAGCGTCGGCCAGCGCGACGGCGGGCTGCCGCCCGATTCGGTTGTCGAGCGCGAGCCCGAGATCCTGCGCGACACGCAGCGCCTGATCGAGACCTATCACGACGAGGGCCGTTACGCGATGCTGCGCGTGGTGGTCGCGCCGTGCTCGCCGTTCTCGGTGAGCCGCGAGCTGATGCGCGACGCGGCCGTGCTGGCGCGCGAATACGGCGTGTCGCTGCACACGCACCTCGCGGAGAACGTCAACGATATCGCGTACAGCCGCGAGAAGTTCGGGATGACGCCGGCCGAATATGCGGAAGATCTCGGCTGGGTCGGCCACGACGTGTGGCATGCGCACTGCGTGCAGCTCGACGATGCGGGCATCGGCCTGTTCGCTCGCACCGGCACGGGCGTCGCGCACTGTCCGTGCTCGAACATGCGGCTCGCGTCGGGCATCGCGCCGGTGAAGAAGATGCGTCTCGCGGGCGTGCCGGTCGGCCTTGGCGTTGACGGCTCCGCGTCGAACGACGGCGCGCAGATGGTCGCGGAAGTGCGGCAGGCGCTGCTGCTGCAACGGGTCGGTTTCGGGCCCGATGCGATGACCGCGCGCGAAGCGCTCGAGATCGCGACGCTCGGCGGCGCGAAGGTGCTGAACCGCGACGATATCGGCGCGCTGAAGCCCGGCATGGCCGCCGACTTCGCCGCATTCGACCTGCGCCAGCCGCTGTTCGCGGGCGCGCTGCACGATCCGGTCGCGGCGCTGGTGTTCTGCGCGCCGTCGCAGACGGCATACACGGTGGTGAACGGGAAGGTGGTGGTGCGGGAGGGGCGGCTGGCGACGCTCGATCTGCCGCCTGTCATCGCGCGGCATAACGCGCTGGCGCAGGCACTCGTGGAGGCGTCGCGCTGATGCACTGAGCGGGAGAGTGCGCCGCGCGCTGCACGTCGGGCGCGTGGCGGCCGAGGCCGGGATCCGTCACGCGCGGCCGCACGAGGCCACTTCGGGCCACGCCGCAGCGGCGTGGCCGGCGCGCGCGTCGTGCGCGCTTACGCTTCGATCAGCGTGCGGGTGGCTTCGGCGACGAGGCTGCGCAGCCAGCGCACTTCGTCGGAGTAGTGGCAGCGCTCGTGCCACAGCTGGTAGTACTGCATCGGCGGGAAGTCGAGCGGTGCCGGCACGACCGACAGCGGCAGGAACTTCGCGTAGTGATCGGCGAACAGGCGCGTCGTCGTGAAGATCAGGTCGGATTTCACGAGCACGTACGGCGCGAGGTTGAAGTACGGCAGCGTGACGACCACGTGGCGCTTCAGGCGTTCGCGCGCGAGATGCACGTCGATCGCGCCGCGCTGGCCGACCGAGTACGGCGTCGGCGCGAGATGCGGCGCGTTCAGGTACTGGTCGAGCGTGAGCCCGCCACGCTTCGCGAACGGGTGCGTATTGCTCATCAGGCAGACGATTTCGTCGACGAACAGGTTCGACAGGTGCAGCTGCTCGGGCGGTTCCGGCCAGTTGCCGACGACGATGTCGAGCTTGCCGTCCTCCAGTGCGAGCTCGTAGTCGAATGCGGGGCCGAGCGAATGGAACTCGAGCGTCGCGTTCGGCGCGGCCAGGCGGAAGCGCTCGACGACGGTCGGCACGAACAGCACGTTCAGGTAGTCGGGGCAGCCGATCCGGTAGCAGCGGATCGACGTGGCCGGGTCGAAGTTGTGCTGCTGGAACTTGATCCGCTCGATTTCACGCAGCGCGTTCTGCACGGGCTCGAGCAGGCGCAGCCCGTATTCGGTCGGCACCATGCCGGATTTGCCGCGCACCAGCAGCGGATCGCCGGTGATGTCGCGCAGGCGCCGCAGCGCGGCGCTGATCGCCGGTTGCGACTGGTTCAGTTTGACGGCCGCGCGCGTGACGCTGCGCTCCATCAACAAGGTGTGCAAGACGCGCAAGAGGTACGTGTCGATCGCCTCGCGTTGCTGACTCATGATTTCTCCGGGTTATATGTCTGGGCTGATCGAGGGGTACTGTGGGTATATCGTTTTTAATATGAACGAAAGTCAGCGTCAAGAGATGGATACCCGCAGGCACCCGCCGGCCGGGCCTCGACAAGGGGCCTGAACGGGGCTGCAAGCGGGCGCGCCGCGCCGTGCGGAGGCACGTGTCGTGCGACTCCGGATCGCGGCGCGGCGTGGGATGCGACGGGCGCGTCAGTCGTCGATGCGCATGCCGACCTTCAGCGTCACCTGCCAGTGAACGACCTGGTCGCCTTCGATGTGGCCGCGCGTTTCGGTCACCTGGAACCAGTGCAGGTTGTGCAGCGTCTTGCCGGCTTTCGAGATCGCGTTGCGGATGGCGTCGTCGCTCGATTGCTGTGACGAACCGGTCAGTTCGATCATCTTGTACACGTGGTCGCTCATGATGCGCTCCCTGGGATATCGCCATATATCGCCGGTGCAGGTCGCGTTCCCGAAGCGGCGCCGCGCATGCCCGGCTTCTTGAGTGATAGGTATGATGGGCGGCAAGTGCAACCCATATCGGAGACGAGGAACATCGTGGAAGTCGGATTTTGCGGACCGGGATTGATGGGCGCGCCGATGATTCGGCATTTGCTGGCGGCCGGGCATCGGGTCAGCGTGTGGAATCGTTCGCGCGACAAGGCCGAGGCGCTCGTGAAGGACGGCGCGCAAGTGGCCGGCACGCCGCGTGAACTGGCGGAGCGCGTCGATACGGTATTCGTGTGCGTGCTCGACGGCCGCGCGGTGGGCGACGTCGTGTTCGGCGAGCACGGGCTGCTGGCCGGCGATGCCGCCGCGCGTCGCCTGCAACGCATCGTCGATCATTCGAGCATCCCGCCCGCCGCGACGCGCGATTACGCGGCGCGCGCGGCCGCACTCGGCGTCGGCTGGATCGATGCGCCCGTATCGGGCGGCGTGCCCGGTGCGCAGGCCGGCACGCTCGCGGTGATGGCCGGCGGCCGCGCGGCCGATCTCGACACGGTGCGGCCGCTGATCGACACGTACGCGTCGCGCATCACGCACATGGGCGACGCGGGCGCGGGGCAGACGGCGAAGCTGTGCAACCAGGCGATCGTTACCGCGACGGTGACCGCGATTGCCGAGGCCGTCGGCCTCGCGCAGGCGAGCGGCATCGATGCCGCCCGCCTGGCCGAAGCGCTGGCCGGCGGCTGGGCCGATTCGGTGCTGCTGCAGACGTTCGTGCCGCGCATGACGTCGGGCGGTCATGCACCGATCGGCGCGCTCGGCACGTTCCAGAAGGACGTCGATGCGATCGCCGACGCGGCGCGCGACACGGGTGCGGTGATGCCGGTGTCGGCCACCGTGCAGCAGGTGCTGCGGCTAGGCGCCGCGCAAGGGCTCGCCGGCGCCGATTTCGCCGCGTTCATCGACATCGTGCGGCCCGGCAACGGGCGTCGCCAGGCGTCGTGACGGGCAAGCGGGGCGGGTGAATGGCAGATGGGCCGCCCGGAGGCGGCCCATCGAATGGCAGGCGGATCAGCCGAGGGAGCGGGGTGTCGTGTCGCCGGCGTTCTGGCGGCCGAGCCCGCCGCGCAGGCTCGCTTTCGTGCCTGCACCAAACTCGGGCAGGATGCGCGCACGCGCACGGCTGGCGAACACGAGGAAACCGAAGCCGTTCGCTTCGTACCAGTAACCACCGTTCTCGAGGCCGTCGAGCGGCTGCTCGAGTGCGTTGGCGATCGATTCGATGCAGCGCTTGCGCAGCTCGGCGATGGCGGGATAGGGCGGCTGGGCGCCGCGCACGCTGCACAGGAGCACGTCGAGACCGGGCAGCACGTGGGCGTACAGGACGGGTTCGTCCTGCGCACGGGCGCGGGCAATCTTGGTGTCGAGCTGGGCAAACGGTTTCGAGTGGCGCAATACCGCGAGGAATGACTCCTGGCCATCCTGCTGGGCACGCCGACGTTTTTTCGGGAAGGACATAAACACTCGCCTCAAAAACAATTGCAAGAAATGCGGCATTTTCATGCGACCCACTCCCGGCTATGTACGCCGCATGTCGATCCTTTATAGCACACGAAAATGCTGCCTTCGTGCAGTACGACGATCAATGTCTCCCGTCGACCTGCTCGCCATGATCGACACAGTCAGCGTCTTGGCGCCCGTACTGTCGTTTAGTCTCCATCATAGACCTGCTTTTCCCGCGCGTGCATTCGCCCGTCACAAAAAAGTGAGATAGGCCGCATGCGGCGGTGCATCGCGCGCGCAATAAAAAGGCCCGCACGGGGCGGGCCTGGCAGGCGGAGTGCTCGGCGATCAGCGCTGCTTCAGCGAATCGCGGATCTCGCGCAGCAGCACAGTGTCTTCCGGCGTCGCGGCCGGTGCGGCTTCTTCCGGCTTGCGCAGCTTGTTGATGAATTTCACCATCAGGAAAATGATGAACGCGAGGATGACGAAATTGATCGCCACGGTGATGAACGAGCCGTAGCCGAACGCGGCGACACCCGCGGCCTGCAGGTCCTTGAACGAATCGGGATTACCCTTGAACGTCGGGGGGATGGTGCCGAGCAGAACGAACTTGTTCGAGAAATCCAGACCGCCCGTCAGCACGCCGATCACCGGCATGATGAGGTCTTTCACGACCGAGTCGACGATCTTCGAGAACGCGCCGCCGATGATCACGCCGACGGCGAGATCCATGACGTTGCCCTTGACGGCGAACTCCTTGAATTCCTTGATGATGCTCATGAGCGGCTTTCTCCTGTTGGGGGCGAGGGGAGGCGTGCCGCGACGCGCGGGGATGCAGAGCGTCGAATGAGGGTCGGTGGCACGCCGATGGCCGCATGATAGCGAACGCTCCCCATTGCCGGTAGTCCATCTTGAAATGATTGACAAAATCCGCGCGTCGGCGCGGCCGGCGATGAAGGGGAGCGTGGCGTGCGTTGCAGCGCGTCGCGGGCGTGTCGACGCGCTGCGCGGCGTCAGGTGTTGTCGTCGGTCCAGCCGTCGTCGTTGCTGCCGAGGTCCATGCCGCCGCCGCCGTTGCCGTCGCTCCAGTTCGACGCATCGCCGCGGCCCAGGTCGAAGCCCGGGTCGTTCTCCTGCCGGTGGCGTTCGCCGTCGACGATCACGTCGCGTTCGACCACGCGCTCGCGGCCGCCCGACATCGCCTCGCCGAGCAATACGCCCGTCAGCAGCCCGCCCATGCCGCCGCCGAAACCGCCGCCGCCTTGCTGGATCACGACGGGCGGCTGCTGTTGCGGGTAGGGTTGCGGCGGATACGGCTGGCCCTGCGCGCCCGTCATGCGATCGGCTTCCTGTGCATACACGGAGCCGCTGCCGTTCGCCGGTGCAGCAGGTTGCGCGGCCGGGTCGGGACGCCCTTCGACGCGTGCCTTGACGCTCGCATGGCGCTGTTCGAGTTCGTCGACGCGATAGGGCGGTACCGGATTCTTGCCGTTGGACAGCGTTTCGACGAGCGTGCGCGCGTCGGTCTCGATCGCTTCGAGTTCGCCCGTGAGCGCCGCGGCCCCCGGCGCCGTCGACAGCTTCGCGTCGAGCTTCAGCGGGCGGATGTCGTTCAGCACGTCGGTGGCGCGCTTGAGCTGCGTGCGGCGCTCGTCGTCGGCGCGGCTGTCATCGGCCGTGCGCGCGCGCCGCAGCGTCCAGCGCAGCACCAGCGCGATCACCGCGACGATCAGCCCGAGGCCGATCCACATGCCGGTCGACGGGCCGTGTTTTTCGGCCGGCGCGGCAGCGGGCGCGAGCGACGATTGCAGCGTACCGGCCTGCGTCGCCGACGGCACGTTGCCGCTCACGCGCGCGGCGTCGGCGCGAATGCGCGACTCCGTCTGGGCAAAGCGCGACGCATCGGTGAACTTCAGTTGCGGATCGAGCGACTTCGCGCGCTGCAGCTGCGCGAGCGCATCGGACGCGCGGCCCTCGCGGTCCAGCACCTGTGCATACAGGTAGCGCGCGTGCGCGTTGTTCGGATGGGCGTCGATGACTTGCGACAGCTGCGTGTCGGCCTGCTGCCAGTTGCGTTGCGCGATCGACTGCTCGACCTGCTGCAGCGACGGGACCGCAAACGCGGCGGACGACAGCAACATCAGCGAGAGGCCG
Organism: Burkholderia reimsis; assembly: GCF_003294055.1. Taxonomy (NCBI): domain Bacteria; kingdom Pseudomonadati; phylum Pseudomonadota; class Betaproteobacteria; order Burkholderiales; family Burkholderiaceae; genus Burkholderia; species Burkholderia reimsis. Next base: position 134,561 of record NZ_QMFZ01000004.1, read on the forward strand.
AGTGCGGCGAGAGATTTCTTCATGGTCGAACCGGGCGCAGGCGCCCGTCTCCTGACGATCGGTTCGCGCCGCGCGCCCGGGGCGGGCGGCGGCGCGGTTGCCCGCAGTTGCCGTTACTGCGCGGGCGTGTCGAGCTGCTTCTTCAGCGCGGCGAGGCGATCCTCGACCGACGGGCCCTTGTTCAGCGCGGCGAGCTTGTCGTCGAGTGCCTTGCCGCTCGACGTGTCGGCGGAATTGAGGCGCGCGTCCGAGCGGGCGTTCTGCAGCGCGACCTTGTCCTCGAGCTTCTGGAAATCCTCGGACAGGTTCTTGCCGCCGATGCCGCCCAGCGCGCTGGCCGCGACGTCCTTCGCCTGTGCGATTTCCTGCTTGGCCTGCAGGATGTTCGAGCGTGCATTCAGGTCGTTGCGGCGCTGACGCATGTCGGCGATCTGCCCCTTCAGCTTGTCGACCGACGGCTCGAGCGTCGACAGTTCGGCCGCGAGCGCGTCACGCTCGGCTTCCGCGTTCGACTGCGCGCTGAGCGCCTCGCGTGCGAGTGCCTCGTCGCCGGCCTGCAGCGCGCGCTTCGCGCCGTCCTCGTACTTCTTCACCTTGTCGTCGGCCGCATCGCGCTTGCTGCGCTGGGTCGCGACCTGTGCCTCGATCTCGATCAGCGAATTCTCGGCACGACCGATGCTGTCGTCGAGCTCCCGCACGATCTGCCGTGCGTCGCGCGACGGATCCTGTACCGAATCGGCCGCATCGTTCAGCAGGCCTTTGATCGTGCGCGAAACAGAGTCGAAAAGCGACATGAAATCCTCCGTGATTGAAAGGCGCCGCGTCACCGCGGCAGTGCCCGTAGCGAGCCGGTTCCGACCCGCATGAGCCGGCGGATATTACACCACCGGTTCACTTAAATACGGCTTAAACGCGCGACTTCAAGCGGCGTGCGCATCAGGATGTCGAACCTTTCGCGGTTGAAAGAAAATCGACCGTGCGCACCATATTGCGTGTCCATGATAGGCAGAGGATGCCGACAATACGTTCCTCAAATCACGGCATTGCGGGAATTTTTACAAAAAATCGCGAAGGCACCCGGTCGATTTCATTAAAATGCGCTGTCACGTCGCGGGAACGGATCGCCGCGCGGCGGGGTCTGTCGACGTGACAGCCGCATCACGCTGTACCCGCTCTGATTCATCCGCTTGCATTTCCGCATGCGTCCGAGGGTGCCACGTACGCCCGCCATTCCGACATGCCAATTATCAAACGACCGCCTTCTTCTTCCGACAGGAACGAACCCCACTACACGCTGCGCCGTTCGCCGTCCGGAGCCTATTACCCCGATGACGACGATCGCGACGACGACCGCCGCACCCAGCGCAGCAGCGGCGGCGGAGGGCGCCGTCGCTCGTTCGGCTCGCGCGTCGCGCTGTGGTTCGCCGGCCTGTTCGCGACGCTGGCGATCGTCGGCGCGCTGATCGTCGGCTACGCGCTGGTCGTGATGGCGCCGCAACTGCCGTCGCTCGATGCGCTGACCAATTACCAGCCGAAGGTGCCGCTGCGCGTGTTCACGGCCGATCACGTGCTGATCGGCGAGTTCGGCGAGGAGCGCCGCAGCCTCGTGCGGTTCCAGGACATTCCCGACGTGATGAAGAAGGCCGTGCTCGCGATCGAGGACTACCGCTTCTACGAGCACGGCGGTGTCGACTTCGTCGGCATCCTGCGCGCGGGCGTCGCCGACCTGATGCACGGCGGCGCGCGCCAGGGCGCGAGCACGATCACGATGCAGGTCGCGCGCAACTTCTTCCTGTCGAGCGAGAAGACCTACACGCGCAAGATTTACGAAATGCTGCTCGCGTACAAGATCGAGAAGGCCCTGACGAAGGACCAGATCCTCGAGCTGTACATGAACCAGATCTATCTCGGCCAGCGCTCGTACGGCTTCGCGGCCGCCGCGCGCGTGTATTTCGGCAAGGACCTGAAGGACATCACGCTCGCGGAAGCGGCGATGCTCGCGGGGCTGCCGAAGGCGCCGTCCGCCTATAACCCGGTCGTCAATCCGAAACGCGCGAAGGTGCGCCAGGAATACATCCTGAAGCGCATGCTCGAGGTCGGCTACATCACGCAGCCGCAGTACGACGAGGCCGTGAAGGAAGAGATCCACGTGCGCACGCCGGGCAACCAGTACGCGGTGCACGGCGAGTACGTCGCCGAGATGGTGCGGCAGATGATGTATCAGCAGTACAAGGACGAAACCTATACGCGCGGGCTGACCGTCACGACGACGATCAATTCGGCCGACCAGGAAGCCGCGTACCAGGCCGTGCGTCGCGGCATTCTCGACTACGAGCGCCGCCACGGCTATCGCGGGCCGGAAGCGTCGATCCAGCTGCCCGCGGCCGGCGACGACCGCGACGAGGCGATCGACGACGCGCTCGCCGATCACCCGGACAACGGCGACCTGCAGTCGGCAGTCGTGCTGTCGGCGTCGCCGAACGCGGTCGAGGTGCAGTTCGTCGGCGGCGCGACCACGACGATCGGGCCGGCCGGGCTGCGCTTCGTGTCGGCCGCATTGAGCCCGCGCGCGAACGATACGCTGCGCATCAAGCCGGGCTCGGTCGTGCGCGTGCTGAAGGACGGCAAGACGGGCTGGCAGGTCGTGCAGTTGCCGCAGGTCGAAGGCGCGCTCGTCGCGATCGCGCCGCAGGATGGCGCGATCCGCTCGCTCGTCGGCGGCTTCGACTTCAACAAGAGCAAGTTCAACCACGTGACGCAGGCATGGCGGCAGCCGGGCTCGTCGTTCAAGCCGTTCATCTACTCGGCGTCGCTCGACAAGGGCATGGGGCCAGCGACGATGATCAACGACGCGCCGCTGTACTTCCCGCCGAGCGTGCCGGGCGGCACCGCCTGGGAGCCGAAGGACGACGACCAGCCGGACGGCCCGATGACGATGCGTACCGGCCTGCAGCGTTCGAAGAACCTCGTGTCGATCCGGATCCTCGCGTCGATCGGCACGCAGTATGCGCAGCAGTACGTGACGCAGCGCTTCGGCTTCGATCCCGCGAAGACGCCGCCTTACCTGCCGATGGCGCTCGGCGCGGGCCTCGTGACGCCGCTGCAGCTCGCGACGGGTTATGCGGTGTTCGCGAACGGCGGCTACAAGGTCGATCCGTACCTGATCGCCGAGGTCGACGACGCGCGCGGCCAGCCGCTGCAGAAGTCGCAGCCGGTGCTGGCGGGCAGCACGGCGCCGCGCACGATCGAAGGCCGCAACGCGTACGTGATGAACAGCCTGCTGCATTCGGTCGCGACGGCCGGCACGGGCGCGGGCACCAACGCACTGGGCCGCAGCGACCTGCAGGGCAAGACCGGTACGACGAACGACGCGAAGGACGGCTGGTTCGCCGGCTACCAGCAATCGCTCGTCGCGGTTGCATGGATGGGCTTCGACCAGCCGAAGAGCCTCGGCAGCCGCGAGTTCGGCGCGCAGCTCGCACTGCCGATCTGGGTGAACTACATGCGCACCGCGCTGAACGGCGTGCCCGAGCAGCAGATGCCGATGCCGGACGGCCTGACCTCGATCGACGGTGAGCTGTACTACGCCGATCGCACGCCGGGCAACGGCTTCGTCGCGAACGTCGACATCAACCCGGCCGAGAACGCGATCAGCGCGAACGACGCGCTGGGTTCGGCCGGTGCGGCCGGGCTGGCGCCGCCGCCCGTCACGCCGCAGGAGAAGCAGCAGATCATGGACATGTTCGAGAACAAGTAAGCGGGATACCGCTGTTCATGCATGCGACGGGCGCCTTCGGGCGCCCGTTTTTTTTGTGGGTCGACGCAAGCGGGAGCGGCCGAATCAGAACGACGCGCAGGCAGGCACCACCGTCATGCCGACCGATTCCTGATGAAACCGCTGCATATAGGCCTTGCGGATCGCGGCGAGCCGCACGCGCGTGTCGGGCGTATCGTCGGCGATGATACGGATCACGAAGCTGTCCTCGCGCGTGATACCGCCGCTCGTGCGGTCGCGCCATTGGCCGTGCGTATCCCAGTAGGTCAGGCCGTCGGGAAAACGCGGCGTGACCGTGTCGGCGAGAAACGCCGCGCGTTCCGCATCGGTGACGGAGCCGTGTCCCGCGATGTCGCGCCCGAACAGCAGGTCGGCCTGCAGCATGCGGCTCTCGCCCGGCTGGGTGCAGGCCGGCGCCGTGCCGGCGGCGGGCGGGGGCGGTGCCGCGCAACCGGCGAGCAGTGCGATCGCGACGCCGCCGATCATGGGCGCCGCGCGGTGCCACCAGGTCTTGGGGCAGGTGGCTGAAGGCCGCATCTGCCCAATTCGTGTCGATCGACCTCCGTGCGCGCAAAACGCTGCGCGCTCAACCACTTGCGTGTTTGTCCGGCGGGTTATCAACAGGGCTGTCAACATAATCTGGGGATAACCCTAGGTTGGTTCGCTGACGCCCGGCGCGCGATCAGTGCTGCGGTTTCGCGTGCGCGAGATGCATGCCGAGCGTACCCGGGTCGGTATTCGTGCCCGACAGCAGCACGCCGACGCGCTTGCCCTGCAGCGTTTCGCGCAGCGGGCCGAGCAGCGCGGCGAGGGCGGCCGCGCATGCCGGTTCGACCGACAGCTTCAGTTGCGAGAACAGGAACAGCATCGCGGCACGCAGCGCGTCGTCGGACACGGTGACGATGCGGTCGACGTGGCGCCGGCACAGCTGGTAGCTGTATTCCTCGGTATGCGGCGCCATCAGCGAATCGGCGATCGTTTGCATCGCGCTCATCTTGATCGTGTGATTGGCCGCGAAGCTGCGACTCATCGCGTCGGCGCCTTCCGGCTCGACGCCGTACACGTGCACGCGCGGATTCGCGAGCCGCAGCGCGGTCGCCATGCCGGCCGCGAGCCCGCCGCCGCCGATCGGTACGATCACCGCGTCGAGGTCGGGGGTCTGCGTCGCCCATTCGTAGCCGAGCGTCGCGGTGCCGAGGATCGTGTGATAGCCGTTGAACGGATGGATGAAGAAGCGGCCCTCCTCGGCCTCGATCCGGCGCACCAGATCGAACGCCTGCGACGCGCTGCCGGCCAGCACGACTTCCGCGCGGTACTGCTTGCACTGCGCGATGCGCGTCGGGCTCGCGGTGTGGAACATCACGACCTTGGCGCTGCTGCCGAGCCGCATGGCCGCATACGCGACGGCCGCCGCGTGATTGCCGGCCGACACGCAGGTGACGCCCGCGTTCTTGCGGGCCTCGTCGAGCGCAAGCAGGTTCGTGAATGCGCCGCGCGCCTTGAAGCTGCCGCTCACCTGCAGCAGCTCGAACTTGAAGTTGACGTGCGTGCCCTCGAGGGACGGCAGGTCGGCGCGTTCGAACACGGGCGTGCGCGCGACCCAGGGCGACAGCGCGAAATGCTGCGCGGCGATTTCGTCGAGCGTCGGGATCGGCTCGCCGTCGATCGTCGTATGGGCCGTGCCCTGTTGTTCAGTCGACATGACGTGGCGGGTGGCGGAGTGGGCCGGCCCGCACACGCGGGCCGGCGTGGCGGGAGGCAGTCAGTGCGCGTCGACCGACATGCTGCGGATGAACTTGCGCAGGAACTGCTCGCAGCCGGCGAGCTGCGCGAGCTCGACATATTCGTTCGGCTTGTGCGCCTGCTCGATGTTGCCGGGCCCGCATACGACGCTCGGGATGCCCGCGCGTTCGAACAGGCCGGCCTCGGTGCCGTATGCGACCTTGCGCTTGTCCTGGTCCGCCGTCAGCGCGCGCACGAGTTGCGTGATCGCGGCCTGTTCGGTTGCGTCGAGGCCGGGCGCCGCGGCGATCTTCGAAAATTCGATCGCGGCATTCGGATGCTCGCGAAGCATCTGCGGCAGCAGCGTTTCCCGTGCATACGCTTCGATGCGCGTGAAGATCTGCTCGGGATCGAGCGTCGGCAGGTTGCGGAATTCGAAGTCGAAGCGGCACTCGGCCGGCACCGTGTTGATCGCGTTGCCGCCCTGGATCGTGCTCGTCTGCGCGGTCGTGAACGGCACGTCGTACAGCGCGTCGAACGGGCCTTCGGCGCGGAAGCGGTCGGCGATGTCGCGGATGTGGCAGATGAGGCGCGCCGCATACTCGATCGCGTTCAGCCCCTTCGGCGTCAGCGACGAATGCGCCGCGTGGCCGCGCACGCAGCAGCGGTATGCGTTGATGCCCTTGTGCGCGATGATCGGCCGCATGCTGGTCGGCTCGCCGACGATGCAGCCCGACGGTTGCACGCCGCGCTTGACGAGGTCGGCGATCATCAGCGGCGCGCCGGCGCAGCCGATTTCCTCGTCGTAGGACAGCGCGAAATGGATCGGCTTCGCGAGCTTCGTCGCCTGCATCTCGGGCAGCAGCGCGAGCGCGGCGCCGATGAAACCCTTCATGTCGCAGGTGCCGCGGCCGTACAGGCGGCCGTCGCGGATTTCCGGCGCGAACGGGTTGCTGTCCCATTGCTGGCCGTCGACCGGCACGACGTCGGTATGCCCCGACAGCACGATGCCGCCGTTCGTCGAGCCGTCGTGCGCGGGCACGGTCGCGAACAGGTTCGCCCAGCCTTCGCGTGGATCGTGCGTGATCGTCGATGCGATGCCTTTCGCGGCGAGCGCGTCGCGCACCGTTTCGATCAGGCCGAGGTTCGGCACGCGGCTCGTCGTGTCCATCGACACCAGTTGCTTGATCCAGGGCAGGCTGACGAGCGACGCGTCGCCCTGGGTGTCGGTGGACGGCGCCGCGGCGTCGAGAGTGGACATGGCAAAACTCCGTCTGATGAATGCGAAAATCATACTCAAAAACGCGCCGGCCCGCCCGCGCCGCGCGCAGTGCGGTGCAGCATCGGCGCGGCCGTCAGTACCGCGTCACGACCCGTCAGCGCGCCGCGGCCACCGCGCCCTGCCTCGGGGCGAGCGCGCGCAGCGTTTCCTTGATCGTCGACACGCGGATCGCGAGGTCGGGCGAGCGCGTCTCGATCCGCAGCTTGTCCTGGCCCGCCAGCTTGATGTGCCGGTGCTTCTGCACCATCTCGATGATCCGCATCGGATCGATCGGCGGATTCGGCTCGAACTGCAGCCCGATCGCGGCCTCGCTCGCATCGATCTTCACGATGCCGAGCGGCTTCGCGGCGATCCGCAGCCGGTGCGTCTCGACCAGCGCGTGCGCCTGCGGCGGCAGCTTGCCGAAGCGGTCGATCAGTTCTTCCTGGATACCGTCGATCGCGTCGCCGTGCTCGCAGTTCGCGAGCCGCTTGTACAGCGACAGCCGCTCCTGCACGTCCGCGCAGTAGTCGGCCGGCAGGATCGCCGGCGCATGCAGGTTGATTTCCGTCGTCGCGGCGAGCGGGGCGGTGAGGTCGGGCTCCTTGCCGTTCTTCAGCGCCTTCACCGCGTCGTTCAGCATGTCCGTATAGAGCTGGAAGCCGATCTCGTGGATCTCGCCCGACTGCTTGTCGCCGAGCACTTCGCCGGTGCCGCGGATCTCGAGGTCGTGCATCGCGAGATAGAAGCCCGAACCGAGTTCCTCCATCTGCTGGATCGCTTCCAGCCGGCGCTGCGCCTGCTTGGTCAGCGCCTGCGGATCGTGCACGAGCAGGTACGCGTATGCCTGGTGGTGCGAGCGGCCGACGCGGCCGCGCAACTGGTGGAGCTGCGCGAGGCCGAACTTGTCCGCGCGATGCATGATGATCGTGTTCGCGCTCGGCACGTCGATGCCGGTCTCGATGATGGTCGTGCACAGCAGCACGTTCGCGCGCTGCGCGACGAAATCGCGCATCACCCGTTCGAGCTCGCGTTCGTGCATCTGGCCGTGCGCGATCACGATGCGTGCCTCGGGCACGAGCGCCTCGAGCATGGCCTTGCGGTTCTCGATCGTCTCGACCTCGTTGTGCAGGAAGTACACCTGGCCGCCGCGCTTCAGCTCGCGCAGCATCGCCTCGCGGATCACGCTTTCTTCCTCGCGGCGCACGAAGGTCTTGATCGCGAGCCGCTTCTGCGGCGCGGTCGCGATCACCGAGAAGTCGCGCAGCCCCTCGAGCGCCATCCCGAGCGTACGCGGGATCGGCGTCGCGGTGAGCGTCAGCACGTCGACTTCCGCGCGCAGCGCTTTCAGCGCTTCCTTCTGGCGCACGCCGAAGCGGTGTTCCTCGTCGATGATCACGAGGCCGAGGCGCTTGAACTGCACGTCCGACGACAGCAGCTTGTGCGTGCCGATCACGATGTCGACGCTGCCTTCGTTGATCTGCGCGATCGCCGCGTTCACTTCCTTCGTCGTCTTGAAGCGCGACAGCTCGACGATCCGCACCGGCCAGTCCGCGAAGCGGTCGGCGAAGGTCTGCGTGTGCTGCTCGGCGAGCAGCGTGGTCGGCGACAGCAGCGCGACCTGCTTGCCGCCCAGCACCGCGATGAACGCGGCGCGCAGCGCGACCTCGGTCTTGCCGAAGCCGACGTCGCCGCACACGAGGCGGTCCATCGGCTTGCCGCTCGTCATGTCGCCGATCACGGCCGCGATGGCTGCCGCCTGGTCGGGTGTTTCCTCGAAGCCGAAGCTTTCGGCGAACTTCACGTAGTCGCGCGGATCGAGCGAGAACGCGTGGCCTTCGCGGGCCGCGCGGCGCGCGTACAGGTTCAGCAGCTCGGCGGCCGTATCGCGGATCTGCTGCGCGGCCTTGCGCTTCGCGCGCTCCCACTGGCCGGAGCCGAGTGCGTGCAGCGGCGCGCTGTCGGGATCGGCGCCGCTGTAGCGCGAGATCACGTGCAATTGCGCGACCGGCACGTAGAGCTTGCTGTCGCCCGAGTATTCGAGATGCAGGAATTCCGTCTCGCCTTCGCCGAGATCCATCGACACGAGGCCCATGTAGCGGCCGATGCCGTGCTGCGCATGGACGACCGGGTCGCCCACCTTCAGCTCCGACAGGTCGCGCACCATCGCGTCGACGTTGCTCGCCTGTTCCTGCCGGCGGCGGCCCGCGCGGCGGCCGAGCGCGCCGTACAGCTCGGTCTCGGTGACGACCGCGTAACCTTCGCCCGGCACCGCGAAGCCGTTCGCGAGCGGCGCGACGCCGAGCGCGAAACGTTCGGCGCTCTCGAGCCAGCCCGCGAAGTGGTCGTTCGACGCGGGGCGCAGATGGTGTTCGGCGAGCAGTTGCAGGATCGTCTCGCGACGGCCGGCCGATTCGACGGTCAGCAGGACGCGCTTGCCCGACGATTCGACGAACGTGCGCAGCGACGCGAGCGGATCGTCGGCATGGCGATCGACGGAGAGCTGGGGCAGCGCCGTCGCCCAGCCGCCGGCCGGCTGCGCGGGCAGCACGACGCGTGCGAACGGCTTCGCGAACGCGAAGAAATCCTCGTCGGACAGGAACAGGCGCTGCGGTTCGAGGATCGGCCGCTCGCGATCGTGCGCGAGGAACGCATGACGCTGCTTCGTATCCGCCGTGAAGCGGCGGATCGACGCGTCGAGATCGCCGGCGAACACGAGGTGCGCATCCTGCGGGAGGTAGTGGAACAGCGTGGCGGTTTCGTCGAAGAACAGCGGCAGGTAATACTCGATGCCGGCCGACGGCACGCCGTTGCCGATGTCCTTGTAGATCGGCGCGCGGCTCGGGTCGCCTTCGAACGTCTCGCGCCAGCGGCTGCGGAAGGCCGTGCGCGCGGCTTCGTCGAACGGAAACTCGCGGCCGGGCAGCAGGCGCACGTCGCGCACCGGGTAGAGGCTGCGCTGCGTGTCGGGGTCGAATGCGCGGATCGAGTCGACCTGGTCGTCGAACAGGTCGATCCGGTACGGCAGCGGCGAGCCCATCGGGTAGAGGTCGATCAGCGAGCCGCGTACGCAGTATTCGCCGGGCCGCACGACCTGGCTCACATGCTCGTAGCCGGCCAGCGTGAGCTGCGCCTTCAGCTTCGCCTCGTCGAGCCGCTCGCCCTGCGCGAATGCGAACGTATACGCGGCCATGAACGACGCGGGCGGCATCCGGTACAGCGCGGTGGTCGCGGGCACGAGCAGGATGTCGCAGCGGCCCTCGCCGAGATCGTGCAGCGTCGCGAGACGCTCCGATACGAGGTCCTGGTGCGGCGAGAACGTGTCGTACGGCAGCGTTTCCCAGTCCGGCAGCAGGCGCACGCGGGCGTCGGGCGAGAAGTAGCGGATTTCCTGCGAAAGCCGCTGCGCGTCGACCGCGTTCGCGCAGATCACCGCGAGGAGCGGCACGTCCTGGCGGTTGTCGGCGAGATAACGGGCGATGGCGAGCGCGTCGGCGGAACCATGCGCGCCGTCGAAGGCGAAACGCTGGCCGGACTTGACGCGGGCAATGGGCGAGGCGGACGGGGTGGAAGCGTTATCTGGCATAGGGACGACAGGGGTGGCGTGCACGGGCGCATCGCGGTGCGCCGGTCGAGACGAAAGACCTATTATAAAATCCGCTTCTCGATTTCATCTTTCCGGCGTTTCCCTTCGTGACTCCCCGACTTTTCGCCCTGATTCCCTGTGCCGGCACGGGCAGCCGTTCCGGTTCGGCCGTGCCGAAGCAATACCGCACGCTGGCCGGCCGCGCGCTGCTGCACTACACGCTCGCCGCGTTCGACGCGTGCAGCGAATTCGCGCAGACGCTCGTCGTCCTCGCGCCCGACGATTCCCATTTCGACGCGCGCCGCTTCGCGGGCCTGCGCTTCGCGGTGCGCCGCTGCGGCGGCGGCTCGCGCCAGGCGTCGGTGCTGAACGGGCTGCTCGAGCTGGCCGAATTCGGCGCGACCGACCAGGACTGGGTGCTGGTGCACGACGCGGCGCGCCCGGGCATCACGCCGGAGCTGATCCGCACGCTCGTCGCGGCGCTGAAGGACGATCCGGTCGGCGGCATCGTCGCGCTGCCGGTTGCCGATACGCTCAAGCGCGTGCCGGCCGGCGGCGACGCGATCGCGCGCACCGAGTCGCGCGACGCGCTGTGGCAGGCGCAGACGCCGCAGATGTTCCGCATCGGCATGCTGCGCGAGGCGATCCTGCGCGCGCAGCGCGAAGGGCACGACCTGACCGACGAAGCGAGCGCGATCGAATGGGCCGGCCATACGCCGCGCGTCGTGCAGGGCAGCCTGCGCAATTTCAAGGTCACGTACCCGGAAGATTTCGCGCTCGCGGAAGCGATCCTCGCGCGCCCCGCGAACGCTTCCTGACTTTCACCCCCTCTCAATCGGAACACGCATGGATTTCAGAATCGGACAAGGCTACGACGTGCACCAGCTCGTCGAGGGGCGCCCCCTCATCATCGGCGGCGTGACGATTCCGTACGAACGCGGCCTGCTCGGCCACTCGGATGCGGACGTGCTGCTGCACGCGATCACCGACGCGCTGTTCGGCGCGGCGGCGCTCGGCGACATCGGCCGCCATTTCTCCGACACGGACGCGGCATTCAAGGGCGCCGACAGCCGCGTGCTGCTGCGTGAGTGCGCGGCCCGCGTCAAGGCGGCCGGCTTCACGATCCAGAACGTCGACAGCACCGTGATCGCCCAGGCGCCGAAGCTGGCACCGCATATCGACGGGATGCGCGCGAACATCGCGGCCGATCTCGGGCTGCCGCTCGATCGCGTGAACGTGAAGGCGAAGACGAACGAAAAGCTCGGCTATCTCGGCCGCGGCGAAGGGATCGAGGCGCAGGCCGCCGCGCTGCTGGTGAAGCAGGGCGGCTGAGGGTTGTCCGTGGCGGCGCGCGGTTCGCGCCGCACGCCGTGCCCGCGGAAACGAAAATGCCACGCATGAGCGTGGCATTTTCGTATGAAGCGGGCGTCGCTCCCGGCATCGCCGCCGGTGCGCGCGGCGCAACCGCTTATTCGCCTTCGGCGGCGATCACCTGCGCGGCGGCGTTGATCACCGATGCGATACGGCCGACGTCGCGCAGCTGCGTGACGGTCATCCCTTGCTCGTTCTTCAGCAGCGCGTAGTGCGACTTCACGCAGAAGTGGCACTTGCCGACGATCGACGCGGCGAGCGCGTACATCTCGAACTTGCGCTTGTCGACGCCGCCGTGCGTCGCGTACGCGCCCATCCGCAGTTCGGCACGTTGCGTCTTCAGGTCGGCGTCGTCGGCCATCTCGACATACGGATACCAGGTGTTGTTCATCCCCATCAGCGCGGCCGCCGTCAGCACGGCGTTCGTCTCTTCGGGCGACAGGACGCCGGCTTCGCGGATCGTCTTGATGAGCACCGTGCTCTTCGCCGCGATCGCCGCCGCCAGCGCGACGCCGACCGCGTCGGTGCCTTCGAGCGACGAGCGCGAGATCGTGCCGTCGAGGTTCAGGCGAATGTCCTTCGCGTAGTCGGGAATACGTGCCTTAATCGAATCGATGAATTCCATTGATATCTCCTATGGGTTGGCCGTTAAAAAAGCCCGCAGGCAGGACGTGCGCCGCGGGCTTCGTGCATCGATGCGCTTACAGCGTTGCGCCGCCGACTGCACGGTTGCACGGGCAGAGTTCGTCCGTTTGCAGGCCGTCCAGAATCCGCAGGACTTCTTCCGGGCTGCGGCCGACGTTCAGGTTGTTCACCGAAACGTGCTGGATCGTGTTGTCCGGATCGACGATGAACGTTGCACGCAGGGCCACGCCGGCTTCCTTGTCGCGCACGCCGAGCTGGTCGATCAGCTCGCCCTTGACGTCGCCGAACGAGTAGTGGTTCAGCTTGTCGAGGTCCTTGTGCTCACGGCGCCATGCGAGCTTGACGAATTCGTTGTCCGAGCTGCCGCCCAGCAGGACGGCGTCGCGCTCTTCGAACTGCTTCGTGAGCTTTGCGAATTCGACGATTTCCGTCGGGCACACGAACGTGAAGTCCTTCGGGTAGAAGTAGATGATCTTCCACTTGCCCGGGAACGACGCTTCGGTGACGGTCTCGAATGCCGACTGGCCGTTTTCTTCGTGGTTGTTGAAGCCCGGCTTCGCGGCCACGACGGTGAAAGCTTCGAGTTTATCGCCAACGGTTTTCATGCGGATACTCCTGTATGAGTTGGGAAGAAGACTGAGTCAAGCTACCTCGGTGCTGCAACGATGGTGTGACAGCATGGGTGGAACTGTAACACTATTATTAAGGCGCTTCAATAGATTTTGACTAACGTCATCCATAGTTTTTTTCAACCGGATCGATAGTGTGAAGGGCGGCAGGCCTATGCGAGCGCGTCACGCCGTCGCACGTGCCTTGCCGGCGCCGGGGAATTCGAGCGTGACTTCGAGACCCGCGTCGGGGCTGCGGTTGCGCAGGCGCAGCGCACCGCGATAGCGGCCGACGAGGCGCAGCACGATCGCCATCCCGAGCCCCGTGCCGTCCGCCTTGGTGCGCGCCGTGTCGACGCGATAGAACGGCCGCATCACGAGCGGCAGCTGGTCCTCGGGGATGCCGGGGCCCTCGTCGCTCACCGACAACTCGACGCGCGCGTGCGTCACGCGCGTCTCGAGCGTGATGCGCGACACGCCGTCGTCGCGGCTCTGGCCGTATTTGCGCGCGTTTTCGACGAGGTTGCCGATCACGCGGCGCATGTCGGTCTCGTCGGCTTCGATCACGGCGTTCGGCGCGAGCCGCGTGCGGATCTGGACGCCGTCCTCGCCCGACACGCGCGCAGCGACTTCGTGCGCGATCGACGACAGGTCGACCGGCTCCGGCTTGCGCTGGGTCGGACGCGCGTAGTCGATGAAGGCCGCGATGATGCGATCCATTTGCTCGATGTCGTCGACCATCGCGTCCTTGGTCGCCTGGTCGGACGGGCTCATCTCGGTCTCGAGCCGCAGCCGCGCGAGCGGCGTGCGCAGGTCGTGCGAGATGCCCGCGAGCATCAGCGCGCGATCGGCCTCGAGCTGCTCGAGGTCGCGCACCATCTGGTTGAAGCTGCGGTTGGTGTCGGCCGCGACGCCCATCCCGCGCTCGGGCAGCGGGTCGGGCGCCTGCCCCGAGCCGACCTGGCGCGCGACGAGCGCGAGCCTCGAGAACGGCCGGTTCACGAGGCTGGTGATGAACGCGGAGCCGAACAGCGACAGCGCGAGCGCGAACAACCCCCAGCCGGCCCACTGCAGGCCCGTGACGTTGTCGAGCTGGTCGCGGTCGAGCGCGACCCAGTAATCGTCGTCGTCGATCTTGAAGCTGATCCACACGCCGGGAATGTCGTTGACCGACTGTGCGATCACGGTATCGTCGCCGAGGCGGCTGCGGATGTCGTGCTCGATCAGGCGGTTCAGCGATTCGTCGGGCTGCAGCTTGAACTTGTCGGTCTTTTCGCGCGGGTACACGCGCACGCCCTCGTTGCTCTCAAGATCCTGCAGCAGCGCGCGCCGCAGGTCGGGATCGGAATAGAGCAGGGCGGTGCGCGTGAGCTTCACGACCGCGACGAGCTGCAGCGCCACGCGCTGCGCGCGCGGCTCGCGCTCGATCACACGAAAGCTCTGGAACCACGCGGCGAGACTGACCGAGATCAGCAGCGCGATCAGCAGGAAGGTGCGCCAGAACAGCCCGCCGAACGCGAGCTGCAGGAGGCGCCGGTCGATACGCATGGGACGGGCCGTGGGCGGGCGAAACCGGAAAGGAAAAAGATCAGGCGGCGCCGTCCGGGATGAACACGTAGCCGAGGCCCCAGACGGTCTGGATGAAACGCGGGCTGCCCGGATCCGGTTCGATCAGCTTGCGCAGGCGCGAGATCTGCACGTCGAGGCTGCGGTCGAACACTTCGTATTCACGGCCGCGCGCGAGCTCCATCAGCTTCTCGCGCGACAGCGGCTGGCGCGGATGGCGCGCGAATACCTTCAGCACCGAGAATTCGCCGGTCGTCAGTGGAATTTCCTGGCCGGATTTCGTCAGAGTGCGGGTTGCGAGGTTCAGCGAGAACTCGCCGAACTCGAACACCTCGGTGGTTTCCGACGGTGCGCCCGGCAGCTCGGCCGGCGCCTGGCGGCGCAGCACCGCATGAATGCGCGCGACGAGCTCGCGCGGGTTGAACGGCTTCGGCAGGTAATCGTCGGCGCCCATCTCGAGGCCGACGATGCGATCGACGTCCTCGCCCTTCGCGGTGAGCATGATGATCGGCGTGCGGTCGTTGCTGCCGCGCAGGCGGCGACAGATCGACAGGCCGTCTTCGCCCGGGAGCATCAGGTCGAGCACGAGCAGGTCGAAACGCTCGCGGACCCAGAGCTTGTTCATTGCGGTCGCGTTTTCGGCGACGTAGACATTGAAACCCTGCTCGCCGAGATAGCGGCGCAGCAGATCGCGCAGGCGCGGGTCGTCGTCGACGACGAGAATCTTGGAGGGGTTTTTCGTTTCCATGATCGGCATCTTATCGCGAATGGGAATTGACGCACGGCCGCGTATTTTCGTGCGTTACAGTCGGTTACAAAATTTACCCGTAGTGTCGCGCCGAGTAAAGGCAGGCTATAGAGATTCCTTTACTCGAAGCCGAAATTCGGTAGATACTCCCCTGCACTCCATCATTCATCTTTGCACACCCGAATTCCGCAGGGTTTTTCAAGTACCAGAGGTAACCGGTTGCCGCGTGACGAAGGGAACAAATCGACCAAAGAAGCGAGGACGGTCATGCGATCTGCCCGGATTGCACTGATGCTGACGATCGCGCTCGCCGGTCCGTATGCGTCGAACTTCGCGTATGCGCAGCGCCCCGAGCAGGGCGCATCGTCGCGCAAGCTGCCGCGCGGCAAAGCGCCGCAGTCGGATCGTACCGCCGAGATGACGGTTCGTTCCGCCGTGCCTCCCGATCTCGAACAGCGCCGCCGCGACGGGCACATGACGCCCGAGGAGCGCCACCTTTTGCGCCAGCACATCGAGGACGCCGTTCGCGAGCTGTACAAGCGCTGACGCGCCGTCTTCGCCCTGCGGATCACAACGCGATCCATCGCGCGGAAAAGATTCGTAGCAATTTTTCCGTCAACTTTCGCCTGCCGATTGCCGTTGTACCGGCATCCGCACCGCCGGTGCGCACCGGGAGTCCATGACGATGAAAGCGAACGCTGCCGCACCGGCGCCGTCGCCCGCCATGCAGTCGCCGCTCGACGCCGACGATGCATTGTTTTTCCTGAGCCGTACCGGTTTTTCTCCCGCGCCCGCCGATGTCGCGCGCATCGTCGGCATGACGCGCGCGCAGGTCGTGGCCGACACGCTCGGCAGTGTTCGGCGCGAGCCCGTCACGACGTGGCCGGACTGGATCGCCGAGTTGCCGCCGACGCGCGCGCAACGCCAGGCGCTGACCCCCGACATGCGGCGCGACGAGCAGCGCGAACGCAATGTCCGCTACGATGCGCTGCGCGCGGCCTGGATCAACGAGATGATCGTCACGCCGTCGCCGCTGACCGAGCGCATGACGCTGTTCTGGCACGGGCACTTCACGTCGGGGCAGGACAAGGTGCCTTACCCGCAGACGATGGCCGCGCAGAACGCGCTGTTTCGCCGCGAGGCGCTCGGCAACTTCGGCGTGCTGCTGCACGCGGTCGCGAAGGATCCGGCGATGCTTCAGTATCTCGACGGCGCGAGCAATCGCAAGGGCCGCCCGAACGAGAACTTCGCACGCGAGGTGATGGAGCTGTTCACGCTCGGCGAAGGGCATTACACGCAATACGACGTGACCGAAGCCGCGCGCGCGATGACGGGCTGGACGGTCGATCCCGACACGCTGCGCTTCGAGGTGCGGCCGGAATGGCACGATGCGGGCGACAAGACGATCCTCGGCGAAACCGGGCCGTTCGACGGCGACGGCTTTCTCGACATCCTGCTGAAGCGGCCCGGTACCGCGCGCTTCATCGCCGGCAAGCTGTGGCGCGAGTTCGTGTCGGATACGCCCGATCCTGGCGCGCTCGATGCGGTGGCCGAGCGGTTTCGCTCGAGCGGCTACGACATTCGCGCGGCGCTCGCCGCGCTGTGGTCGACCGACGCCTTCTGGGACCCGCGCAATCGCGGCGTGCTCGTCAAGTCGCCGGCGGAATTCGTCGTCGGCTCGGTACGGCTGTTCGACGTTGCGTACGGCGATCCGCAGATGCTTGCGAACACCGTGCGCACGCTCGGGCAGAACCTGTTTTATCCGCCGAACGTGAAGGGCTGGCCGGGCGGCGCGCTGTGGATCAACAGCACCACGCTGCTCGCGCGCAAGCAGTTCGTCGAGCAACTGTTCCGTGCGACCGAGACGGCCGGCATGCACCCGCCGGCGCGTGCGACGGTGCCGCCGCCGAATGTCCGCGCGCACGCGATGCCGGTGGTCGATGCGGCGTCCGCCGCCGGCATGCGCGCGGCGCCTGCCAGGCCCGCGCGCGGCGGCCTGCGTTTCGACCTCGAACGCTGGCTCGCGCAATATCGCGCGCGGCCGCAGGCGATCGCGGGCTTGTCGACCGAGCTTCAGTTGCAGCACGCGGTGCTGCAGCTTTCGCCGGTCGCGGCGATCGACACGGATTCGACCGGCAGCGCGTATCTCGAGGCGCTGCTGATGGATCCGGCCTATCAACTGAAATGATTCGAACGACGATGAAGCGGGGAGCCGGTGCGGCAAAGGTGCCGGGCGGCGAACCAAAGGATGCGCGATGAACCGACGTGATTTTCTGACGCTGACGGGCGCCGCGGCCACAGCCGGCGTGTCGCTGTGGCAGGCGCCCGCGATGGCTGCCACCGGACGGCAGCCGGAGGCAGGGTATGCGAACGTGCTGATCCTCGTCGAGCTGAAGGGCGGCAACGATGGCCTCAACACGGTGGTGCCGTATGCCGATCCGCTGTACTACCAGTTCCGGCGCAGCATCGGCATCAAGCGCGAGCAGGTGCTGCAACTCGACGCCCACACGGGGCTGCATTCGTCGCTCGCGCCGCTGATGCCGCTGTGGCGCGACGGGCAGGTCGCGGTCGTGCAGGGCGTCGGTTATCCGCAGCCGAACCTGTCGCATTTCCGCTCGATCGAGATCTGGGATACCGCGTCACGCTCCGACCAGTACCTGCACGAAGGCTGGCTCACGCGGACGTTCGCGCAGGCGCCGGTGCCGCCCGGGTTCGCGGCGGACGGCGTCGTGCTCGGCAGCGCCGAGATGGGGCCGCTCGCGAACGGCGCGCGCGCGATCGCGCTCGTCAATCCCGCGCAGTTCATCCGTGCGGCCCGCCTCGCCGAGCCGTCGTCGCTGCGCGAACAGAACCCCGCGCTCGCACACATCATCGACGTCGAGAACGACATCGTGAAGGCCGCCGACCGGCTGCGCCCGCGTGGCGGGATGCGCGAATTCCGGACGGCGTTTCCGGCCGGCGCGTTCGGCACGTCGGTGAAGACCGCGATGCAGGTGCTGGCCGCGTGCGAAGCGTCCGGGCCCGGCGCGCAGGATGGTGTCGCGGTGCTGCGCCTGACGCTCAACGGCTTCGACACGCACCAGAACCAGCCGGGGCAGCAGGCCGCGCTGCTCAAGCAGTTCGCGGAAGGGATGAGCGCGATGCGCGGCGCATTGATCGAACTCGGGCGCTGGAACCAGACGCTCGTGATGACGTATGCGGAATTCGGGCGGCGCGTGCGGGAGAACCAGAGCAACGGCACCGATCACGGCACGGCCGCGCCGCATTTCGTGATGGGCGGTCGCGTGGCCGGCGGGCTGTACGGCGCACCGCCGGCGCTCGGGCGGCTCGACGGCAACGGCAACCTGCCGGTCGCGGTCGATTTCCGCCAGCTTTATGCGACCGTGCTCGGGCCGTGGTGGGGGCTCGATGCGACGCGCGTGCTGCAGCAGCGCTTCGACACGCTGCCGTTGTTGAAGGCGTGATGCGTCGTGACGTTCAGCGGCGGCGCGCGGCGCGCCACGCAATCCACAGCTTGCGGATCGGCGTCAGCGCAATGCGCTGGTGCAGCACCTGGTAGTCGTCACGCTCGATTTCGTCGAGCAGCGCGCCGGCCAGTGCGATCTGCGCGCGCAGCGTGCGCTGTGCGCGGCGCCCGGATGCGGGGATCGCCGCTTCGGCGGCCGCAAGCGCTTCGCGCGCCCGTGCCGTCTGGAATTGCAGCAGCTCGGTGAACGCCGGGCTGTAGCGACGGTTCAGCAGGTCGGCCGCCGTCACGTTGTAGCGCTGCAGTTCGTCGATCGGCAGGTAGATGCGGCCGTGGCGTGCGTCGTTGCCGAGTTCCTGCACGAACTGCGCGAGCATCAGCGCGCGGCCGGCGTCCGCGGCCCACGGCTGCGGGTCGGCCGGGTTCGCCGAACTGGCGCGCGCGACCAGCGACGCGAACGTGCCGCCGACCTGCGCGATGTAGCGCTGCAGATTCGCGAAATCGAGGTAGCGCGCCTGTTCGAGATCCATCCCGTAGCCGTTGACGAGCGTGCGCAACGCGTCGGCTTCGGCGGCGATCGCGGGGTGATGCTGCGCGAGTGCCTTCGTGACCGGATGCGACGGCTGTCCGTCGGCCAGCGCCGCGAGTTCCTTGTGCCACCACGCGAGCTTCGTGTGTCCGACGGTCGGGTCGCTGGTTTCCTTGACGGTTTCCTCGAGTTCGCGGCGCAGTGCGAACAGCGCGGTCAGGCGCGGTTGCGTGGCGAGCGGCGCCTGACGCAGCGCGTAGTAGACGCTGGAGCCCGCAGGGGCGGCCTTTTGCTGACAGTAGTCGTCGAAGTTCACGGGCGGAATCGTGTGGGGGCGGGTTCGGGGGACGCGCGGCGGCGCGTTGCCGAAACGTCGAGCGCGGCATTCTAGCACCGCCGCACGACGGGTGCCGGCGGGGCGAGACAACGCCGCCCGGATCGGGTAGAATCTCGCGCTCGCCTGATCGGGCGTGCCGGCTCGAGGCCGGCGCGATGTCCCGGGCGCGCGGCAACGCAGCTTGCGTGCCGCGTAGTCAGGCGACGGAAAATGCGCGTGAGTGGCGAAATTGGTAGACGCACCAGGTTTAGGTCCTGACGCCCGCAAGGGTGTGCCGGTTCGAGTCCGGCCTCACGCACCAGAAGTCGAACATGCACTCGTCAGGGTGCTGTTCCCGAAAAAGCGCTGCCGGTCGGCTGACCGCAGCGCTTTTTTTGTTGATGCCTGTCTTGTTCGCGGACATGCAGCCCGTACGAGGAGTGCACCCTCGAATTCGGCCGCGTGTAACATCGTCAGCGCGATCGAATACAGCAAGTACGACAACACCGAGGGGCCACCGATGAAAAACACCGTACGCATCCCGATTTCCGTTCTGGCGCTGATGCTGGCCGCGCCGGCATTTGCCAATACACCTGCCGACAACGTCGCATGGAGCGCCAGGCCGCTGCACGCGGCGGCATCGACGTCGGCGTGCTCTGCGTACTCGGGGCGGGTGATGTCGGGCGGCGAGTCGCTGTCGACCGAAAACGTGCTGAAAGCGCTCGGCACGTCGCTGGCCGGCGCCGTGCTGGGCGCCGTCACCGGTGGGTATCAGGGCGCGGTCTCCAATCCGTGCCCGCGTCCCGGCCTGTGACCGGCGCGCAGGCGAGTCGAGGGACTCGCCGCGTTATCCAGAACAAGCCCGACGAAGCGCCGCGCGTCACCCGACTCGCGGCGCTTCGCCGTTTCAGGCGCGTCTACTCCCAGAAACTCCGGATCGCGACCGCCACGATCACCGGCACCGAAAAAACCAGCGGGATCGCGAAATACTGCGCTTCGCGATCGACGATCCAGCTATAGATCACCCACGCCGCGCCGAGCGCGAACGTGATGAGGCCGACCGTCACGGCGGCGATGTTCAGGGCCAGCTTCGAAGGCTGGCGGCGCGTCTTGGCATCGTCATTGTTGTCGCGCGGGGACGATTTCATCGGAAGAGTACGGCTTCGGGCCGGAACGGGGATAAAGGCACAGGAGACCCCATCCGCTCCGATCGCGCAAGAGGGCCGCCGCGCGCCGGCCCCGGCGCATTCGTCAGCGCGCATTACAACCCGAACGACGCCGCCAGCTCGTCGAGCAGCCCGCGCTGGAACGCGATGAACCGCTCGCCCGGCTGCTGCGCGATCGCGAGGTCGAGCATCGGATCGGCGACGTCGGTACGAATGCCGGCCAGCTCCTCGACGATCGCGAGCCCGCAGAACGGCACGTACGCCTCCGAATAGCCGCCTTCGTGAACGATCACGAGCCGCCCGCCGCAATGGCGCTGCGCGACATCCTTCACCCCACGCGTCATGAACCGGTAGCTGTCGGTATGCAACTGCATGCGCGCGAGCGGATCGACCGCGCTCGCGTCGAGGCCGCTGGCGACGACGATCAGCTCGGGCCGGAAACGCGCCAGCGCCGGCAGCACGATCCGCTCGAACGCGTAGCGATAGGCATCGTCGCCGCTGCCCGCGAGCAGCGGCACATTCAGGTTCGCGCCGACGCCCGCGCCTTCGCCGCGATCGTCCGCGCCGCTATAGCCGGGCGGGAAGCAGCGGTCCTGGTGCAGCGAGATCGTCAGCGTGTCCGGATCGTCGTAGTAGATCGACTGCGTGCCGTTGCCGTGATGCACGTCCCAGTCGATCACCGCGACGCGCTCGATGCCGTGTTTCGCGCGGGCGGCCTCGATCGCGATCGGGATGTTCGCCAGCATGCAGAAGCCCATCGGGCGATCGCGCAGGCAATGGTGGCCGGGCGGCCGCGACAGCGAGAACGCATTGGCCGCGCGCTCGCCGACGACCGTATCGACGGCCGCGATCGCGAGGCCGGCAGACAGCGCGGCGATCTCGTAGCTCCCTTTGCCGAACGGCGCGAGATCGCCGAGGTCGCCGCCGTTCGCGTCGCTGAGTGCGCGGAACGCATCGAGATAGTGCGCGGGATGAATGCGCAGCAGGTCGGCGGTCGTTGCCGGTTCGGCGCCGCGCAGGTCGAGCTGCGCGGCCAGGCCCGAGGCCTGCACGAGCGACAGGAAACGGCGCTTCGAATCGGGCGATTCCGCGTAGCCCGCGCTCGACGGCGGCTGGACCCAGCCGCCGACCGGGAAGAACAGCGCATGCGTGCCGCCGGTGTGCCAGAAAGTGCGTTCGTCGGTGAAGAAGGCAGTGCGATTCATGGATGTGCGAGACCTGTCACGGTTGGGAGGAAACGGAGGCGTGCGTGCGGCGATCGATGTGGCGCAGCGCGGCGAAAGATACGATCGCGACGGCCGTCGCGGCCGTGAACAGCGCGTGCATCGTGCCGCCGGCGTCGAGCATCAGCCCGGCGAGCAACGGGCCGGCAGCGAGGCCGGCGCCGATCACGAAATTGAGCGTGGCCACGAGGCGGCCCGACGTATCGATCTGCGCGACGGTCGCGAGGATGAACGGCAGGACGAACGTCCACGCGAACTTGAACGCGAAGATCGCCGCGCTGTAACCGCCGGCTTGCCGCATCACGGCGAGCGCGACGAGCGAGGCCGCCAGCAGCGCGTAACCGGCCGTCAGCATGGCGCGCCGCGCGAGCCGGCCGCCCGCGCACGACGCGAGCGCCGCGCCGGCGATGCCCATCACGCTCGCGATCGCGAGCACGTTGCCGGTCGACTGCGGATCGAGCCCGGCTTCGGCCGCGGCACGGCTTGCGAACGTCCACACGCTGCCGATCGCGAGATAGAACGTCAGCACCGCGCCGATCGCGAGCACGATCGAGCCTTGCGGCGTCCGTGCCGCGCCGCGCGCGTGTTGCGCAGGCGCGGTTCGCGCGCCCAGCGACGACGGGAAGCCGCGCGACAGCGGTGCCGCGAGCAGCGCGAGCCCGGCGAGCGCGACATACAGCGCGCGCAGCCCGAATGCCGCGAACACATGCGGCAGCACGAACAGGCCGATCGCGCCCGCGATCAACTGGCCGACGACCCACAGGCCGTACACGCGGTCGCTGTTCTCGCTCGTTGCGGCGCTCGTCATGCAGAGCACCATCAGCGAACCGCCGCCGAGCGCGGTCACGGCGCGCAGTGCGAGCAGCGCGACGAAGCCCGGCATCCACAGCGCGGTCAGCAGGTTGCCCGCGCCGAACAGCGCGATGGCGAACGCGGCCACGCGGCGTGCGTCGATGCGACCGAGCCACAGGTACGACGGCACGGTCGCGAGGCTGAACGCGCCGAGTTCGACGAAGAAGTAGGTGCCGATCTGCGAGGCGGACAGCCCGAGCTGCGTCGCGAGCTGGCCGGCGACGGCGGGCGCCACGAGCAGCAGCAGCGGCGTGATGGCCGCGAACACGACGAGCGCGACGAGCGTCGAGCGCGCGAAGGTCGATGCGCGGCCGTCGGGCGGGAGTGCGGCATCCGGGGACAGGGTTTTCATGGCGGGGTCTCGTGTGGGGAATCAGAACAGGTGGTACATGCCGACCATCGCGCCGAACTGCGATGCACCGGCGAGCGGCGTCGGGTCGTATTCGTAGACGGTCTGCGAACTCTGGCCGCTGTTGCGCGCATAGCCGAGGTTCACGTAGGCGACGGTGCGTTTCGACAGCGCATACGTGGTGCTCGCGATGAACAGCGTCGGGTGGCCGATGGCCGGCGCGCGCGAGTCGGTGTGGTAGACGCCGGCGTTCAGGCCGATCCCGTTCGGTGTCAGGTAGCGCGCACCGCCCCAGACGATCGTGCGCGCGGCGTCGAGGTCGCCGGTCAGGCGTTCGACACCTGCGTAGACGGTGAGCGGCAGTGCGGCGAACGCATAGCGCGCGGCGAGCGTGCCGAGTTCGCGGCGGCGCGCCGACGTGTCGTCGGCCACCGATACATCGCCGTATGCCTGATGCAGCACCGCGCTGACCGACAGGCCGTTGCTCGTGTACTGTCCGCCGAGTTCGAGCACGCGTCCGGCGCGCGTATTGCCGGCGACGCCGGACGTCGCGGCAAGCGCCTCGACGTCGAAGCCGGCGAAGGTCGGCGACTGGTACTTGACGGAGTGGTCGATGAAGTTCGCGTTCATCGGCACGATGACGCCCTGGCCGCTGTACGACGCGTACCAGAGCGGGTCGTAGAACAGCGTCTTGTCGAACAGCACGCTGAACTGACGGCCGAGCGTGACGGTGCCCACGGGCCCGGCGATGCCGACGTACGCGCCGCGGAAGAACGCGTAGCCGGGCGCGGTCGCGGTGCCGTCGTTGAGGTTGAGGCCCTGTTCGAGCTTGAACAGCGCACGCCAGCCGCCGCCGAGATCCTCGTTGCCCTTCAGGCCGACCTGGGAAGGCAGGATGCCGTAGTTCTGCAACTGCACGGCCGAATGGCGCCCGTCGGCATGCGTCAGGTATTGCACGCCGGCATCGAGCGCGCCGTACAGCGTGAGGGTCGACTGCGCATGCGCGGCGGCGCTGCACGCGGCAAGCGTCGCGACGGCCGCGGCCGTGCGGATGAAGCGGGGTTTCGTCACGTGGGGTTCTCCATACCGTCCTGCATCGGTTTGTCGTTGGTGTTGTCGCGACGCAGTGTCCGCAGCGGGAAAACCTTCGAACAGTCGTACAGATGAACGGTGCGGAAAACCCGAGGTGCGCGGCATGGTCGCGACGCGCTGACGTCGCGCGGCGTGCTGCGGAGCAGCAACGTGCCGCGCACCGTTCAAATGGATGGGGCTGGTGCCGGTTCCGGCACCGGGGCCCG
This sequence comes from Burkholderia reimsis, assembly GCF_003294055.1. Classification (NCBI taxonomy): domain Bacteria; kingdom Pseudomonadati; phylum Pseudomonadota; class Betaproteobacteria; order Burkholderiales; family Burkholderiaceae; genus Burkholderia; species Burkholderia reimsis. The sequence continues at coordinate 159,042 of NZ_QMFZ01000004.1, forward strand.
TCAAAAAAGCCGGTCGCTATAATCGGCCGGTGTCGTTGGGCACGTCAGCAGCCCGATCGGGCAGGGGAGCGGAAGGTGAGGATCACGACGGATATCGGGCAGGATCTCGAAGCGCTGCGTGACGTGCCGGCAGCCATCGTGCTCGACGACTTCGCCTGGCCGCCGCTGCCGCCCCGGCGTGCGGATTTCGACGGCGTCACGCGCGGCGACGCATCGCAGCGCGAACTCGGGTTGATGCTGCTCGACCTGTACGCGGTTGCCGCGCGGTCCGGCATCGGCGAATTCGAATACCGCTTCTTTTCGCTGCTGCAGGCGCTCATTCCGTTCGACGCCGCGTGGACGGGCGTCGCGACGCATGTGCCGACCGGCCCGGTGATGCACAACAGTTTCCTGTCCCGTCTGCCGCACGCGTTCTTCAGCGACTGGAAGCGCGTGCGCGATTGCGACCCGCTCGCGCACCGAACGCTGCGCGGCGCGCACGGCCACGCGGTGCGGCTGTCGGTCGTCGAGCCGGGGCTCGATGCACGGTTTCGCGACTGGTGCGTGAAGTACGGGCTCGCGCAGCTGATGTGCGTGTGCACGCTCGATCGCCGTTTCGGCCTGACGACGTTCATGTCGATCTACCGACAGGGCCTGAACCGTCCGTTCAGCGATGACGATGCGCGCCGTTTCGAGGAAGTGATTCCGCATCTCGCGGCGGCGCTGACCATCAATCGCGCCGCGCAGCTCACGCGCGAGCGCGGCGATGCGGTTGCGCCGGCCGCCCGCGCGTTGTGCGACAACTTCGGTGTGCTGCATCACGCCGATCATGGTTTCGACGACGTGCTGCGCACCGAATGGCCGGCATGGGCCGGTGCACGCGTGCCGGAGCCGCTCGTTGCGCACCTGCGGCGCCAGCCGGGCCAGCCGTTCGTCGGCGATGCATTGCGGATCCAGTGCGTGCCGGTTGCGGGGCTGTTCCAGATCGAGGCGCGGCCGCGCTCGCTGCTCGACCGCCTGAGCCCGCGCGAGCTCGCGGCGATCCGCTATTACGGCGCCGGGCGCTCGCACAAGGAAGTCGCGCAACAGATGGCGATTTCGCCGACGACCGTGCGCCACTACCTGCGCTGCGCATACCGCAAGCTCGGCATGCACGACAAGAGCCAGATCCCCGGCGTGCTCGGCGCGACGGGCGGCGCGGCCGACGACGAACCGGTGGAAGCCGGCGGCGAGCCGCGCTGACGCATGCGAACGCCGTGCGTCGCACGGCGGCGCGTGAATGGTTGTGCCCGCAACCATTGAGCGTTATGCTCGTCAGCTCCCAGGAGACGGAATTCCATCATGAACGACACGAATTCAGGGTCGGTGCGCGCGGCGGTGGTCGGGGTCGGCGCGATCGGCGGATTGCTCGCGGCCGCGTTGTCGCGGGCCGGGATGACCGTGAGCGCGTACGCGCGCGGCGCGACGCTCGACGCGCTGAGCGCGCACGGCGTGCGCGTGATCGACGAGGCGGGCACGACGTCGTCGGTTCCGGTGCGAGCGAGTGACGATGCGGCCGCGCTCGGCGTGCAGGACTACGTGGTGATCGCGCTGAAGGCACAGGCACTGCCGGCACTGGCCGCGCGCATCGCGCCGCTGGTCGGGCCGGACACCGTGATCGTCGCGGCGATGAACGGGCTGCCTTGGTGGTTCACACACGGGCTCGAAGGCGCGCTCGACGGCGTGCCGCTCGATGCGGTCGACCCGGCCGGCGCGGTGTCGGCGGCGTTGCCGCCCGCACAGGCGATCGGGTGTGTCGTCCACCTGTCGTCGAGTACCGATGCGCCGGGCGTCGTGCGCCGCGGGCGCGGCAACCGGCTGATCGTCGGGGCGCCCGATGCGCGGCTCGATACGGCTACTGCCCGGTTCGCCGCGGCGCTCGCGGCGGGCGGTTTCGACGTCGAGTCGACGCCGGCGATCCGGGCCGAGATCTGGACGAAGCTGTGGGGCAACATGAACATGAATCCGCTGAGCGCGCTGACGGGGTCGACGGCCGAGCAGCTGCTCGACGATCCGTTCACGCAGGGTCTCGCGCTGCGGATGATGGAGGAGGCGGCCGCGATCGGCGCGAAGCTCGGCCTGTCGACGGGGATGAGCGGGCCCGAGCGGATCGCGGTCACGCGCAAGCTCGGTGCGTTCAAGACGTCGATGCTGCAGGATTTCGAAGCGGGCCGCGCGCTCGAGATCGGGCCGATCCTCGGTGTGTTTCCCGAGCTCGGGCGCAAGCTCGACGTGCCGACCCCGTATTGCGACGCGGTGCTCGGGCTGCTGCGCCAGCGGGCGACGAACAGCGGGCTGTAAGCGCGGGCGGGGCCGCTGCATGCGCGATGCCGGCGAGGTCGCGCGCTGCAATCCGGTTGCCGCGCGCAGCGCATCACGCAAAGCGGGCCGCCCGCGTCGCGGGTGTGGCGACCGGGGCGGCCCGTCGAATTCATCGGATCAATACCGCGGGTGTCGTGCCCGCGTGCCGGTCAGTCGTCCCGCTCGATTGCGTGCGCGACGACCTTGTCGAGCAGCCGCTCGAATGTCTGGCGTTCGCTGTCGGACAGGCATGCGAGCAAGCCATCGTTCCACTTGCGCACGATCGGCATGATCTTGCGATGCAGCGCGCGGCCGTCGGCGGTCAGCGCGATCAACACGATCCGGCCATCCTCCTCGCTTGCGCTGCGTTCGAGCAGCCCCTGGCGCAGCAGCGCCTCGGCTGCCCGGCTCGCCTGGCTCTTGTCGAGATTGGTGTGGCGCGCCAGATCCATGATCGAGAACGGGCCGAAGGCGCCGACGGCGGCGATCACGCGCGCCTCGGGCAGCGAGATGTCGAGCTTGTGCCGGTACACCTCGCCGATCCCGCGGTCGGATCGCTTCGTGAGCGCGTGGAGGCGATAGGTCAGAAACTGATCGAGCCCGGCTTGACGGCCTTTCATGTCGAATCCTGAAGAAAAAGGGCGGGCCCGATTGTTCCTGTATCGCGCGCTCGGGTCAACGGTCAGTGTGCGCCGTACTTCAGGCGTGTCAATTGCTCCGCTTCGTTCGCGAGCAGATTGGCCGCGTCGCGGATCGCGACGTCGAGCGTGATCGGCCCGGGAGCCGGCGAGAAGCAGCCGGAAAAATGTTCGGACAGGCGGGGCAGCGCGGCCGGGTCGACCGCGCCGGACAGCAGCGACGCGGGTACGCCGGCGGCTTGCGCGTGGCGGCACGCGATGAACGGCGCCTTGCCGTGCAGCGTCTGTACGTCGGAGCGGCCTTCGCCGGTGATCAGCCAGCCCGCGCCGGCGAGCGCCGCGTCGAGCCCGACCTGCCGCGCGACCACCTCGGCCCCCGCTTCGAATTGCGCGCCGAGCATGTGCAGCGCGAATCCGAGGCCGCCCGCGGCACCGGCGCCCGGCAGGTCGCGGCCGCGACGGTCGAGCGCGGCTTCGAGCAGGTCGGCGAAGCGGGCGAGTGCGGCGTCGAGGGTGGCGACCTGCCCGGGCGTCACGCCCTTTTGCGGGCCGAACACGGCGGTTGCGCCGTGCGCGCCCGTCAGCGGGTTGTCGACGTCGGACATGCCGATGAATTCGGTTTCCTTCAGCCGCGGGTCGAGCCCCGACGCGTCGATGCGCGCGATGTCGGCGAGCCGCGACGGCACGGGCTCGACCGGCTGGCCGCCCGCGTCGAAGCACTGCAGGCCGAGGCCGGCGAGCAGCCCGGCGCCCGCGTCGTTGGTGCTGCTGCCGCCCAGCGCGACGAAGAAGCGGCGCACGCCTTCGTCGAGCAGCGTGCGGATCGCCTCGCCCATCCCGCGCGTGCTGCGCGCGTCGACCGGCACGCTCATGCCGACCGGATCCGTGATGCCGACGATCTCGGCCGTTTCGACGATCGCGGTGCGCGCGTCGATCACGCCGACCGCCGCGTCGCGTGCCGCGAGCGACGCACCGGCCACCCGCAGCGTGCGCCGCGTGCCGCCGCCTGCCAGCATCGCGTCGAGCGTGCCTTCGCCGCCGTCTGCCATCGGGCAGCAGCGCACGACGGCGTCGGGCCGGGCGCGGCGGATGCCGGTGGCGATCGCGTCCGCGACCTGCTCGGCGGAAAGCGAGCCTTTGAACGAATCGGGCGCGATGACGACGACAGGCGCGGACGGGTGTTGCGGCATGGTGTCTCCGGAAGGCGTGATTGGTGTGAAGAATATTGGGGCGCGACGGCGGTGCACCCTCATTCGGAGCTTACAGGATGGCGGGCCCGTGGTGGATACGGCATGCGGCATAGCGGCGATCCGCGCGCATTGCCGTGCGAAGGGCTGCCGGCGCGGTGCGGACGCACGCGCGTCGCGCCGATCTGGCGGTGTGAGGAAAATTGTTTGCTAGAATAGTCGATTCTTCCGGCCAAAGCCGTGCTCCGAGCCGCTTGCGCTAGCCATCCGGCGCGTGCAGGGATGGCGTGGCGCTCCGGCGCGGCGAGTGTATGTGACGCACATCACGCCGCAGGCAGGCACGGCAAGGAAAACCCGATTCGCTCGAATAATTTTAGGACGATTGAAGCCATGGCTAACGTTGTTGAGAACCTCGGCAAGCTTGAACGCCGCGTGACGATTTCCCTGCCGAAAGACACGGTGCAGAAGGAAATCGACGCCCGTATCCAGAAACTCGCGAAGAACGTGCGCATGCCGGGTTTCCGCCCGGGCAAGGTGCCGCTGAAGATGGTCGCGCAACAGTACGCGGGTCAGGTCGAAGCGGAAGTGCTGAGCGACAAGATCGGCCAGGAATTCTTCACGATCAGCCGCGCGGAAAACCTGCGCGTCGCCGGCCAGCCGAGCTTCGAGCCGAAGCAGGAGCAGGCTGAAGATGCATACGCGTTCGACGCGACGTTCGAGGTCTACCCGGAAGTCAAGATCGGCGATCTGGCGACGGCTGAAGTCGAGCGCTCGACGACGTCGATCGGCGACGCCGAAATCGACCGCACGCTCGACATCCTGCGCAAGCAGCGCGTGCACTTCCACGCACGCGGCGAAGCCGGCGAGCACGGCGACGGCGGCGCGGACACCGCGGCGAAGAACGGCGACCGCGTGACGGTCGACTTCGTCGGCAAGATCGACGACGTCGCGTTCCAGGGCGGCACGGCCGAAGATTTCCCGTTCGTGCTCGGCGAAGGCCGCATGCTGCCGGAATTCGAAACCGCGGCGCTGGGCCTGAAGGTCGGCGAACAGCGTACGTTCGACCTCAAGTTCCCGGATGACTACCACGGCAAGGACGTCGCAGGCAAAACGGCCCAGTTCACGGTCACGATGAAGAAGATCGAGTGGCCGCACCTGCCGGAAATCGACGGTGAATTCGCGAAGTCGCTCGGCATCGAAGACGGCGATCTCGCGAAGATGCGCGCCGAGATCAAGGAAAACCTCGAGCGTGAAGCGAAGCGCCGCACGCAATCGATCGTCAAGAACCAGGTGATGGACGCGCTGCTGAAGATCTCCGAACTCGACGTGCCGAAGGCGCTGATCGAGCAGGACCAGCAACGCCTCGTCGAAATGGCTCGCCAGGATCTGGCGCAGCGCGGCGTGCCGAACGCGAAGGACGCACCGATCCCGGCCGAGATGTTCACCGAGCAGGCAGAGCGCCGCGTGAAGCTGGGCCTCGTGCTGGCCGAGCTGGTGAAGTCGAACGGCCTCGAAGCGAAGCCGGAACAGATCCGCGCGGAAGTCGACGAGTTCGCGAAGAGCTACGAAGACCCGAAGGAAGTGGTCCGCTGGTATTATTCGAACCAGCAGCGCCTCGCCGAGATGGAAGCGTTCGTCGTTGAAAGCAACGTCGTCGATTTCGTGCTGGGCAAGGCGAAGGTGACGGACAAGGAAGTGAGCTTCGAAGCACTCGCGAGCGCATCGGCGCAAGCGTAAGTGTTGCTCTAGCGGCGTGCCGGCTGTCGGAGCGACGGCCCGCACGCCGTTTTTACGTCAAGCGCACGGTTGCCATTAATATGGCGATTGAGCGGGCGGCTTCCTTCCGTTCAATTTTCCATTCGAACAAGGTTCATTGAATGATCACTCGCGCTGAATTGCTGGACATGCTTGCTTCGAACGCGCCGCAAGGTTTCGAGGCGCAAGCGCTGGGGCTGGTGCCGATCGTCGTCGAAACGAGCGGCCGCGGCGAGCGTTCGTACGATATCTATTCGCGTCTCCTGAAGGAGCGCCTGGTGTTCATGGTCGGTGAAGTGAACGACCAGACCGCCAACCTCGTGGTCGCGCAGTTGCTGTTCCTCGAGAGCGAGAATCCCGACAAGGACATCAGCCTGTACATCAACAGCCCGGGCGGGTCGGTGTCGGCCGGCATGGCGATCTACGACACGATGCAGTTCATCAAGCCGGACGTGTCGACGCTGTGCATGGGCCTCGCGGCCAGCATGGGCGCGTTCCTGCTCGCATCGGGCGCGAAGGGCAAGCGTTTCGCGCTGCCGAACTCGCGCGTGATGATTCACCAGCCGCTCGGCGGCGCACGCGGCCAGGCATCGGACATCGAGATCCAGGCGCGCGAAATCCTCTACCTGAAGGAGCGGCTGAACCAGTTGCTCGCGCAGCACACGGGTCAGGACGTCGAGCGCATCGCGCGCGACACCGACCGTGATAACTTCATGTCGAGCGAGGATGCGAAGGCGTACGGGCTGATCGACCAGGTGCTGCTGAAGCGCCCGTGAGATTAAGTGGGGTGCCGCCCCGATTCGTGCGGCGCCCCTGCGACTTCCCGAACGCCCAGAGCATCTGCGGCAAGCGCATCCGGTCGGCTCCGGTCGCGCCCTAGGCGCGGTGCCCGGAGCATTCGGCGTATCATGTCATTTACCTGTCCGGAGGCTCTACATTCATGGCGGACAAAAAAGGTTCGAACAGCGAGAAGCTGTTGTATTGCTCGTTTTGCGGAAAAAGCCAGCATGAGGTGAAAAAACTCATCGCGGGCCCGTCGGTGTTCATCTGCGATGAATGTATCGACCTCTGCAACGAAATCATTCGCGACGAGGCGGCTGCCGCCGGCGTCGAGGCCAGCCTGTCCCGGTCGGATCTGCCGAGCCCGCAGGAAATTCGCGACATCCTCGATCAGTACGTGATCGGCCAGGAGCGCGCGAAGAAGATCCTCGCGGTGGCCGTGTACAACCACTACAAGCGCCTGAAGCATCTCGACAAGAAGGACGACGTCGAGCTGTCGAAGAGCAACATCTTGCTGATCGGCCCAACGGGCTCCGGCAAGACGCTGCTCGCGCAGACGCTCGCGCGGTTGCTCAACGTGCCGTTCGTGATCGCCGATGCGACGACGCTGACCGAAGCCGGCTACGTCGGCGAGGACGTCGAGAACATCATCCAGAAGCTGTTGCAGAACTGCAACTACGAGGTCGACAAGGCCCAGCGCGGGATCGTCTACATCGACGAAATCGACAAGATCAGCCGCAAGTCGGACAACCCGTCGATCACGCGCGACGTGTCGGGCGAGGGTGTCCAGCAGGCACTGCTGAAGCTCGTCGAGGGCACGATGGCGTCGGTGCCGCCGCAGGGCGGCCGCAAGCACCCGAACCAGGATTTCATCCAGGTCGACACGACCAACATCCTGTTCATCTGCGGCGGTGCGTTCGACGGCCTCGAAAAGGTGATCACCGATCGTACCGAGAAAACCGGTATCGGCTTCGGTGCGACGGTCAAGAGCAAGCAGGAGCGTGACGCGGGCGAAGTGCTGCGTGAAACGGAGCCGGAAGACCTGATCAAATTCGGTCTGATCCCCGAATTGATCGGCCGCCTGCCGGTGGTCGCGACGCTCGGCAAGCTCGATGAAGCGGCGCTGATGAAGATCCTGGTCGAGCCGAAGAATGCGCTCGTCAAGCAGTATCACAAGCTGTTCGCGATGGAGCGCGTCGAGCTGGAGATCCGGCCGGGCGCGCTGCAGGCGGTCGCCCGCAAGGCGATCCGCCGCAAGACCGGCGCGCGCGGTTTGCGTTCGATCATCGAACAGGCATTGCTCGACGTGATGTACGAGCTGCCGACGATGAAAGGGGTCAGCAAGGTCATCATCGATGAGAACGTGATCGATGGGGACGGCAAGCCCTTGCTGATCTACGAGGACACGCCGAAGGTGGCGGGTTCGAACTGACCGGCTTGCCGACGATGTTCTGCGAAAAAGGCCGTTCATGAGTCCGTGGGCGGCTTTTTTTCGTTTATCTTGTGGGTAACTCTGACTCGAAACGCGGTGGTTACTTTCTTACCGAATATTTCCCGCACTTGAAGGCTTGCAATTCGTTGTGGCGGCCTCAATTACCGAACAATTGATTCCACTCATGGGGAAATGAAATGTCAGGCACCCAACTTCTCCCGCCGGAACGCATCACGCTCCCGCTGCTGCCGCTGCGGGATGTCGTCGTTTTCCCGCACATGGTCATTCCGCTCTTCGTGGGCCGGCCGAAATCGATCAAGGCCCTCGAAGCAGCGATGGAAGGCGGCAAGCACATCATGCTTGTCGCCCAGAAAACCGCGGCCAAGGACGAACCGACCGAAAAGGACATGTACGAGGTCGGTTGTATCGCCAACATCCTGCAGATGCTGAAGCTGCCGGACGGCACCGTGAAGGTGCTCGTCGAGGGCCTGCAGCGTGCGAAGGCGTTGTCGATCGAAGAGCAGGAAACGCAATTCTCCTGCGAAGTGATGCCGCTCGAGCCCGATCACGCCGACAGCGCTGAAACGGAAGCGCTGCGCCGCGCGATCGTGTCGCAGTTCGACCAGTACGTGAAGCTGAACAAGAAGATCCCGCCGGAGATCCTCACGTCGCTGTCGGGCATCGACGAAGCGGGCCGCCTCGCCGACATGATCGCCGAGCGCCTGCCGCTGAAGCTCGACCAGAAGCAGCACATCCTCGAGATGTTCCCGGTCATCGAGCGCCTCGAGCACCTGCTCGCGCAGCTCGAAGCCGAGATCGACATCCTGCAGGTCGAAAAGCGCATCCGCGGGCGCGTGAAGCGCCAGATGGAAAAGAGCCAGCGCGAGTACTACCTGAACGAGCAGGTCAAGGCGATCCAGAAGGAACTGGGCGAAGGTGAAGAGGGTGCGGATCTCGAGGAGCTCGAGAAGCGCATCAACGCCGCGCGCATGCCGAAGGAAGCGAAGAAGAAGGCCGACGCCGAGCTGAAGAAGCTGAAGCTGATGTCGCCGATGTCGGCGGAAGCTACCGTCGTGCGCAACTACATCGACACGCTGATCGGCCTGCCGTGGCGCAAGAAGAGCAAGGTCAACAACGACCTGTCGAACGCCGAGCAGGTGCTCGACGAAGATCACTTCGGCCTCGAGAAGGTGAAGGAACGCATCCTCGAGTATCTCGCGGTGCAACAGCGCGTGGACAAGGTCAAGGCGCCGATCCTGTGCCTCGTCGGGCCCCCGGGCGTCGGCAAGACCTCGCTCGGCCAGTCGATCGCCCGTGCGACGAACCGCAAGTTCGTCCGGATGGCGCTCGGCGGCGTGCGTGACGAAGCCGAGATCCGCGGCCACCGTCGCACGTATATCGGTTCGATGCCGGGCAAGATCCTGCAGAGCCTCACGAAGGTCGGCGTGCGCAATCCGCTCTTCTTGCTCGACGAAGTCGACAAGATGGGCATGGATTTCCGCGGCGATCCTTCGTCGGCGCTGCTCGAGGTGCTCGATCCGGAACAGAACCACACGTTCGCCGACCACTACATCGAAGTCGACTTCGACCTGTCGGACGTGATGTTCGTCGCGACGTCGAACTCGCTGAACATCCCGCCGCCGCTGCTCGACCGGATGGAAGTGATCCGTCTGTCGGGCTACACGGAAGACGAGAAGGTCAGCATTGCCCAGCGTTACCTGCTGCCGAAGCAGAAGAAGAACAACGGGCTGAAGGAAGGCGAGATCGAGGTCACCGAGCAGGCGATCCGCGACATCATCCGCTACTACACGCGCGAAGCCGGTGTGCGTTCGCTCGAGCGGGAAGTGTCGAAGATCTGCCGCAAGGTCGTGAAGATGCTGCTGCTGAAGAAGGCATCGGGCGCGATCAAGGTCGACGGCGAGAACCTCGATACCTTCCTCGGCGTGCGCAAGTACGACTTCGGCCTCGCGGCGAAGGAAAACCAGGTCGGTCAGGTGACGGGCCTCGCGTGGACGGAAGTCGGTGGCGATCTGCTGACGATCGAAGCCGCGGTGATGCCGGGCAAGGGCAACGTGATCCGCACGGGTTCGCTCGGCGACGTGATGAAGGAGTCGGTCGAGGCGGCACGTTCGGTCGTGCGCTCGCGTTCGCGGCGTCTGGGCATCAAGGACGAAGCGTTCGAGAAGCAGGACATCCACATCCACGTGCCGGAAGGCGCGACGCCGAAGGACGGTCCGTCCGCCGGCGGTGCGATGACGACCGCGCTGGTGTCGGTGCTGACGGGTATCCCGGTGCGTGCCGATGTCGCGATGACGGGCGAAATCACGCTGCGTGGTGAAGTCCTGCCGATCGGCGGCCTGAAGGAGAAGCTGCTCGCAGCGCATCGCGGTGGCATCAAGCTCGTGCTGATCCCGGAAGAGAACGTCAAGGATCTCGCCGAGATTCCGGACAACGTGAAGAACGCGATCGAGATCGTGCCGGTCCGCTGGATCGACAAGGTGCTTGAACTCGCGCTCGAGCGTTCGCCGACCCCGCTGCCGCCGGAAGAAGAGGCGAAGGCGGCGGCACCGGTCGCCGATGCGGCGAAGGATGCCGGCTCGACGGAATTCGTCAAGCACTGAGCATCGGAGCGCCGTTCGTTCTGACGGTTGTTCACGAAACCCGCGGCCTGGCCGCGGGTTTTTTTATGCGTCCCGGAATCGTATGCGCGAGCGTGAAAAATATTCGCGCCGGAGCTTTGCAAAATGATCGGGGATGAATTAAACTTGCGGGCTCGCTGGTTGTTGATGCCGAAACGCAGATCGCAGCCAGAACGAATCGGAAACGGGTGCTTAGCTCAGCTGGTAGAGCGGCGCCCTTACAAGGCGTAGGTCGGGGGTTCGAACCCCTCAGCACCCACCAGTTTCCTGATTCAGCCAGACCAAGGAGCGGTAGTTCAGTCGGTTAGAATACCGGCCTGTCACGCCGGGGGTCGCGGGTTCGAGTCCCGTCCGCTCCGCCAAAAAATGAGAAAGCCCGCCTTGTGCGGGCTTTTTCATTTGTATCGTCGATTGCGCCCGCTGGCGGGCGTGGCCGCGGAGCGGAGGAAGCCGCCTGCGCGGCTTCCGGCGGGGCTCGAAGGGATGCGCATGCACGCGCATCCGCGGCCTGCAGGATGTAGGCGAGTCCCGTCCGCTCCGCCAAACAAACAACAATGCCCGCCTTGTGCGGGCATTGTTGTTTGTGCGTCCGGTTTGCGCCCGGGATCTGGCGCAAACCGAACGCACAAACGGCGGGAGAAATCGTCTGCGCGGCTTCCGGCGGAGCGCGACCTTACGATGCCGGGCGAGCGGTATGGCAGCAGGCAATACGACAGGAAATGCCTCCGGGGCGCGCAGCCGTCGGAACGGAAAACCCGCGACGGCTCGAACGCGGTCGCGGGTTTTTCATGCTTTCTCGCCGCGGAGGCGCCGGTTTTTCCGGCTCGCGCGAGGCGGTATTACTGAACGCGTATTACCGGCGGCAACTTGTAGGTTGCGTTCAGGAGCGGGGCGTCCGGCAAGTAGGTGCGCAGCGTCAGATTGAACGCGCCGGCAGGGGCCGGCAACCAGTTGCTGGCGGGTACACCCGCGGGTCGCACATGGCTGATGGTGAGCACGAGCGAGCCGTCGCTCGCGAACTGAAAGTTCGACGCCGGATAGGACAGCGCATAGATTCCATCGGGATTCGGATAAAAGAAAGCCTGCGCCTGGTTCGTGCCGGCGTACAGCGTCAACGACCAGAAGGCGCGAGCCGGAGGAAGCTGTCCCGCCGGGAACGTCATCTGATAGACGCCGTTGCCGTCGTAATTCGCCCCCGACGTGTTCGCCGCTCCCGTACTGGTGTAGTAGATCGCTTCGCTGCCGGGCAGCGCACCGAGGCCGTTCAGCGCAACGCGCGCCCGTAGCGTGTACTGGGTTCCGTAGTTGCCGACGTTGGCCGGGCCGCCTGTCCAGCCATTTGAGCCGGTACTCGCCTGGGCGGCGGCTTGCTGCGTTCCGCCGCCCGTCAGACTCGCCAGCGCCCGGGCCGCGCCCGCGTCGATCGATGCGACGTCAGCGGACGACGCGTTGAAGGTCTGCGCCGGGCCTATACCTATTATGTCGAGCGCGTTCGTCGCCTCGGCCGTGTCCTGCGGCGTCGGCGGACTCTTTTTCAAGAGCCGGTTCACGTACTGAAAGTACGACGGCCAGTTGGCATAACCGGGCGGCTTTTGCGTGTCCACGCTGTCCCACGCAGCGACACCGGTTCCAGCAGGGCGCGACACGACCAGTTGATTCTGAACGGCCCACGCGGCGGGATAATCGTTCGCATCGCTCACGTAAGTCCGCGCCAACGCCCACACCGCGTTGGTCGACGAGCGGAGTACGGTGACGCCTGCCGGAGCGGTTCCCTGCCAGTTCGGCCCCACGACCCAGAAGACCTTCGCGACACCGTTGTCGGCGCTCGTGCCGCGAATCGCGAAGTTGTTCGTATAGGCGTCCATCAGCGCGAGGGAGAAGTAGCGGGTGCCGCTGGCGGGCGTGTCGATCTGAATCGGGCCCGCGTCCAGTTGAAGCATGGCGATGGAATACAGCGTGTCGTGATTAGGTTTCGTCACCGAGGTGGACGAAGCATCGGACAGCTGGCGATTGTGCAGAAACGTATTCGGCGCAAGGCCCTGGGCGATGTAGCTCTGTCGGGTTGCGTAGAACTGGTACAGCGCAATCGTGAACAGCGTGGCACTGTTTGCGGCATTTTCCGTCGCGACGGGCGAAACGCCCGAGCTATCGACACTTTCCCCATTGCAGCCCGCCAGAAGGCCGACAGAGGCAGCGAATGCGACGAGGCGCGCGTGGTGAAGAAAACTCATCGAGTGGTGCGGTAGGGTTGAATGGTCGAATGGGCCGCACCCGTTCATCGTTCCGTCGATGAGCGTGGCACGGATTGCACGGCGCGAAAAGCGTATCCGGCTTGCGATGCGGCACGAACGATCCATTTTCGATAAGCAAAGTCCGACGACTCGTTAGGGCGGTGGAGACCGATCGGCATCGTGCGGTTGATCCCTGTCGTCTTTCCGGCCGTCACGTTTCTCGCGGCTTATGCCGGGACGTACAGGCCAGACTTGTACCGGGTGCTTCCGTGTCGAGCACCTCCCGTTGGCTCGATTCGCTGCCCCGGGGGTGCCTTGCGGTCGTCGGCGCGGATGGAGACAGTCCCGCATCGGGCAAGCCGCTCGGCGAACGAATGATCGTGCGCTGCCGCGAGCCTGGGCGGCCGCGATGGAGTCGATCATTGGGCGAACTGCTTTCTGAACTTCACGAGGAGAGGCGGGTGACGGCGCATGCCCGGCTCTGAAAGACGGGCATTTTTGCCTGTACTTCCGGTGGTGATCGCCGCGGGCGCCGCCGCTTTTCTCCCGACCCACCCCGTATGTTGTAATATCGGGCGTTTTGTCCAATTTTCCCGTCACGCATGCTCGATTTCTTCCGTAATCACCAGCGCCTGATGATGGCGCTCCTGCTCCTGATCGTGTTGCCGGGGCTGGGTTTCGTCGGGATCCAAGGCTTCCGCGGCTTCTTCGACGATAGTGCGAACGTCGCGGCAGTCAACGGGCACAAGATCACGCGGGTCGAATTCGACGGCGCGTTCCGCCAGCAGATCGACCAGGCGCGCCAGGCACTCGGCGGGCAGTTCGACATCAAGATGTTCGATACGCCCGAGCATCGCAAGCAGGTGCTCGACGGCCTGATCCAGCAACGCGTGCTGGCCGATGAGACCCAGCGTCTGCACCTGACCGCATCGGACAACGCCGTGCGCGATGCACTGATGAGCGACCCGATGATCGCGTCGCTGAAGAAGCCCGACGGGTCGATCGACGTCGAGCGCTATGCGCAGCTGCTGTCGTTCCAGGGGATGACGCCCGAGCAGTACCAGGAGCGCGTGCGCTACAGCCTCGCGCTGCAGCAGATTCCGGCCAGCATCGTGTCGAGCGCGTTCACGCCGAAGAGCCTCGCGCAACGCCTGTCCGAACTCGCCGCGCAGCAGCGCGAAGTGCAGGCGCTCGTGCTGAGGACGAGCGACTTCGCCGCGAAGGTCCAGCCGACCGACGCACAGCTCACCGCGTACTACGACGCGCACAAGCAGAGCTTCGCGACGCCCGAGACCGCGACGATCCAGTACCTCGTCTATTCGCCGGCGGCAGCGGCCGCGAGCGCGCAGCCGACCGACGCGGACATCAAGAAGTTCTACGACGACAACCCGACGCACTTCCGCACCGAAGCGCAGGTGCGCGTGAGCCACATCTTCATCGCCGCACCGGGCAGCGCAAGCGCGGCCGACAAGACTGCAGCGAAGACGAAGGCCGAGCAACTGCTCGCCGACGTGAAGGCGCACCCGGACCAGTTCGCGCAGATCGCGCAGAAGGACTCGCAGGATGCACCGTCGGCCGCGAAGGGCGGCGACCTCGGCTTCATCACGCGCGGCTCGACGGCGGGCGGCAAGGCGTTCGACGATGCCGCGTTCGCGCTCAAGCAAGGTGATGTGAGCGGTGTCGTGCAGTCGGATCTGGGCTTCCACATCCTGAAGGCAACGGAAGTGAAGCCGGCGGCCGTCAAGCCGTTCGCGGAAGTGAAGGACCAGATCGCAGCCGACCTGAAGCAGCAGTACGCATCGAAGGCGTTCACGGACAACGCGGAAGGCTTCACGTCCACCGTCTACGAAAAGGCGAAGACGCTGCAGCCGGCCGCGGACAAGTACAAGCTGACGATCCAGACGGCCACCGTCACGCCGACGCCGAATCCGCAGTTGCCGCCGACGAGCCCGCTGAACAATCCGAAGTTCCTGGCCGCCGTGTTCGCCAACGACTCGGTGAAGAACCAGAACAACACGCAGGCGATCGACGTCGGCAACAACACGCTGATCTCGGCGCGTGTGACCGACTACAAGCCGGCTGCCGTGCCCGCGCTCGACGCGATCAAGGACGTCGTGCGCCAGAAGGTGGTCGCCGAGCAGGCTGCCGAACTCGCGAAGAAGGACGGCGCGGCGAAGCTGGCCGAACTGCAGAAGTCGAAGTCGACCGACGGGTTCGCGGCCGCGCAGAAGGTATCGCGTACGCAGTCGCAGGGCCTGACGCCGGCTGCGCTGAGCGCCGTCTACAAGGTCGACGCGAAGACGCTGCCGGCCTACGTCGGTGTCGATCTCGGCGCCGACGGCTATGCGATCTATCGTGTGAACGCGGTGATCCCGGGTTCGGCGGTCGATCCGCAGCAACTGGCGGCCGCGCAGCAGCAGATGGCGCAGGTCGATGCGCAGAGCGAAGGCGAAGCGTATCTCGCCGCGCTGCGCGATCGCTCGAAGGTGAAGCTGTACGGCTCGACGGCCAGCCAGTCGTCGGACGGCGACAACTGAGCGTCGTTTCGCCCGCAACAAAAAGCCCCGCTTCACGCGGGGCTTTTTGTTTTCCGGCGGGGCGAGGCGGCGTCAGCCGCGCGGCTTGCCGAGCAGCAGTTTCAGCGCCGGCCAGACGTTGTCGAGCAGAATGCCCTGGGCCTGCTGCGTCGGATGCATCTGGTCGGCCTGGAACATCTCGGGCTTGTTCTCGATGCCGGCCAGCAGGAACGGCACGAGCGGCACGCCGAGATCCTTCGACAGCCGCGTATAGACGGCGTGGAACTTCTGCGTGTAGTCCGGGCCGTAGTTGGGCGGCACGTACATGCCGACCAGCACGACCCTGGCCCGCGCTTGCCGCGCACCGGCGATGATGTCGCGCAGGTTCTGTTCGGTCGTCGCGAGCGGCACGCCGCGCAGCGCATCGTTCGAGCCGAGCTCGACGACGACGATCGACGGCTTGAGCCGCTGCAGCACCGCAGGCAGCCGCGCGCGGCCGCCGCTGGTGGTGTCGCCGCTGACGCTGGCGTTCGCGACGCTATAATCGATTCGCTCGGTCGTGAGCCGTTGCCGCAGCAATGCCACCCAGCCGGTGTCGCGCGGCAGCCCGTATTCGGCCGACAGGCTGTCGCCGAGCACGGCGATCACGGGCTGGCCCGATGTCGCGGCCGGTGTCGTCGCGGCGCGTGCGGGCACGGCGGCGGCCAGCAGCGTACCCAGCAGCGCGGCGAGCGCCGCGCGTCTTTTCCAGCGAAATGTCGTGTCCATGTTCAAGATTACCGATCCGATCATCGAAGTCCATGACGTGTGCAAGCGGGTCGCCGACGCCACCGGCGAGCTGACGATCCTCGACGGCATCACGCTCGCCGTGCGGCCGGGCAGCAGTCTCGCGATCGTCGGCGCGTCGGGGTCGGGTAAATCGACGCTGCTCGGCCTGCTTGCGGGGTTGGACAGCGCGACGAGCGGCACGGTTCGCCTGCTCGGTCGCGCGCTCGACCAGCTCGACGAGGACACGCGCGCGGCGCTGCGCAACGGCGCAGTCGGGTTCGTATTCCAGTCGTTCCAGTTGATGCCGCACCTGACCGCGCTCGAGAACGTGATGCTGCCGCTCGAACTGCAGGGCGGCATCAGTGCGCGCGATGCCGCCGATCGCGCCCGGGCGCTGCTCGTGCAGGTCGGCCTCGGCGAACGCACCGCGCATTATCCGAAGCTGTTGTCCGGCGGCGAGCAGCAGCGCGTCGCACTTGCGCGCGCATTCGTCACGCGCCCGGCGATCCTCTTCGCCGACGAGCCGACCGGCAGCCTCGATGCGGCCACGGGCCATGCGGTCATCGACCTGATGTTCGAACTGAACCGCACGAACGGTGCAACGCTCGTGCTCGTCACGCACGATGCCGAACTGGCACGCCGCTGCGCGACGACGGTGACGCTCGATGCCGGGCGTATCGTCGAGCCGCGCGCGGCGCAGCGCAACGGCTGAGTGCTTTTGGCGGCCGCACGGCGTGCGCCGAGCGGCCGGCATGGCACGACGCCGCTGCGTCAGTGCCTCAGCGCCTCAGCGCCTCAGCGTTTCAACGCCGCGCGGGCGCGCTCGATCAGCGCGGTGGTCGACGAGTCGTGCTTCGCCGGATCGACCGACTCGGCCGACAGGTCGGCTTCCACCACCTTGCCGAGTATCTTGCCGAGCTCGACGCCCCACTGGTCGAACGGGTTGATGTCCCACACCGTTGCCTGCACGAGCACCTTGTGTTCGTACAGCGCGATCAGCGCGCCGAGCGTGCGCGGCGTCAGCGCATCGACGAGCAGCGTCGTCGTCGGGCGGTTGCCCGGGAACGTCAGGTGCGGCGCGAGCGCCTCCTTGCCCGGCCCCGCGACCTTGCGTGCTTCCTCCAGCGTGCGGCCGAGCATCAGTGCCTCGCTCTGCGCGAAGCAGTTCGCGAGCAGCTTCGGGTGGTGGCTCGCGAGCGGATGCTCGGGCGTCAGCACCGCGATGAAGTCGATCGGCACGATCGTCGGCCCCTGGTGCAGCATCTGGAAGAACGCATGCTGGCCGTTGGTGCCCGGCTCGCCCCACGTGACGGCCGACGTCGGGTAGTCGACGAAGGTGCCGTCCAGGCGCGCGGATTTGCCGTTGCTTTCCATTTCGAGCTGCTGCAGGTACGACGGCAGGTAGTGCAGCGCTTCCGAATACGGCGCGACGAGATAACTCTGCGAACCGAAGAAATTCCGGTACCAGATGCCGATCAGGCCCAGCAGCACGGGCAGGTTGCGCTCGAGCGGCGCCTCGCGGAAATGACGGTCCATGTCGTTCGCGCCGGCCAGCAACTCGTCGAACTGCTCGGGGCCGATCGCGATCATGATCGACAGCCCGACCGCCGACCACAGCGAATAACGGCCGCCGACCCAGTCCCACATTTCGAACACGTTGTCCGCGGCGATGCCGAACTTCACGACTTCGGCCGGGTTCGCCGACACGCCGACGAAGTGCTTTGCAAGCGCGTCCTCGGGGCAGCCGCGCGCGACGAACCAGTCGCGCAGCGAGCGTGCGTTCGTCATCGTCTCGAGCGTCGTGAAGGTCTTCGACACGATGATCGCGAGCGTTTCCTCGGGATCGACCTGTTCGAGCACGCGTGCGAGATCGGCGCCGTCGACGTTCGACACGAAGTGCGTGGCAATTTCGGGCGTCGCGACGTGGTGCAGCGCGTGTACGACCATCTTCGGCCCGAGATCGGAGCCGCCGATGCCGATGTTGATCACGTGGCGGATGCGTTTGCCGGTGTAGCCCGTCCAGGTGCCGCTGCGCACGGCGCGAGCGAACGTCGCCATCTTCGCGCGCTCGGCGCTCACCTGCGCGTGGAACGGCGCTTGCGGATCGGTCGCGCGCAGCGCGGTGTGCAGGGCGGCACGGCCTTCGGTCGGGTTCACGATTTCGCCCGCGAACATCGCGTCGCGGCGCGCCTCGACACCCGCGTCGCGCGCGAGCTGGACGAGCAGGCGCAGCGTTTCGTCGTTGATGCGGTTCTTCGAGAAATCGGCCGCGAGACCGCCGCCCGGAATCGTGAAGCGTTCGGCGCGGGTCGGCGCGTGGTCGTGTTCCGGCGCGAACCAGTCGCGCAGCCGGGCGTGACGGATCTGTTCGAAGTGGGATTGAAGGGCAGTCCAGGCGGGGAGCGAATTCAGCGTCATGGCGGTTCGAGTGAAGCGTGAATCGGGAGGAATGCCGCGCCGGCTCATCGGGATCGGAAGGCCGGCGGACGAGAGGGCCCGCCGTGCGGCGGGGCAGTCAGTATAGCGGCGTTATGTGCCGGCGCGCGGCGACGCATAAAAAAGGCGATTGACCAGCGTGCGCACCATCGGCGCGAGTTCGCCTGCCGTGAGTCCGGCCGGGCCGGTTCCGTTCGCGGTCAGCGTGTCGGCGGCGAGGCCGTGCAGGTAGACGCCCGCCAGCGCCGCTTCGTACGGCGCGACGCGTTGCGCGAGCAGCGCGCCGATCAGGCCGCCGAGCACGTCGCCGGTGCCGCCCGTGGCGAGCGCCGCGTTGCCGGTCGGGTTGATCGTCATGCGGCCGTCGGGCGCCGCAATCACCGTGCCCGAGCCTTTCAGCACGACGATGGCCGCATAACGTGACGCGAGCGCCTGCGCGGCCGCGAGGCGGTCGCGCTGAATCGCCGCCGTGTCGCAGCCGAGCAGCCGCGCGGCCTCGAGCGGATGCGGCGTCAGCACGCACGGATAACCGCGCGCACCGCGCGTCGCGACGGCGGCCGCGAGATCCGCATGCGTCGCGACGAGGTTCAGCGCGTCGGCGTCGAGCAGCGTCGCGGCGTCGTGGGCAAGCACGTCGCGCACGAGCGTCGCCGCGGCCTCGCGCGTGCCCAGCCCGCAGCCTGCGGCGATGGCGGTCATCGCGCCGGGGTCGAGGGTGTCGGCCGCGTGCAGCATCAGTTCGGGGAACGGCGGATCGTACGGCGGCGCGCCGGTGCCGAGGAAGCCGACATGCACCTTGCCGGCGCCGGCGAACAGCGCGGCGCGCGCGGCCAGGATCGGCGCGCCGCACATGCCGGTGTCGCCGCCGAGTACCGCGAGGCTGCCGTATGTGCCCTTGTGGGATGCGAATGCGCGCGCGGGCAGGGCGGCGGCGAATAGCGCGGGCGCATTCAGTACGATGGCCGGTGCGGCCGGTGGCGCGACGTCGAGCGATTCGACGTCGATCGCGCCGGCGAGATCCCGGCCTTCGCCGGTGTAGAGGCCCGGCTTCGCGCCGATGAAAGTGAGCGTGTGGGTGGCGGCGACGGCGACGCCCGCGCCGACGATCTGGCCCGTATCGCTGTCGAGGCCGCTCGGCACATCCAGTGCAAGCACGCGGCCGCCGTTGCGCGCATGCGCGGCGATGCGCGCGGCCTGCTCGGCGAACGCGCCGTCGAGCGCGCGGCCGAGACCGATGCCGAACAGTCCGTCGACCACCCACGCATAGCCGTCCAGCGAAGCAGGCGGCGTGGCCGACAGCGGCACGCCGGCGGCGCGCGCGAGGCCGAGCGCCCATTGCGCGTCGTCGGGCTTTACCGGCACCGGCATCCACGCCTGGGTCGCGACGCCGAGCTGCTGGAGGTGCGCGGCGGCTACGAGCGCGTCGCCGCCGTTGTTGCCCGGGCCGACCGCGAACCAGACGGGGCGGTCGTCGCCGGCCGCGCGTTCGGACAGCCAGCGCGCGGCGGCGGCACCTGCGCGACCCATCAGCGTATGCGGCGGCAGCGCCGCGGCTGCGTCGGCTTCGGCCGCGCGCAGGTCGGCGACGCGCAGCAGCGCGATCGGAGCGGAATCGGGAAGCGGAAGGGTAACGGTCATCGCGGGGTCATCGCCGGGTCGCGGCGGCTGGCAAGGCGGCCGCCGGGGACGGGCCCGCGGCGGTCAGGTCGTGAAGCGCCCGGCGCTTAGCGCGGCGAGCGTGTCGGCGCGCCAGTGCTGCACGTCGCCGCCCAGGTAGTCGGCCACCACTTTAGCAGACCCGCATGCGAGCCCCCAGCCGGCCGGGCCATGCCCGAAATTGACGAATACGCGCGGATGCGGGGTCGGACCGACGACCGGCAGGCCGTCCGGCGACAGCAGCTGCGTACCTTGCCAGGACAGCGCGGCCGAGATCCTCGCGGCACCGGGCACCCAGTCGTGGACGGCCTGGCCGAGCAACGCGAGCGCGGCCTCCGACAGCGGCTCGGCGAGCGGCTTCGCGGTGTCGGGCAGGCTCTGCAGCACGGCGCCGCCGCCGACGCGCAGCCGCTGGTGGGTGCGCGTGATCGAGATGCGCTTGATCGAATCGATGACGTTCAGGTGCGGCGCATGTTCTTCGTAGGCGACCGGCGCGGTCAGCGCGTGGACCCGCACCGGGTGCAGCGGCAGGCGCCAGCCGAGGCGGTCGAGCAGCGGCAGGCTGCCGGCGCCGGCGGCGACCACGATCGCATCGGCGGAAATCACGTCGACGTCGCGGGCGTTCGACGCGCGGCGGTCGCCGGGCGGGACGAGCTCGACCGCGGCGCGGCCGTTGTCGACGCGGATCGCGGCGACTTCCGCGCCGAAGCGGAACTGCACGCCGTGTTCGTCGAGCGTCTGCTTGACCAGTTTCGCGAACAGCGGGCAATTCCCGGTGCGCTCGGTCTCGAGCAGCACGCCGCCGGCGAAACCGGGCTCGGCCGGCACCGACGGCTCGAGTGCCGCGCATTCGTCTGCGGAGAGCAGGCGGTACGGCTGGTCGAGCGTGCGCAGCAGGTCGAGCGCGGGCTGCATCGCTTCCCAGTCGCGCGGATCGCGCACGACGTGCAGGATGCCGGGCTTCTGCTCGAATTCGAGCTCGAGGCGCGTCTCGATGTCGGCGAGCGCGTCGCGCGACGCGTCGATCAGCGGCCGCAGCCGCGTGTACTGCGCGGCGAACGCGTCGGGCTCGCGCAGCCTGCCGAGCTGTTTGACGAAGCGCCGTACACCGCCGTTGAAGCCGGGCTTGTAGACGATGCCGCTGTCGCGCGGCTGGCGCTGGCGCATGAAGGTCGGGCCGAACCAGACGTCGAGCGGGCTCGGCAGCAGCGCGCCGCCGTCGCCGTAGGTCGCACCCTGCGCGACGGTCGCGTGGCGTTCGACCACGCATACGCGATGGCCGGCCGCGCGCAACTGGTAGGCGGTGGCGACGCCGCTGATTCCGCCGCCGATGACGATGACATCCATGGATTGCTTCGATGACGGGCGGCGCGCAGGCGCTGCCCGGTGAGAATTCGCTGAGGGCCCGGGCCCGGTGAACCCGGAATGATAGCGCCAAAATCGCGGGAGCCGGCGCCGCGGTGGCACGGGCCGTGCCGCCGGGCCGCGGCCGCCGGCTGCCGCGCCCGCGCGGGGCGGCCCGGCGGGCTGGCCGTGCGCGGTGGACATCGCGGCACCGATGCGGTGCATGCGGGTTGCCGATCGGCCGGTCTTGGGCGACCGACTTCCGGGTATAATTACGGCCTTCCTTTCGCCCCACGTCGCCACCTCGCGCGACTCATCGACGTCAGTCCAGCCCATGGCTCACTTCTCGTGTTTTCCCGGCGCTTCGGCCCTCTCCGATTTCCGTCAAACCCGTCTGCTCGACACGCTCAGGCAAATCGACGCCAACATCGTCGCGGTGCGCGGACAGTTCCTGCACTTCGTCAATGCGGCCGAGCCGCTGTCGGCCGACGACAGCGCGCGCATCGACGCGCTGATGCACTACGGCGCGCCGTTCGAGGCGGCGGCCGAGAAGGGCACGACCGAGACCTTCGTCGTGCTGCCGCGTTTCGGCACGGTTTCGCCGTGGGCGAGCAAGGCGACCGACATCGCCCGGCACTGCGGCCTCACGCACGTGCGCCGCATCGAGCGCGGCGTCGAATTCACGGTCACGCTGAAGTCGGGCCTGCTCGGCGGCAAGAAGGCGCTGTCGGACGACGCGCGCGCGGCCGTCGCGGCCGCGCTGCATGACCGGATGACCGAAAGCGTGGTCGCGGCACGCGACGACGCGCAGCACCTGTTCGACGAACTG
Source organism: Burkholderia reimsis (assembly GCF_003294055.1). Classification (NCBI taxonomy): domain Bacteria; kingdom Pseudomonadati; phylum Pseudomonadota; class Betaproteobacteria; order Burkholderiales; family Burkholderiaceae; genus Burkholderia; species Burkholderia reimsis. The sequence goes on from NZ_QMFZ01000004.1 coordinate 181,572, forward strand.
CCGGCCAAGCCGCTGTCGACCGTCGACGTGCTGGGTATCGGCCGCGGCGCGCTCGAGCGCGCGAACGTCGAGCTGGGCCTCGCGCTCGCCGACGACGAGATCGACTACCTGGTCGACGCGTTCCGCAAGCTCGAACGCAACCCGACCGACGTGGAACTGATGATGTTCGCGCAGGCGAACAGCGAACACTGCCGCCACAAGATCTTCAACGCGCAGTGGACGATCGACGGCGAAGCGCAGGACATGTCGCTGTTCGCGATGATCCGCAACACCGAGAAGCTGAGCCCGCAGGGCACGATCGTCGCCTATTCGGACAACTCGTCGATCATGGTCGGCGCCGAAGCCGAACGCTGGTTCCCGCGCAACGCGGGCGCGGCCGGCGAGCCGGGCGAGCGCTACGGCCGCCACACCGAACTCACGCACACGCTGATGAAGGTTGAGACGCACAACCACCCGACGGCGATCTCGCCGTTCCCGGGTGCGGCGACCGGCGCGGGCGGCGAGATCCGCGACGAAGGCGCGACGGGCCGCGGCGCGCGTCCGAAGGCCGGCCTGACGGGCTTCACCGTGTCGAACCTCGACCTGCCGGACGCCCGCCAGCCGTGGGAAAACGCGCGCGACGCCGCGCAGCCGGTCGGCGAGCGCAACCCCAACGACGCGTACGGCCCGTACGGCCGTCCGGACCGCATCGCGTCGCCGCTGCAGATCATGATCGACGGCCCGCTCGGCGGCGCTGCGTTCAACAACGAATTCGGCCGCCCGAACCTCGGCGGCTACTTCCGCGTGTACGAGCAGAACGTCGGCGGGAAGGTGCATGGTTATCACAAGCCGATCATGATCGCGGGCGGCCTCGGCAACATCGCGGATCAGCATACGCACAAGCACGACGTGCCGGCCGGCTCGCTGCTGATCCAGATCGGCGGCCCCGGCATGCGGATCGGGATGGGCGGCGGCGCCGCGAGCTCGATGGCGACCGGCGCGAACACGGCCGAACTCGACTTCGACTCGGTGCAGCGCGGCAACCCGGAAATCGAGCGGCGCGCGCAGGAAGTGATCAACGGCTGCTGGCAGCTCGGCGCGGAAAACCCGATCCTGAGCATCCACGACGTCGGCGCGGGCGGCCTGTCGAATGCGTTCCCCGAGATCGTCGACGGCGCGGGCAAGGGCGCGCGCTTCGAACTGCGCAAGGTCGCGCTCGAGGAATCGGGCCTGTCGCCGCGCGAAATCTGGTCGAACGAAGCGCAGGAGCGCTACGTGCTGGCGATCGCGCCGGCCGACCTGCCGCGTTTCGAGGCGATCTGCGCGCGTGAGCGCTGCCCGTTCGCGGTGGTCGGTGTCGCGACCGACGAACGCCAGCTGAAGCTCGTCGACGACGAAGCGACGGGCGCCGACGAATACCCGGTCGACATGCCGATGGAAGTGCTGCTCGGCAAGCCGCCGCGCATGCATCGCGACGTCACGCGCGTGACGACCGAGCGCGCGCCGGTCGACGTGACGGGCATCGCGCTGTCGGAAGTCGCGATCGACGTGCTGAAGCACCCGACGGTCGGCAGCAAGTCGTTCCTGATCACGATCGGCGACCGTTCGGTCGGCGGCACGTCGGTGCGCGACCAGATGGTCGGCCCGTGGCAGGTGCCGGTGGCCGACTGCGCGGTCACCGCGCTCGACTACGCGGGTTTCAAGGGCGAGGCGATGACGATGGCCGAGCGCACGCCGCTCGCGGTGATCGACGCGCCCGCATCGGGCCGCATGGCGGTCGGCGAGGCGATCACGAACATCGCGAGCGCGCCGATCGCGTCGCTCGACAAGCTGAAGCTGTCGGCGAACTGGATGGCCGCGTGCGGCACGGCCGGCGAGGACGCCGCGCTGTTCGACACGGTCAAGGCGATCGGCATGGAGCTGTGCCCGGCACTCGGGATCGGCATCCCGGTCGGCAAGGACTCGCTGTCGATGAAGACGAAGTGGGACGAGCAGGGCGTCGCGAAGGAAGTGGTGTCGCCGGTGTCGCTGATCATCTCCGCGTTCGCGCCGGTCGAGGACGTGCGCCGTCACCTGACGCCGCAGCTGCGCCGCATCGCCGATGCGGGCGACAGCGTGCTGATCGCGATCGATCTCGGCCGCGGCAAGAACCGGATGGGCGGCAGCATCTTCGCGCAGGTCACGCAGCAGGTCGGCGACACGACGCCGGACGTCGACGATGCGGAAGACCTGAAGCGTTTCTTCAACGCGATCCAGTCGCTCAATGCGCAAGACAAGCTGCTCGCGTACCACGATCGCTCGGACGGCGGCCTGTGGGCGACGGTGTGCGAAATGGCGTTCGCGGGCCACGCGGGCGTGTCGCTGAACGTCGACATGCTGACGCTCGACCCGAATCACGAATCCGACTACGGCGACGCGAAGGACTGGGCGAAGCAGACGAGCGGCCGCCGCGAGGATCGCACGCTGCGCGCGCTGTTCTCCGAGGAACTGGGCGCCGTCGTGCAGGTGCGCGCGACCGACCGTGACGCGGTGCTGGGCGCGCTGCGCGAGTTCGGCCTGTCGGCATGCTCGCACGTGATCGGCTCGGTCAACGATCGCGACGTGATCGAGGTGTACCGCGACGCGAAGAAGATTTTCGACGCACCGCGCGCCGAACTCCATCGCGCGTGGAGCGAAGTGAGCTGGCGCATCGCGCGCCTGCGCGACAACCCCGCGTGCGCGGATGCCGAATACGACGCGCTGCTGGACGTGGCCGACCCGGGCATCTCGCCGGTGCTGAGCTTCGATCCGGCCGACGACATCGCGGCGCCGTTCATCGCGACGGGCGCACGGCCGCGTGTCGCGATCCTGCGCGAGCAGGGCGTGAACTCGCATCTCGAAACGGCCTACGCGTTCGACCGCGCGGGCTTCGATGCGCACGACGTGCACATGAGCGACCTGCTGGCCGGTCGCGCGAATCTCGCCGATTTCGCGGGTGCGGTCGCATGCGGCGGCTTCTCGTACGGCGACGTGCTGGGCGCGGGCGAAGGCTGGGCGAAGACGATCCGCTTCAACGCGAATCTCGCCGACATGTTCTCGGCGTTCTTCGCGCGTCCCGACACGTTCGCGCTCGGCATCTGCAACGGCTGCCAGATGCTGTCGAGCATCTCGTCGATGATCCCGGGTGCGGAAGCCTGGCCGAAGTTCACGCGCAACAAGTCCGAGCAGTTCGAGGCGCGTTTCTCGTTCGTCGAAGTCGAGAAATCGCCGTCGATCTTCTTCGCGGGGATGGAAGGCTCGCGGATTCCGGTCGCGGTCGCGCACGGCGAAGGTTATGCGGACTTCTCGCAACAGGGCGACATCGATCGCGTCGCGGTCGCGATGCGTTTCGTCGACCACCGCGGCGAAGCAACCGAGCGTTATCCGTTCAACCCGAACGGCTCGCCGGCCGGCATCACGTCGGTCACGACGGCCGACGGCCGCTTCTCGGTGCTGATGCCGCACATGGAGCGCGTGCATCGTACGGTCACGATGAGCTGGCACCCGGAAAGCTGGGGCGAAGCGAGCCCGTGGATGCGCGTGTTCCGCAACGCGCGCCGCTGGATCGGCTGATCGGGATGATGTTCGATCCGAACGCGCCGGTCGAGGTCGTCACGCTGCGCGACGAGCGCGCGAGCGAGGCCGACGCGATCGGCCGCGTGATCGTCGCCGCGTTCGCGGGCGAGCCGGAAGGCGGGCAGTTCGAACGGCGGATCGTCGACACGTTGCGCGCGGACGGTGCGTTGAGCGTCTCGCTCGTCGCGGAACGCGACGGCCGGCTGATCGGGCACGTCGCGTTCTCGCCGGTGTCGATCGGCGGCGAGGCGCCCGGCAGCCAGGGCTGGTATGGGCTCGCGCCGCTCGCGGTGCTGCCCGACTGCCAGCGGCAGAGCATCGGCACGGGGCTGGTGCGCGCGGGGCTCGACGCGTTGCGCCGCCTCGGTGCGCGCGGCTGCGTCCTGCTCGGGGAGCCCGCGTACTACACGCGTTTCGGCTTTGCGCCTTCCGGAGACATCGTGTTCCCGGGCGTACCGCCCGAGTATTTCCTTGCGCTGTCGCTCGACGACTCGGCGCCGCGGCCGTCCGGCGACGTTCGTTATCACGACGTGTTCCATCCCGCGTAAGTCCGCGGCGCGAGCCGATCAGGCATACGGCAAAGGCCGCTCTTCGGAGCGGCCTTTTCTTTGGTGGGAACGCCGCACATCGTGATGCGCCTGCGGCCAGCCTGCGGGCAACAAAAAAGCCGCTCCAGGGAGCGGCTTTTCGATGCACGAGCGGCGAGCGCCAGCGTTACTGGATCTTTGCCTGCTGGCGCAGACCTTCCTCGAACGCCTGCAGCTTCTGCTGCACGAGCTGCTGCGCGATCTGCGCCTTCACCTGCTCGAGCGGCGGCGGCGCGATGTCGCGGATGTCGTCGACGCGGATGATGTGCCAGCCGAACTGCGTCTTCACCGGCGTGTCGGTCATCTGGCCTTTCTGCAGCTTCTGCGCGGCCGCCGCGAATTCCGGCACGTACGCCTTCGGGTCGGACCAGTCGAGATCGCCGCCGTTCTTGCCCGAGCCCGGGTCCTTCGAGAACTGCTTCGCGAGATCCTCGAACTTCGCGCCGGCCTTGATCTTCGCGATCAGGTCCTTCGCCTGCTGCTCGTCGCTGACGAGGATGTGGTGCAGGTGGTATTCGCGGTTGCCGCCGGCACCCTTGACGAGGTCGTCGTAGCGCGCCTTCACTTCGGCGTCGGTCGGCTGGTTCTTCTTCAGGAAACTCTCGATCATCGAACGCAGCACGACGGTCTGCTGCGCGACGGCGACCTGTGCCTTCACGTCCGGACGGTTCGGGATGCCTTCACGGATTGCTTCCTGCATCAGGATTTCGCGGTTCACGAGTTCCTGGCGCACGGCCTGCTGCAGCTGCGCGTTGTCGGTCTGGCCTTGCTGCACGAGCTGGGCGACCATCGCGTCCGCGCGCGACTTCGGAATCGGCGTGCCGTTGACGACGGCGATGTTCTGGGCAAATGCCGGTGCCGCTGCGAAAGCAGCCGCCGCGACCCACAGGCGGGGGGATTTCAGGATCATCGGGAATTCCTAATGAGACTAGATTGAAGATTCGTTGAATTCTTCGGGCGTGTAAGCCACGATCGCGAGCGCGTGAATGCCGCGCTGCATCGCATCAGCGAGCGCATCATACACCAGCCGGTGCCGCGCGACGCGCGGCTTGCCCGCGAACGCGGCCGACACGATCGTGACCGTGAAGTGGCCGCCGGCGGACGCGCCGGCGTGGCCCGCGTGCTGCGCGCTGTCGTCGCGCACGGTGAGCGACAGCGGGGCGAGCGCCGCGGTGAGGCGCGCTTCGATCAGCGCGATGCGTTCGTCGGGCGACGCGTGGAGAAAGGCGTCCGTCATGTCACTCGTCCTTCAGGTATTTCGTGAGCCACAGGCTCTGCAGGATGATGAATACGACCATTGCGCCCGTCGTGCCGAACAGCTTGAAGTTCACCCATTGCGACTCGGTGAAGTTGTGCACCACGTACAGGTTCGCGACGCCGAGCACCGCGAAGAACAGCGCCCACGCGACGTTCAGCTTGTCCCACACGGGGTGCGGCAGCGTGAGCTGCTTGCCCATCATCTTCTCGATCAGGTTGTTGCCGAACGCATAGCGCGCGGCGAGCAGCCCGATCGCAAACAGCCAGTACAGCACAGTCGGTTTCCATTGAATGAATTTCTCGTCATGCAGGACGAGGGTGGCACCACCGAAAACGACGATCACGCCCAGGCTGACCCACAGCATCGTGTCGACCTTCCGGTGCCGGAAGGCGACCCACGCGACCTGGGCCAGCGTCGCGACGATCGCGACGGCGGTGGCGGTAAAGATGCCCCAGACCTTGAAGGCGGCAAAAAACAGGATGATCGGAAACAGATCGAACAGGAATTTCATGGCGCTCGCAGCTGCGTGAAAGGCCGCTTGCGCGGCCTTTCACCGTTGTAGGGACCCGCCAGGCACCGCCGGAGCGGATCGGGGCGGCGGCGCGGCGTAGCCCGCCGATCCGCCCGGCGCCGCTCATTCGTTTTCGGGTCGGGACTCGAAGTTTAACGCAGCCGAATTGATGCAGTAGCGCAAACCGGTCTTGTCGCGCGGGCCGTCCTCGAAGACGTGGCCGAGATGCGCGCCGCAGTGGTTGCAGCGGACCTCGACGCGCACCATCCCGTGCGAGTAGTCGACCTTCTCGTCGATCACCTCGCCGTTGAGCGGCTTGAAGTAGCTGGGCCAGCCGCAGCCCGAATGGAACTTGGAGCCGGATTCGAACAATGGCGTGCTGCAGACGACGCACTTGTAGATGCCGGCGTCTTCGGTGTCGGTGTATTCGCCGGTGAACGCACGCTCGGTTGCCGCGTGCTGCGTGACTTCGTACTGCATCGGCGTGAGCCGCCGGCGCAGCTCGGCGTCGTCCTTCTGGTACGGGAAGGTCTTGTCGTCGGAATCGTGGGACATGGGGTTCTCCTGATCGGTCGGTCGATACGCGCGGGTTGCGGGCCTCAGGACGAGCAGCTCACTTCGAGCGACCCGGCCCAGTCGGGCGGCAACGCCGCGTACGCTTCATGCTCCGGTTGTTCGTCGAACGGCCGGCGCAGGATCTGCGCGAGCCGCTCGACCTCCGAAAAATCCTTTTCCTTCGCGCGCCGGATCGCGACTTCGGCCAGATGGTTGCGCAACACGTATTTCGGGTTCGCGCGATTCATCGCGGCCGCGCGTGTCGCGTCGTCGCGCGTTTCCTCGGACAGCCGCGCGCGGTAGAGGTTCGCCCACGCATCGAACGCATCGCGGTCGATGAACAGGTCGCGCACGGGGGCGTCGCGGCTCGCGTCGTGCTTCGAGACCTGTGCGAGCCGGCGGAACGTCAGCGTGAAATCCGCGTGGCTCGCATGCATCGTCTCGAGCAGCTTGTTCGCGAGGTCGGCATCGTTCTCGCGCTCGAGCTCGAGGCCGAGCTTCGCGCGCATCGCGCGCTCGAGCGCGGGGCCGAAACGTTCCGGGAATTTCGCGAGCACGGCCTGCGCGTCGTCCACCGCGCGCTCGGCGCGCGCATCGTCGTCGGCGATGCCGTGCTGCAGCCCGATCAGCGGCAGCAGCGCCTGCGCGAGGCAGTAGCAGTTCCAGTGCGCGATGCGCGGCTGCATCCGGTACGCATAGCGGCCGTTCGTATCCGAGTGGTTGCAGATGTGGTTCGCATCGAACGCATCGACGAAACCGAACGGGCCGTAGTCGATCGTCACGCCGAGGATCGACATGTTGTCGGTGTTCATCACGCCGTGGCAGAAGCCGACGGCCTGCCATTGCGCGACGAGATCCGCCGTGCGCAGCGTCGCGGCTTCGAGCAGCGCGAGGTACGGATCGTCGGCGTGGCGGCAATCCGGATAGAAGCGGTCGATCACGTGATCGGCGAGCTGGCGCAGCAGGTCGGGGCGATCGTTCGAGAAGAAGTGTTCGAAGTGGCCGAAGCGCACGAAGCTCTCCGACACGCGCGTGACGACGGCCGACGTCTCGATTTCCTCGCGCACCACCGGCTGGTCGGAACCGATCACCGTCAGGGCGCGCGTGGTCGGGATGCCGAGGTGATGCATCGCTTCCGAGCACAGGAATTCGCGGATCGACGAGCGCAGCACCGCGCGGCCGTCGCCCATGCGCGAATACGGCGTGCGGCCGCTGCCTTTCAGCTGCAATTCGTAGCGGCGGCCGTCGGTGCCGGTGCGCTCGCCGATCGTCAGCGCGCGGCCGTCGCCGAGCTGGCCCGCCCACACGCCGAACTGGTGGCCGGAATACACCGCTGCGTACGGCATCGCGTGCGCGGGCCAGTCGCGTGTCGGGTTGCCGGCGAACAGCTCGGCGAAGCCGGGCTGCGCGACGAGCGACGGCGGCAGGTCGAGCAGGTGCGCGACTTCGCCGGAAAAGCCGACGACGTACGGCGCGGCAAGCGGCGCGGCCGGCAGCCGCGTATGAAACGCGTCGCCGAGTGCGACGAACGCGCCGGCGGCGGGCGCGCCGAGCGTGGCGGCGAGGTCGGGGAGGGTGTCAGCCGTATCGGCTGCGCTTCGGGAAAACGACATGTTGAGCGCCTCTGGGTAAGCCGATATTGTAAGGCGGCGCCGCGCCGCCCGCATGGCGGCCCGCGCGCCATGCGCGACGCCCGTCCGGGGCCGCTGACGGGCGCGCCGCAGAGGCTGGTCACCGATTCGCATCCTCACGGAGAACAAGACGATGGGTAAGCCGTTGCTGGGCCAGATGATGGACATGCCGTTGCTGGTGTCCTCGCTGATTTCTCATGCCGCGCGACATGCCGGCGACACGGAGATCGTATCGAGGCGCGTGGAAGGCGATCTGCATCGCTACACGTACCGCGATTGCGAACGCCGCGCAAAGCAACTGGCGCAGGCGCTCGCGCGGCTCGGCGTCGAAACCGGCGATCGCGTCGGCACGCTGGCGTGGAACGGCTACCGGCATCTGGAAGCGTATTACGGGATCGGCGGCATGGGTGCCGTGTGCCACACGATCAACCCGCGCCTGTTCCCCGAGCAGATCGCGTACATCGTCAATCACGCGGAAGACCGCTACGTCTTCTTCGACCTCAATTTCGCCCCGCTCGTCGATGCGATCGCGCCGCAATGCCCGCACGTGAAGGGCTGGGTCGCGATGACGGACGCCGCGCACCTGCCGTCCGGCACGACGCCGTTCCTGTGCTACGAAACGCTCGTCGAAGCGGAGGACGGCCGCTACGACTGGCCGCGCCTCGACGAACAGCAGGCGTCGGGGCTCTGCTACACGTCGGGCACGACCGGCAACCCGAAGGGCGTGCTGTATTCGCACCGCTCGACCGTGCTGCACGCGTACGGCGCCGCGTTGCCGGACGCGATGAACCTGTCCGCGATGGACGCGGTGCTGCCCGTCGTGCCGATGTTCCACGTCAACGCGTGGGGGCTGCCGTACGCGGTGCCGCTCACGGGCGGCAAGCTCGTGCTGCCCGGCAAGGATCTCGACGGGAAATCGCTGTACGAGCTGATGGAAGCCGAGCGCGTGACGTTCTCCGCGGGCGTGCCGACCGTGTGGCTCGGCCTGCTCAACTACATGCGCGAGGCCGGCGTGCGCTTCTCGACGCTGAACCGCACGGTGATCGGCGGCTCCGCGTGCCCGCCCGCGATGCTGCGCACCTTCGAGGACGAATACGGCGTGCGCGTGATCCATGCGTGGGGGATGACCGAACTGTCGCCGCTCGGCACGCTCGCGAAGCTCAACTGGGCGCAGTCGCAGCGGCCGCTCGACGCGCAGCGCAAGCTGCTCGAGAAGCAGGGGCGCGTGATCTGCGGCGTCGACATGCGCATCGTCGGCGAGGACGGCCACGAGCTGCCGTGGGACGGCGTCGCGTTCGGCGAGCTGCAGGTGCGCGGCCCGTGGGTGATCGACCACTACTTTCGCGGCGATACGTCGCCGCTGTCGGACGGCTGGTTCCCGACCGGCGACGTCGCGACGATCGACCCCGACGGTTTCCTGCAGATCACCGACCGCAGCAAGGACGTGATCAAGTCGGGCGGTGAGTGGATCAGCTCGATCGACATCGAGAACGTCGCGATCGCGCACCCGGGCGTGGCCGAGGCCGCCTGCATCGCCTGTGCGCACCCGAAATGGACCGAGCGCCCGCTGCTCGTCGTGGTGCCGCGCGAAGGGGCGAACCTGAACCGTGACGCGCTGCTCGCGTTCTACGAAGGCAAGGTCGCGAAATGGTGGATTCCCGACGACGTCGTGTTCGTCGACTCGCTGCCGCACACCGCGACCGGCAAGCTGCAGAAGCTGAAGCTGCGCGAGACATTCCGCGATTACGTGTTGCCGACGGCGGTCGGCGAGTCGTAACGCGAGCCGTAACGTCTGCGCCCGGGCCGCAAGCGGCTCGCGAAACGGTCGCCCGATCCGTCCCCGGATCGGGAACAAAATTCAAATTGAACGACCGTGCTTTTTCGTTGTATGCTGCCTGCGTTCAACCGGACATGCGGCTGTTCGACCGCGCACAATGAAGCGCAGCCACCCCGGCGCGCGATGCATGGAGGCAGGCAGATGGCAGTGGATTACTCGACTCGCGACGGCGTGGCCGTCCTTACGCTCAACAATCCGCCCGTCAACGGGCTCGGCCTGTCGACCCGTCAGGGCGTCATGGACGCGCTCGATCGCGCCGCGCAGGACCCGTCGGTCACGGCCATCGTGCTGACCGGCGCGGGACGCGCATTCTCGGGCGGCGCTGACATCACCGAATTCAATACGCCGAAGGCGCTCCAGGAGCCGACGCTGCACACCGTGATCCGCGCGGTGGAGGCGAGCGCGAAGCCCGTCGTCGCGGCGCTGCACAGCGTCGTGATGGGCGGCGGCCTCGAGCTCGCGCTCGGCGCGCATTACCGTGTCGCGGCACCCGGCGCGCAGGTGGCGCTGCCCGAGGTGAAGCTCGGCCTGCTGCCGGGCGCGGGCGGCACGCAGCGCCTGCCGCGCGCGGTGGGGCTCGAAACCGCGCTGAACATGATCGTGTCGGGCGCGCCCGTGCCGTCGGAGCAACTCGCGAAGAGCGGGCTGTTCGACGAGATGGCCGACGGCGACCTGCTCGACGCGGCCGTCGCGTTCGCGCGCAAGGCCGGTGCGCAGAAGGGGCCGCATCCGCGCGTGCGCGATCGCAAGATCGTCCACGCGAACGCCGCGGGCTTCATCCAGTTCGCGCGCAATTCGGCCCGGGCCGCCGCACCGAATTTCCCCGCGCCGCACAAGTGCATCGACGCGATCGAGGCCGGCGTGCTGCACGGCTTCGACAAGGGCAGCATCGCCGAGCGCGAGGGTTTCGTCGCGCTGATGATGACGCCGGAAAGCCGCGCGCTGCGGCATGCGTTCTTCGGTGAGCGCGCGGCGAGCAAGATTCCCGACGTGCCGTCCGATACGCCGCTGCGCGAGATTCGCCGTGTCGGCGTGATCGGCGCGGGCACGATGGGCGGCGGCATCGCGATGAACTTCGTGAACGCAGGGCTGCCCGTCACGCTGCTCGAAACGAAACAGGAAGCGCTCGAGCGCGGCGTCGCGACGATCCGCAAGAACTACGACGCGCAGGTGAAGAAGGGCAAGCTCACGCAGGAGAAGCTCGACGCGCGCATGGCGCTGATCACGCCGACGCTGTCCTACGACGACCTGAAGGAAGCCGACCTGATCGTCGAGGCCGTGTTCGAGGAACTCGGCGTGAAGGAGCAGGTGTTCAGGAAGCTCGACGAAGTCGCGAAGGCGGGCGCGATCCTCGCGTCGAACACGTCGACGCTTGACGTCGACAAGATCGCGGCATTCACGAAGCGTCCGCAGGACGTCGTCGGCATGCACTTCTTCAGCCCGGCGAACGTGATGAAGCTGCTCGAGGTCGTGCGCGGCGCGCAGACCGCGAAGGACGTGCTCGCCACCGTGATGGCCGTGGCGAAGAAGATCCGCAAGACGGCGGTCGTGTCGGGCGTGTGCGACGGCTTCATCGGCAACCGGATGATCGAGCAGTACATCCGCCAGGCGCTCTTCATGCTCGAGGAAGGCGCGCTGCCCGCGCAGGTCGATCGCGCGATCGAGAAATTCGGTTTCGCGATGGGGCCGTTCCGGATGAGCGACCTCGCCGGCAACGACATCGGCTGGGCGATCCGCAAGCGCCGCTATGTCGAGCAGCCCGGCCTGCAGTACTCGAAGATCGCCGACCGCCTGTGCGAGCAGGGCCGCTTCGGCCAGAAGACGGGCGCCGGCTGGTACGACTACGTGCCGGGCGAGCGCAAGGCAAAGCCGTCGTCGCTCGTCGACGAGATGGTCGTCGCGTATTCGAAGGAGCGCGGCGTCGAGCGGCGCAAGATCGGCGACGACGAGATCGTCGAGCGGCTCGTGTTCGCGCTGGTGAACGAAGGCGCGAAGATCCTCGAGGAGAAGATCGCGTCGAAGGCGTCCGACATCGACATGGTCTACCTGACCGGCTATGGCTTCCCGCTGTGGCGCGGCGGCCCGATGCTGCACGCGGACGTGGTCGGCCTCTACAACGTCGAGCGCGCGATTCGCCGCTACGCGGCCGCGCCGAACGGCGACGCATGGCAGCTCGCGCCGTCGATCGCCGAGCTCGCGAAGGCCGGCCGCGGGTTCAACGGCTGACGCGCCGGATCGCGGCGCGACGCACACCCGGAGAAACGCAATGAGACACACCGACGACGTACTGCTCGTGATCGACGTGCAATACGACTTCATGCCGGGCGGCGCGCTCGCAGTGCCCGACGGCGACGCGGTCGTGCCGGTGATCAACGCGCTGGCGCGGCGCTTCGACCAGGTCGTGCTGACGCAGGACTGGCACCCGCGCGAGCACGTGTCGTTCGCGGCGAACCATCCGGGCCGCGAACCGTTCTCCACTCTCGCGCTGCCGTACGGCGAGCAGGTGCTGTGGCCCGTGCACTGCGTGCAGGACACCGACGGCGCGGCGCTGCATCGCGACCTCGACATCCCGCATGCGCGGCTCGTCATCCGCAAGGGTGGAGACGCGCAGGTCGACAGCTATTCCGCATTCGTCGAAGCGGATCGCACGACGCGCACGGGGCTCGCGGGCTATCTGCGCGAGCTCGGCGCGAAGCGCGTGTGGTGCTGCGGGCTCGCGACCGATTATTGCGTCGCGTGGTCGGCGCTCGACGCGCGTGCGGCCGGTTTCGACGCCGCGGTGATCAACGATGCGTGCCGCGCGATCGACCTGAACGGGTCGCTCGCCCACGCATGGCAGCAGATGCAGGCAGCGGGCGTCGCGCATGTGACGTCCGCGGGCGCGCGCCCGGCGGCGTAGCGCATTTTCCCCATTCGATGCAGGACATGAAGCAGGACCGAAGGAGACTCGCATGACCGAAGCCGTAATCGTATCGACCGCCCGCACGCCGCTGGCGAAATCCTGGCGCGGTGCTTTCAACATGACGCACGGCGCGACGCTCGGCGGCCACGTGGTCGCGGCCGCACTCGAACGCGCGAAGCTCGACCCCGCGCGCGTCGAGGACGTGGTCATGGGGTGCGCGAACCCCGAAGGCGCGACCGGCGCGAACATCGCGCGGCAGATCGCCTTGCGCGCGGGGCTGCCCGTGAGCGTGCCGGGGATGACGGTGAACCGCTTCTGCTCGTCGGGGCTGCAGACCATCGCGCTGGCCGCGCAGCGGATCATCGCGGGCGAAGGCGAGGTGTACGTCGCGGGCGGCGTCGAATCGATCTCGTGCGTGCAGAACGAGATGAACCACCACATGATCCAGGAAGGCTGGCTCGCGCAGCACAAGCCCGAGATCTACTGGAACATGCTGCAGACGGCCGAGAACGTCGCGAAGCGCTACGGCATCTCGAAGGAGCGGCAGGACGAGTACGGCGTGCAGTCGCAACTGCGCGCCGCGGCCGCGCAGGAAGCCGGACGCTTTCGCGACGAGATCGTGCCGATCACGGTGCTCGCGGGCATCGCCGACAAGGCCACGGGCCGTCTGTTCACGAAGGAAGTGACGGTATCGGCCGACGAAGGGATCCGCCCGGACACGACGCTCGAAGGCGTGTCGAAGATCCGGTCGGCCGTGCCGGGCGGCGTGATCACCGCCGGCAACGCCAGCCAGTTCTCGGACGGCGCGTCGGCCTGCGTCGTCATGAGCGCCGACGCCGCGCAGCGCGAAGGGCTGCAGCCGCTCGGCGTATTCCGCGGTTTCGCGGTGGCGGGCTGCGAGCCGGACGAGATGGGCATCGGCCCCGTGTTCGCGGTGCCCAAGCTGCTGAAGCAGGCGGGGCTGAAGGTCGACGATATCGGCCTGTGGGAACTGAACGAAGCGTTCGCGGTGCAGGTGCTGTACTGCCGCGACACGCTCGGGATTCCTGAGGATCGCCTGAACGTGAACGGCGGCGCGATCGCGGTCGGCCATCCGTACGGCGTGTCGGGCGCGCGCCTGACGGGCCACGCGCTGATCGAAGGCAAGCGGCGCGGCGTGAAGTACGTGGTCGTCACGATGTGCATCGGCGGCGGGCAGGGTGCGGCCGGCCTGTTCGAAATCCTCTGATCTTTGGCGGGCGGCGGCCGCGGCTTCGCTTCGGCGAGGCAGGCGGCCGCGATGCGAATCGGCGCGACTGAACCGCCATTCGAAACAATCGGGAAGCAAAAGGCGTGCGCCGGGCAATGCCGTTTCCCCTTACTTGTCAAACAATTTGCCCCACCTATACTTGCTCTGACATTTGCCTTTCGGCACGATGGGCCGGATCGTGCGTCGCACGATCCGTGCCGCGAAGGTTCGAACCAACGCAGCAGACCGACCGGGGACCGAATGAGTACGACCTATGCAGCCGGGGAACCGCCGCGCGTCGTCAGCGCGGCCGCGAGGCTCTACGCGAAATGCCTGCTGGTCGGATTCGCGTTGCTGCCCGCCTATCTGATCGCCTATCTGTGGTTCTTCAGCGACCCGCACGCGGTGTTCGAGAACCACGCGTTCCATGAAATCGCGATCGCGGCCGCGACCCTCGAGGGCGGGTTCGTTACCTACGTGACGTGGGTGTGCTACCGGTCGTCCGGCGAACCGCTGCTGCGCTGGCTGACACTCGGCTTTCTCGGCTTCGCGATGATCTACGCGCTGCACGGTGCGTTCACCGGGATGGCGCATCACAATATCTGGCTGTTCCTGCTGTACGGGCCCGCGTCGCGGCTCGTGATGTCGATCCTGCTGCTCACGGGCCTGCTGTCCTATGCCCGTCCGCCCGATCGCTTCGACAAGCGCACGAGCGTGCGCACGTGGCTGCCGTGGATCGTGTTCTTCGTGATCGTCAACGTCGTCGTGGCGTACATCGCGTATTCGCCGGTCGCGGGCGCGCCGGGCACGCGGCTGTCGATGGAAGGCGGCGCGCTCGTGTTCTCGCTGCTGAACGTCGCCATGCTGCTCGCGCGCCGGATCCGCTCGCCGCTGATGGTGATCTACGGCGTGTCGATCATGGCGTTTGCGCTGTCGTCGCTGGCGTTCATTCTCGGCAAGCCGTGGAATCACATGTGGTGGCTCGCGCATGCGATTTTCGCGGGCGGCTTCTTCCTGCTCAGCTACGGCGTCGTGCAGGCGCTGCAGACGACGCGCTCGTTCTCGGCGATCTACAGCCAGGAAGACCTGATGAGCCGGCTGTCGGAATCGATGGCGCGCACCGAGAGCGCGCTGCAGGAACTGCGGCGCACGAACCAGAAGCTCGAATACATGGCCGCGACCGATCCGATGACGGGCGCGTCGAACCGCCGGCAGTTCATCGCGCAGGTCGAGCGCGAGATGGTGCGGGCCGAGCGCGACGGCACGCCGTTCTGCCTGCTCGCACTCGATCTCGACAATTTCAAGAACATCAACGATGCGTACGGGCACCAGATCGGCGACGAGGTGCTGCGCGGCGTCGTGCGTCAGTGCCTCGACGCGATCCGGCCGGCCGGCGGGCTCGCGCGGGTCGGCGGCGAGGAGTTCATGGCGCTGCTGCCCGAGATGCCGCTCGAAGGCGCGCGGATGACGGCCGAGCGCGTGCGCTCGTCGATCGCGAGCTCGCCGTTCGGGCTCGATTTCAAGCGCGTGCAGGTGACGGTCAGCGTCGGCGTCGCGCAATACGGGGTCGACGGCAGCACGGTCGACGCGTTGCTGCGCGTGGTCGACGAACGGTTGTACCAGGCGAAGCGGGAAGGGCGAAACCGCGTCGTGTCGCGGTGACGCGGGGTGGCGCGGCACGCGGGACGTTCGGCAACGCGGCCGTGCCGAAGGCGTGTCGATCGTTTCGATTTCCGCCCAAGCCCCGGGCGAGGTAACGTACCCGGGGCTTCAGCATGTCCGGTCGGCATGCGACGGGTGATACGCAACTAGCGCGATGCCAGGGCCGCCGCGTTTTCCGGCTGCGCATCCTGCATCTGCCGCGACGCCTGCCACCAATACTTGCCCGCGCGCTGCTGCGGATCGCGGATCGCGAGATACGTCGTACTCCAGAGCTGTGCCGCGTTGGCTTCGGTCGCATCGGCGCTGCGCGTGCCGAACGCGTCGGTCTGGTACTTGCCGTTCACGTAGGACCACGTCCACATCTCCGACGTCCGCATGTCGCGCCCGTTCGAGATCACCTGCCAGATCGTCTGTCGCGCCTGCGCGAGCAGCGTGCGGGTCGCGGCCGACAGGTCCTGGCGCGCGAGCTGGCGATCGAGCCCGGCCACCCACATCGCCTGCTGCCACGACCAGATCACCGTGCCGTGATACGCGGAACTCGTGAATTTCGGCCACAGTGCCTGGCTCGCATACGCAGGGTTCGCGATCAGCATGCCGGCATCGGTCACGAGCCCGGTCGGGAACGGCCGCGTGACGTCGGCGACGATCCGCTGGAGCTGGTCGTCCGGCGGTGTGCCGAACAGCAACGCGAAGCCGCCGTCCGAATTCATCACCGGAATCGGGTTGCCCTGCTGATCGAGCGACAGCGCGTAGAAGGCCAGCGGTGCGCTTGGCGCGGCACCGGGCGGCACGCCGGCGGACGGTGCATAGGCCGACACGTCGGCGGTCGCCTGCGCGGCCGGCACGCTCACCTGGAACAGCTGCGGCGCCTGCGTTTCCCATGTGGCCGCCTGGTTCGCCGTATTGGCGAGCGTCGCGCGCTGTCCGGCATCCAGGTACGGATCGAGCAGGCCGCGCGTGAGGAACGCGTTCGCCGCGCGCAACGCGGCAGGCACGAGCACCGCGTTCACGTCGTACGGGTAGACGCCGCCGCCGAGCCCGTCGGTGCTGTCGCGCCAGTTGCCGACGATCTCGCCGGGCCGCAGGTGGATCAGGTTCGCGACCGACGGCTGCTGCGCGAACGGCTGCGCGGTGGTCGCGACGTGCAGCAGGTTGACGACCAGGCGGGCGCCGTTGGTCTGCCCGTCGCTGCCACGCTGGGCCAGATACGCAGCCGCACGCGCCTGGCCGCGCGTATCGTCGATCAGCCACGCGGCCGCGATCGGCGCGAGCAGGTAGTCGCTGTCGATCATCTTGTAGTCGTAGGTCGGCGTCGGATCGTTCGGTTTCCCGTTCTTCTGGTTGTCGACGAGTGCGAACTCGCCGATGCCTTCCTCGTGCGCGACCTTGCCGTCGACCGACAGCCGGCTCAGCACCGACGACAGGCCGGCCTCGATCGCCGCGGGTTCGAGCACGGGCATCAGCATGCGAACCGAGATCAGCGTGTCGCGGCCGAAGTAGGTGTCGTACTGCCACGAGCCCGCCAGCAGCTTGTCGTGGAAGCTCAGGAATTCGAGCACGTTCTGGCTCACGGGGTCGGGGTTCACCGACGGCGCGAGCAGATCGGCGCGCGTGATCGGCGACAACGGCGTCTCGCCCGACAGCGCATCGACATGCAGCCGCAGCGTGTGCGAGCCCGCGGGTGCGCTCAGGACGAGCTTGCCGCCCGCAGCCGGCACGATGCTGCCGCCGTCGCGCAACGTGATGCGCAGCGAATAGCCGGGCGCGCCGTCGATCCGGTCGCGTTGCCATTGCGCGGCGCTGCCCTGGACCGTCGGCGCGGCGAGAATCTGTTGCGGAATCGTTGCGCCGCCGTTGAAGTCGCGCAGGAAGCGCACGTTGCTGAGCACGCCCTGGCGGATCGTCAGCGTGCCGGTGTCCACCGACACGTCGGCGCCGATGCCGTACAGCGGGCGGCCGTGCGCGTCGGGTGCCGACAGCGCGGACGGCGGCGTGTCGAGGCTCCAGTTCACCGGCTGCGCGGTGTCGTCGAACCACAGCCCCGTGCCGCTGTTGCCGGCGGGGAAGACCACGAGCAGGCGCGGTTTCGTCGACGAGCGCACCAGCAGGTGCGCGGCGACCTTGTCCTGCCGGTAGAACGCGTTGATCTGGCCGCCGGCGTCCATGCGGAACGACAGCGCGGCGTTGTTCGACGGCGGGCTGTTCGATTTGACGTCGTCGTCGTTGCAGGCCGCGAGCAGGCCGGCGCAGATGAATCCGAGGCACAGCGACTTCACAAGGCGATGCATGTTGATGTCCCTCCTGATGACTGGCGATTTTTTATCGGGATGGTCGAATGAACGGATCTGTTGTCCGTTTGGTACCGTGTCGCGGGCATTCGAGTGAATGCCGGGTGTTAATCAGGATGTGATGCTGTTGCGGTGAGTGAATCGAGCAGGAAATTGGCAAGCAGGCGATAAATGCCGAAAACTGAAACGGCAAGGGACGCCGCCTCGACATGAAGCGAGAAAAGGCAAGGCGGGCGGCGTTCGTGCAGGCGCGTGCCGCCTTGTGTGCGGCGGGAGAAAATTAATCGTAAGCCGCTGTAGGGAATTCTAAATTTCCAGAATAATCGAAGTCAATGGCGTTTTCCTGATTTCAGGCTGTTTTGCAAAAAAAGCGATCGTAACTATTACTCATTGAGTCGGTAAATTATGCGATTTAATGAAGGCGGGTATTGAAATCCGGATATTCGGTGAATAAATAATCGGCAATGACGTTTCATTTTGCCGATTGCTGCCATGCCGGAATTGAATCGTCGAGTTTGCGCGGGCGATTGCCGAGGCGTGCAGGCCTGCGCCGAAGCGGCGCACGTGAAGCCGGGCAAGCCGCGTTCCCGCGATTCAATGGAAGGCTGCGCGATCGTTCCATCGGAGCCTTCAAGTTTGGTAGGCTTGGCGATTGCCGCCGCTTGCGCGGATCGCGCCGTCGGTGAGCGACACGGTGAAAATGCGCGTATCGTCGCCGGAAAGGCCGGGCGACAGCCGATTCGATACGCGTTTTCCCTCCGTTGCCGCGACCGCGTGCAAGCGAAGCGGGCAGACGACTGGCCGGGCATCACCCGGCCGGCCACGAGGCGGGCCGAGCCCGCTTCGTGAACACCAACGAACAGGAGCAACCGAAGTGATCCGACATATCGTCATGTGGAAGTTGAAAGAATCGGCCGAAGGCGCGACGCGCGCGCAGAACGCGCTGAAGCTGAAGGAAAAGCTCGAAGGCTGTCGCGACCTCGTGCCGGGCACGCTGCAGATCGACGTCGGCGTGGCAACGCCCGGCCTCGATGCGACCGCCGACATCGTGCTCGTGTCCGATTTCGCGGACAAGGCCGCACTCGATGCCTACCAGGTGCACCCGGTTCACCAGGAAGTGAAGAAATTCGTCGTCGCGGTGGCCGAGTCGCGCGAATGCGTCGACTACATCGTCGACAGCGCACGATGAGCGACGCGGCAACCCCGACGGACGGCCCGTCGATCGAAAGCCCGTTCGTCGACCTGCTCGGCGTGCAGCTCGTGTCCGCGAAGGACGGGGCGAGCGAGCTCGTGCTCCCGCTCGAAGAGCGGCACATGAACACGTGGAGCATCGCGCACGGCGGCGTGACGATGACGCTCGCGGACATCGCCCTCGCGATGGCCGCGCGCAGCCTGACCGACGACGGCGTCGGCGTCGTGACGGTCGAGATGAAGGTGAACTTCATGCAGCCGGGGCGCGGCGAGTTGCGCGCTTACGGGCGCGTGATGCATCGCTCGACGACGATGGCCTACTGCGAAGGCGAAGTGCGCGACAGCGACGGCAATTTCGTCGCGAAGGCGCTCGGCACGTTCAAGTACATGCGGCGGCTCGCGGTGGGCCGCGACATCAAGCGGCAACGCTCGCGCACGGCGCCGGACGCCCAGCCCGGCCCGAGCGACGCGTAAGCGCCGGGACGCACGGCCCTGCCGCTTTGCCGGCAGGGCCGTTTTGTCTTGCACGGTACGGGTGTGCCGTCGAACGCGTTCACGGCAGGCCGAGAGAGGGCCGGGATTGCGCACCGCGCCCGCGCGACGAGGGCGTGGCATCATGTGACGCTTGTCCGTTCACGGCGTCGCACCGGCGCCGTCCTTATCGATGCCGCTGAATCCGAAGATCGCCCAGGTGCTCGACATGATCGAGCGCGCGAAACGTCCGTCCTACCATCACCAGACGCCGCAGCAGGCGCGCGCCGCGTACGAGAAGAGCGCGCCGATCCTCGACGTCGCACCGGCGCCGATGCATTCGGTCGAGGAGTGCGTCGTCCCGACGCGCGATGGCCGCACGATCGGCGCGCGGCTGTACCTGCCGGTCGCGCCGAGCCTCGCGGAGCCGCTGCCTGCGCTCGTGTACTACCACGGCGGCGGTTTCACGGTCGGCAGCGTCGATACGCATGACGCGTTGTGCCGGATGTTCGCGCACGACGCGCAGTGTGCGGTGCTGTCGGTCGGCTATCGGCTCGCGCCGGAGCACCGGTTCCCGACCGCGGTGAACGACGCCGACGACGCGTTGCAATGGCTGCATCGCGAGGCCGCCACGTTCGGCATCGATGCCGAACGGCTGGCCGTCGGCGGCGACAGTGCGGGCGGCACGCTCGCGACCGTCTGCGCGGTGCTCGCACGCGATGCGGGCATTCGCGTCGCGCTGCAGATGCTGATCTATCCGGGCGTGACGGGCTACCAGGACACCGGATCGCACGCACGGCTCGCGAACGGCTACTTGCTGACGCAGGACACGATCCAGTGGTTCTTCACGCAATACGTGCGCGATCGGGCGGACCGCGACGACTGGCGTTTCGCACCGCTCGACGGCACGCGCGATGCACCGTCGTTCGCGGGCGTCGCGCCGGCGTGGATCGCGACGGCCGAATACGATCCGCTGAGCGACGAGGGTGCCGCGTATGCGGAGAAGTTGCGTGCGGCGGGCAATGCGGTCACGCTGGTCTGCTATCCGGGGATGATCCACGAATTCTTCAAGATGGGCGGCTACATCCCCGAGGTGCGGGCCGCGCATGCCGACGCGGTCGCGGCACTGAAGGCCGCATTCGACGACGTTTGACGGCATTTGACGGCGTGCGCGCCGCGTGGAGGGCTGCGATGACGGACGGCGTGGTGGAAACGGGCGACTGGACGGTACTGGGCGGCGACGCCGCGCGGATCCGCGACGCGGTGTTCGTGCGCGAGCAGCAGATTCCGCCGGAATGGGAGCTCGACGACGACGATCCGCTGTCGCTCCATGCGGTGGCGTACCGGGTCGATGCGGCGACCGGCGTGCGCCGCGCGGTCGCGACGGGGCGGCTGCTGCCGTCGGGCACGATCGGCCGTGTCGCGGTGCTGGCCGATGCACGTGGCCAGGGCGTCGGGTCGGCCGTACTGGACGCGCTGCTGGACGCGGCGCGGCGCCGCGGCGAAATCGTCGTGCGGCTCTATGCGCAGGATTCGGCCGTGTCGTTCTACTTGCGGCACGGCTTCACGGCGGTCGGTGAACCGTTCGTCGAAGCCGGCGTGCCGCACGTCGAGATGGCGCGCGCGCCGTAGCACGGCGCCCACCCCGCTCAGCGCGGCGGGGTCGCGTCGAGGTCGAACGTGAACGCGCGCTCGAACGAACCCGGCCGCACGGTGCGGTGCGAACCGTCGTCGTCGCAGCGCTCCTTGATCTCGACCGTGAGCCGCACGCCTTCCTTCATCGTGACGCGCAGTGCGGTCGTGCCGCGCGTGCCGTATTCGGGCGTCTCGATGAACGCGGCCGACAGCGCACGTTCGCGCTCGATCGGAATGCCCGTGTGCGGCAGCGCGTCGTCGTCCGCGACATGCGGGTCGCGCATCAACGCGATCAGGTCGTCGAGCGACGGGGTCGGATTATCGGTAAGCAGCGTGCCGAGTTCCGCGCGTTTGCGCACCACTTTCGGCCAGGGCGTATCGAGCCGCGCATTCGACAGCGCATGCACGCCGGGCGCGATCGCGACGGGGGCGGCGACACCGCTTTCGCCTTCGGGCGCACGATTGCAGAACCACGCGAGTTCGCGCCGCCTCCAGTCGCCGACGAGCAGGTTGAAGCCGTTGTAGACGGCCGCATGCTCGGCCAGCTGCCCGAGATAGTCGAGCGGCGCAACGGACGGGCCGCCGAGGAAATCGGACACGAGCTTGCCGCGGGTCGGCGCGCCGGCGCGGATGTCGAACGGCGCGCGGTAGTTCGTCAGCGCGGCGAACCGGCCGTCGCGCGAGACGCCGAGCCACGTGCCGCCCGCTTCGAGATCGCGGCCGGCCAGTACGCCCGGGACATCCTCCCACCACGAAAGCGGCGCACTCGTCCGGCGAAAGAACTCGTCGCGGTTGGCGGTGAGGGTAAAGACGGGACCGGCGGCGGCATCGGGCTGCCAGTCGAAGGCAATCAGACACATCGGGCGAATCTCTCGCAGGAAACATCGGGCGCCGGCTGCGACTCGCGAGCCGGCGCGCGAATGGGTTGTCAGTGCGTCACGCTTCCGTCGGCCATGCGTACGGCAGCGCGTCGAACGCGAGCACCGGGCCGTCGGCCGAACCGAGGTGTACCGTGCCGTTGTCGAGCGCGGCGAGCTTGATCTCGACCAGCGCGTCGACGCCGCCCGCGGGCGCGGCCGCCGCGTTGACGATCATCCCGCACGGCTGGCCGGGATCGTCGCTGTGGAACAGCTCGACGCCGGCATGCACGGTATCGGTCTCGCCGGCGACGTGCGCGAGCGCCGTGCGGCGCTTGATCGTGCCGCGGTACTGGCTGCGTGCGACGATTTCCTGGCCCGGGTAGCATCCCTTGCGAAAGTTAACGGCGCCGATCACGTCGAAGTTGACCATCTGCGGCACGAACTGTTCGACGGCAGGCTGCGTGATGCGCGGTTCGCCCGCGCGGATGTCGAGCCAGTCCCATACGGCCGGCGATACGACCGGCAGCGTACCGCCGAGCGCGGCGATGCGCGCATCGACTCCCGCACGCGGGCCGATCCACAGATAGCGCTTGCGGCCGGCCGCATCGGGCACGCGGATCAGCGTGCCGGCCGGGCCGTCGACCTTCACGTGCACGCCGTCCGGCAGCGCGTCGAAGATGCCCGACAGCGCGTCGCGCACGTCGCCCGCGAAGCCGGCCACCGCGAGCGTGTCGCTCGCGTCCGTCAGTTTCGCCTTCGCGCGCAGCACGAACATCGACAGCCGCTTCTGCACGGCGGGCTGCACGTCCTTCGACACCAGCAGGCGCACGCCGTGGCCGGCGCGCCACGCGAGGAACGACCCGAGGAGGCGCCCCTTCGGCGAGCAATAGCCGGACAGCCGCGCGCTCGCGGCGTCGAGATGCTCGATGTCGTTGGTGAGCTGGCTGTGCAGGAACGTCGCGGCGTCGTCGCCGGCCACGTCGATCACGCCGAACTGCGGCAGCGGCATGCAGGCGCCCGGCGCGTCGAAATCGGCGGCGGCCGGGCGGGGGAAAACGGGGAGCGAGGCAGATGCGGCCTGGGCAGCCGGTGAAGCGAACGGTGTGCTCATGGAATGAGGGAACAGTCAACCCTGACTTTGACGAAGGCGAGCAAGTATTATATGGGTCTTACCTGAGTCACGTTTCCATGTCCCTACTGAAGAAATGCGCCGCGACGATCGTGGCGCTGGCCGTCGTTGTGGCCGCTGCCGGCGCGGGCGGCGGGTATTACTGGGCAACCCGGCCACTGCTGCTGGGTTCCGCATCGCTCGACGTCACGATCAAGCCGCGCAGCAGCGTGAAGAGCGTCGCGCTGCAGCTCAGGCGCGGCGGCGTGCCGGTCGAGCCGCTCGGCTTCGTCGCGATGACGCGCGTGCTCGGGCTGTCGAGCCGGCTCAAGTCCGGCAACTACGAATTCAAGACCGGCATCACGCCGTACGAGGTACTCCAGAAGATTGCGCGCGGCGACGTGAACGAGTACGTCGCGACGGTCATCGAAGGCTGGACCTTCAAGCGGATGCGCGCGGAACTCGATGCGAACCCCGATCTTGCCCACTCGACGGCCGGCATGAGCGACGCCGAGCTGCTGCGCGCGATCGGCGCGCCGGACAACGCGGTGCAACGCGGCAGCGGCGAGGGGCTGTTCTTCCCCGATACCTACCTGTTCGACAAGGGCACGAGCGACCTGAACATCTATCGGCGCGCCTACCATCTGATGCAGACGCGTCTCGACGAGGCCTGGGCCGCGCGCGTGCCGGGCCTGCCGTACAAGACGCCTTACGAAGCGCTGACGATCGCGTCGATCGTCGAGAAGGAAACGGGCCATGCGGCCGATCGCGCGTTCGTCGCGGCCGTGTTCGCGAACCGGCTGCGCATCGGCATGCCGCTGCAGACCGATCCGTCGGTGATCTACGGGCTCGGCGACGCGTACGACGGCCGCCTGCGCAAGCGCGACCTGCAGGCCGACACTCCTTACAATACCTACACCCGACGCGGGCTGCCGCCGACGCCGATCGCGTTGCCGGGCGTCGCCGCGTTGCAGGCGGCGATCAATCCGGCCCAGACGAGCGCGCTCTATTTCGTCGCGAAAGGCGATGGCACGAGCGTGTTCTCGGACACGCTCGGCGACCACAACAAGGCCGTGGACAAGTACATACGAGGTCAATAATGGCGAGCGGTAAATTCATCACGTTCGAAGGCATCGACGGGGCGGGGAAGACCACCCACCTGCAATGGTTCTGCGAACGCCTCCAGGGCAAGCTGGCCTCGGCCGGCCGGCAGGTCGTCGTCACCCGCGAGCCGGGCGGCACGCAGCTCGGCGAGAAACTGCGCGAGATCCTGCTGAACCAGCCGATGGATCTCGAGACGGAAGCGCTGCTGATGTTCGCCGCGCGTCGCGAGCATCTCGCGCTCGTGATCGAGCCGGCGCTCGCGCGCGGCGACTGGGTCGTGTCCGATCGCTTCACCGATGCGACGTTCGCGTACCAGGGCGGCGGCCGCGGGCTGCCGCGCGACAAGCTCGAGACGCTCGAGCGCTGGGTGCAGGGCGGCTTCCAGCCCGACCTGACGGTGCTGTTCGACGTCGCGCCGCAAGTCGCGAGCGAGCGGCGCGGCGCCGCGCGCATGCCCGACAAGTTCGAAAGCGAATCCGACGCGTTCTTCGCGCGCACGCGCGGCGAATACCTGCGGCGTGCGGAAGAGGCGCCGCACCGCTTCGCGATCGTTGACGCGACGCAGACGATTCCCGAGATTCGCCAGCAGCTCGAGCGCGTGCTCGCCGCGCTGTAATTCGCAAGGAACGCACCCCATGATCTATCCGTGGCAGACCGACGACTGGAACCGCCTGCAGCAACTGCGTGCGCAATGGCCGCACGCGCTGCTGCTGCATGGCCAGGCCGGGATCGGCAAGCTGCAGTTCGCGCAGCATCTCGCGCAGGGCTTCCTGTGCGAATCGCCGCAGCCGAACGGCGAGCCGTGCGGCGCCTGCGCGGCCTGCACGTGGTTCTCGCAGGGCAACCATCCGGACTACCGGATCGTGCTGCCCGAGGCGCTGGCGGGCGAGGCGCCGGGCGCCGCGGAAGACCCGAAAGCGGCCGACGCGGACGAGGGCGGCAAGAAGACCCGCGCGCCGAGCAAGGAAATCAAGATCGAGCAGGTGCGCGCGCTGCTGGACTTCTGCGGGGTCGGTTCGCACCGCGGCGGCGCGCGCGTCGTCGTGCTGTATCCGGCCGAGGCGCTCAACGTCGCCGCGTCGAACGCGCTGCTGAAAACGCTGGAGGAGCCGCCGTCCGGCGTCGTGTTCCTGCTCGTGTCGGCGCGTATCGACCGCCTGCTGCCGACGATCATCAGCCGCTGCCGGCAGTGGCCGATGACCGTGCCGGCGCCCGACGCGGCCGCGGCCTGGCTCGCGGCACAGGGCGTCGAGCATGCGGACGCGCTGCTCGCCGAGGCCGGCGGCGCGCCGCTCGCCGCGCTGGCGCTCGCGAGCGACGAGAACCGCCCGCTGCGCGACTACACGCTCGGGCAGCTCGCGGCCGGTGCGGCATGCGACCCGTTCGCGTGCGGCGAGACGCTGCAGAAACTGCCGGTGCCGCTGGTGCTCGGCTGGCTGCAGCGCTGGCTGTACGACCTGCTCGCGCAGCGGATGGCGGGCGCGCCGCGCTACTTCCCGATGCATGCGGCGGCGCTCGCGCGCTGCGCGGAAGCGGTCGATGCGAACGCGTTCGCGCGTTTCATGAAGGCCGTGACGCGACAGCGGACGGTCGAGAACCATCCGCTCAACGCGCGGCTCGTATTCGAGGAATTGTTTCTCGGGTACCGGGAAATCTTCGCGTGATCCGGCATTGTTTCCCGTGGGTTGCGAAACGATGACCGGCTCACGCCGCGACGCGACCGTGGCCGGCCGGCCCGCGAACGCCGCCCGTTGCCGCATGCCGGCGCGCGCATGAGCGCGCGCCTTACGAATTCAGGAAACACGATGTTCGTCGACTCTCACTGCCATATCAATTTCAAGGGCCTGGCCGACCGCCTGCCGGCCGTGCTCGAGAACATGCGCGAGCACGACGTCACGCACGCGCTGTGCGTGTCGGTCGATCTCGAGACGCTGCCCGACGTGCTCGCAATCGCCGAAGCGCACGACAACGTGTACGCATCGGTCGGCGTGCATCCCGATCACGAGGACATGCGCGAGCCGACGCTCGCGGAGCTCGTCGAGCTGGCCGCGCACCCGAAGGTCGTCGCGATCGGCGAAACGGGCCTCGACTACTATCGCCTCGAAGGCCGCTCGATCGCCGACATGGAATGGCAGCGCGAACGCTTTCGCACGCACATCCGCGCGGCGACCGCGACGATGAAGCCGCTGATCATCCACACGCGCTCGTCGTCGGAGGACACGCTGCGGATCATGGCCGAGGAGCGCGCGGACGTGCCGGGCGGCGTGATGCACTGCTTCACCGAGTCGTGGCCGGTGGCCGAGCAGGCGCTCGCGCAGAACTTCCATATTTCGCTGTCGGGCATCGTCACGTTCAAGAACGCGACCGACGTGCAGGACGTCGCGCGGCGCGTGCCGCTCGACCGGCTGCTGATCGAGACCGACTCGCCGTACCTCGCGCCGGTGCCGTATCGCGGCAAGCCGAATGAACCTGCGTACGTCAGCCATGTCGGACGCTTTATCGCGTCCGAGCGCGGGATCGCCGTCGAGGCACTGGCCGACGCGACGACGCAGAACTTTTTCCGGCTGTTCAAGATCGCCCGCTAACGACGTGCGCGCAGCCGACAACCCAGGGAAGGAGCCCAAAACAATGACGAAGCCGACCAACCATCTGCCGAAACGTGCACTCGTTGCCGCCGCGCTCGTCGCGAGCGGCCTGTTCGCGGCAGCCGGCGCGCATGCCGAATCGCTCGACGCGATCGTCAAGGCCGTCAAGTTCGACGACATCGCCGACATCGGCAAGCAGCTCAAGAGCGGCAAGCTCGACCCGAACACGATCGCGCCGAATGGCGACCCGCTGATCGTGATCGCCGCGCGCGAGAAGTCCGACAAGGTCGCGGCGGCGCTCGCCGCGACGCCGAACGTCGACCTCGAGAAGGAAGACAAGGCCGGCGAAACCGCGCTGATGCTGGCCTCGCTGAACGGCGACCTCGGCCTAGCGAAGCTGCTGGTCGACAAGGGCGCGGAAGTCAGCAAGAAGGGCTGGGCGCCGCTGCACTACGCGGCCACCAACGGCCAGGACGCGGTCGTGAAGCTGCTGCTCGACCACGACGCGTATATCGATACCGCGTCGCCGAACGGCACGACGCCGCTGATGATGGCCGCACGCGGCAACCATGCGTCGACGGTGACGCTGCTGCTCGACCAGGGCGCCGATCCGCAGGTGAAGAACCAGCTCGGCATCACCGCGCTCGAATTCGCGAAGCACTACAACGCGCCGGACGCGATCGAGATCCTGAGCAAGCGGACGACGCGCATCGGGGCGTCGACGCCGGCAGACGCGCAAAAGAGTGCAAAATGACGGTTTTCGGTGCGGCAGACGGTGCCCGCCCGGCCGGATGCCGGCCGGAGCAAGGCATCCCGGCGCCGCGCCGGCCAGGGCAGCAGGCGGTCTCGGGCCGCATTGACATAAGGAACACCATGTTGCGCGCAATGTTTTGTGCCGCGGCGTTTGCCGTGCCGTTGTCGGCGGCGGCTTTCACGGGCGCGGATCTCGACCGGCTGTGCGCGAAGACGGACGTCAAGTCGCGGGCGTCGTGCGCGGCCTACATCGAAGGTGCCGCCGACGGCGTCTACAACACCATCGATGCGATCGGCGGCACGACGGGGCCGCGGGTCGGCCAGTATTTCTGCCTGCCGCCCGACATCCGGGCGCAGCAGATGACCGACTCGGTGCGCAAGTACATCGCGGAAAATCCGAAGCTGGCCGACTACAACGCGAGCACCGCGGTGTCGCTCGGTCTCGGCAAGGCGTTTCCCTGCAGGAGCGGCAACTGATCTGACGCCGTGTCCGGGCACGCGCGTGGCCCGGACGTCGCCGACGCATCCCAGGACGAGGCATGCACGCCTCATCACCGAAGGGCGCCGATGATTTCAATCGAGGAACTGCAGCGCATCGCCGATGCGCCGCTGCATTCGTGGCTCGGCACGCTGGCCGTGTCGGTCATCGTCATACTGGTCGTCACGGTCGTGCACCGCCTCGGCGCACGCATCGTCAAGCGCCTCGCGCAGCCGTATCCGCTGATGAGCGCGATCCTGCGCTACATCGACAAGCCGTCGCTCGTCGTGCTGGCGCTGCTGGCGCTCGAGTTCGTGTGGGTCCAGGCGGACGACGGCATGTCGTTCGTGCGCGGCATGCGCACCGCGGCCGCGGTCGGCTCGATCGTGTCGCTCACGTGGCTGCTGGTGCGGCTCGCGGCCGGCGTCGGCGACGCGATCATCCGGGCCCATCCGATCGATACGGCCGACAACCTCCAGGCGCGGCGCATCCATACGCAGGCCAAGGTGCTCGTGCGGACCGTGATGGTGCTGATCGTGATCATCGGCACCGGCGCCGCGCTGATGACGTTCCCGAACGTGCGCCAGGTGGGCGCGAGCCTGCTGGCGTCGGCCGGCGTCGCGGGCCTGGTCGCCGGTATCGCCGCGCGGCCGGTGCTCGGCAACCTGATCGCCGGGCTGCAGATCGCGCTCACGCAGCCGATCCGGCTCGACGACGTGGTCGTGATCCAGGGCGAGTGGGGGCGCATCGAGGAAATCACCGGTTCGTTCGTGTCGGTGCGGCTGTGGGACCAGCGGCGCCTCGTCGTGCCGCTGCAATGGATCATCGAGAACCCGTTCACGAACTGGACGCGCAGCAGCTCGGAGATCATCGGCACGGTTTACCTGTCGGTCGATTACCGTACGCCGCTCGCGCCGCTGCGCGAGGAGCTCGCGCGGCTCGTCCATGCGGCGCCCGAGTGGGACGGCCGCGTGCAGGTGCTGCAGGTGACCGACGCGACGGAGCGCACGATGCAGTTGCGCGCGCTCGTCAGCGCGGCCGACGCGTCGTCGTGCTGGGACCTGCGCTGTCGCGTGCGCGAAGGGTTGATCGCCTATCTGCAGGACCGCTATCCGCAATGCCTGCCGCGCAGCAGGATGGAACTGTATCCGCACGATTCCGCACCGGATGCGCCGAATCCCGAACGGCCGCACGCGCGCGCCCCTGCCGCCAGTACGGCGGCCAACACCGCGGCCGACCCGCAGGCCGTCGAAGGCCGCTGAACGCGGCCCGCCCGCCATCGTCATGACCGTGCTGAAAACGCTTGCCATTGCCAATTACCGCTCGCTGCGCGAGCTGATCGTGCCGCTCGCGGCGCTCAACGTCGTCACGGGGCCGAACGGTAGCGGCAAGTCGAGCGTGTACCGCGCGCTGCGGCTGCTCGCCGACACCGCGCAGGGGCGCGTGATCCCGTCCCTCGCGCGCGAAGGCGGGTTGCCGTCGACGCTGTGGGCCGGCCCCGAGCGTTTCTCGCGGGCGATGCTGGACGGCGACGCGCCGGTCACCGGCACGGTGCGCAAGGGGCCCGTGAGCCTGAAGCTCGGTTTCGCCTGCGACGATTTCGGTTATTCGATCGATCTCGGCATGCCGATTCCGAGCCACTCGCAGTTCTCGCTCGATCCGGTCGTCAAGCGCGAGTGCATCTGGGGCGGCGCGGTGCTGCGCCCGTCGACGCTGCTGGTCGACCGGCAGGGCGCGCAGATCCGCGCGCGCACCGCGACCGGCGACTGGCAGACGATTCCGCAGCCGGTGGCGAGCTTCGACAGCATGATGACCGAGTTCGCCGATCCGACCGGTGCGCCGGAAATGATCGCGGTGCGCGAACGGATCCGCTCGTGGCGCTTCTACGACCATTTCCGCACCGATGCGCAGGCACCCGCGCGGCAATCGCACGTCGGCACCCATACGCCGGTGCTCGCGGACGACGGCGCCGACCTGGCCGCCGCGCTGCAGACGATTCGCGAAATCGGCGACGGCGCGGCACTCGACGCGGCGATCGACGACGCATTTCCGGGCGCGTCGGTCGAGATCGACAACCCGGGCGGCCGTGGCCGCTTCGACGTGCTGATGCGCCAGCCGGGGCTGCTGCGGCCGCTCGCGGCGGCCGAGCTGTCGGACGGCACGCTGCGTTACCTGCTGCTCGCGGCGGCGCTGCTGACACCGCGGCCGCCGGCGCTGATGGTGCTGAACGAACCGGAAACCAGCCTGCATCCCGATCTGCTGCCGGCGCTCGGCCGCCTGATCGCGCAGGCGGCGCAGCATTCGCAGGTGCTGGTCGTGTCCCACGCGGCGCGGCTCATCGCGACGCTCGAGCGCGAGGCCGGCTGCGAATCGCTGGTGCTCGACAAGCAGCTCGGCGCGACGGGGCTCGTCGACGCGGACACGCGCGACCTGCCGGCATGGAAGTGGCCGTCGCGCTGACGGGCGGCGCGGCGCGCGTTCGGGTGCGTTCGGGTGCGATGGCCGTGTCGGGGGCCATATCAGCCCGGCAGGCGGAATGTATCCTGCCTGTAACAACACCCATAAAATGAAAGACGGGCGGTTCCGGGCAACCGGATCGCGAATAATGAGGAGATATCCGGCGGGCGCTGCATCGGGGCGAGCCGCGCGCGAAAGCGCAAGGGCCCGCCGGCCGTGCCGCAACGGACAGGACACAGGAGACGTGGACCATGAGAATTGCCCAGATCGCGCCGCTGACCGAATCGGTGCCGCCGAAGCTGTACGGCGGCACGGAGCGCGTCGTGTCCTACATCACCGAGGCGCTCGTCGAGCTCGGTCATGACGTGACGCTGTTCGCCAGCGGCGATTCGACGACGCGGGCGAAGCTCGAGCCGGTCTGGCCGCGTGCACTGCGGCTCGACTCGTCGATCCGCGACCGGGTCGCGCCGCACATGCTGCTGATGGAGACGGTCGCGCGCCGCGCGAAGGACTTCGACGTGCTCCATTTCCACATGGATTACTACTCGTTCTCGGTCTTCAACCGGCAGGAAACGCCTTACGTGACGACGCTGCACGGCCGGCTCGACCTGCCCGAGCAGCAGCCGGTGTTCGACACGTTCAACACGGCGCCGGTGATCTCGATTTCGAACTCGCAGCGCCAGCCGCTGCCTCAGGCGAAATGGCTGACGACCGTCTACCACGGGCTGCCCGATACGCTGTACATGCCGCAGCCCGTCGAGCCGCGCTATCTCGCATTCCTCGGCCGCATCTCGCCGGAGAAGCGCGTCGACACGGCGATCCGCATCGCCCGTCAGTGCGGGTTGCCGATCAGGATCGCCGCGAAGGTCGATGCGGCCGACCAGGAATACTTCGAGCGCGAGATCAAGCCGCTCTTCGCGTTGCCGCACGTCGAATACATCGGCGAGATCGCCGATCACCAGAAGGCCGAGTTCCTGTCGGGCGCGCATGCGCTGCTGTTTCCGATCGACTGGCCGGAGCCGTTCGGCCTCGTGATGATCGAGGCGATGTCGTGCGGCACGCCGGTGATCGCGTTCAATCGCGGCGCGGTGCCCGAAGTGGTGGACGAGGGCGTGTCGGGTTTCATCGTCGAGGATGAAATCAGCGCGGTGGCCGCCGTGAACCGGCTGCACCTGCTGCCGCGCGCGCGCGTGCGGCAGCGCTTCGAGGCGCGCTTCACGTCGCGCCGCATGGCGCAGCAGTATGTCGACGTCTACCAGTCGGTGATCCGCGCGCAGAAACGCTCGCGCTTCAAGGTCATCGACTCGACGACCTGACGCGCGTCGCGCACGGATAAAGCACGGATAAAAAAACGGCGATGCCCGCGAGGACATCGCCGTTCGTGCGTGGCCCGCGCGCGGTGCGCACGGGCGGCCCGCCAGCGTCAGATCTTCAGCTTCGAGACCTTCGTGCCGTTGATCGACACGTCGCCCATCAGGCCTGCGTTCGTCAGCACGACGACCTGGACCGGTGCGGTGGCCGTGGTCGTGTCGACCGCGCCGTTCGCGCCCATCTTCACGAGCGCGACCGACGCGCCGGCACCGGCGGCCCAGCCGTCCGAGCCGCGGAATTCGTCGAGCGCTTCCTGCGTCATGAACAGGAACACGATCGCCTTCGACTGCGCACCGGCCTGCAGGCCGACCGACAGCGACGACGTGTTGTAGTAGCCGACCGTGCTGCCGCCGACGCGCAGTGCGCCGTTGCCGGACTGGCCGCCGACGATGAAGCCGGCCTGGATCACGTCCGGGAAGACGAGCACGCCGCGCGACTTCGCGACGAGTTCGCGCGAACCCTTGACCGTGGAATACATGCGCGACAGCGTGGCGTCGACGCTCGAGTCGATTGCCTGGCGCTTCGACGCGTTGGTCGCGGCGTTGTCCGGCTTGTCCGGGGTGGTGGTGCAACCGGTGAGCGCGAGGCTACCGACGATGAGCGCAGCGGCGGCTTTCAGCACGAGATTCCGTTTTTGCATCGTTCTTCTCCATCGGATGACGTTCGGAGTGAGTCTCGCTCAGGGAGCGGATCACGTCGGCAGTTATATCACAGTGGATTACACCCCCTTTTCGTCCGCGCAACAAAAAGCGTCAAATCGGGCGAGGGTGTCGCGGCGTGCCAACGGACGATCCGGCGCCCGCGCGCCGGGGGCGGGGCGGCATGCGGGCGCCGCGGTCGATCGTGCGGTGGGTAGCGCCCGCGGCGCGCATCAGTGCGTGACGGGCGGAACGGGCGGCTTGATCGGCGGGCGGCGCAGCACGCGGCGGATCAGCGCGATCACGACGCCGCACGCGAACAGGAACGCGGCCGGCACGACCCAGTAGCCGACGAATGCATGCCACAGGTAGCCCGCGAGCGTACTGCGGCGCAGCACGTATTCGTCGCGGGCCGCCTGCTGGCGCGGCGCGTTGGCGGCGAGCACGTCGGCCGGGCAGCCGGCCGCGCGCGCCTCGTCAGGATCCCCGTGGCACTTCGCGGCGGCGCCGGCGGCCTGCTGCGCATCGGTGAGCTGCCAGGTGGTCAGCGCGAGCTGCAGGTCCGCCTTGTTGTAGGCCATTTCCTCGCGGATCTCGCGGACGGCGACGATCGCGACGGGCACGGCCCAGAATACGATCACGATCAGCCAGCGGCGGAACCAGCGGTGTTGTCTCCATGCCATCCATGCCTCCGTTTGACGCGCGTGCGCGTCCGTCTCGAGGGCGGCCCGATGGCGCTTCTTGTACTTGGATGGGCCGCGTTGCAGCCATCATAGAAGAAATCGCGGCGAATTGCCGCACCATGTGGCGGCGCCGGCACGGCGGGCCGGGAAAGCGGGGCGGGAGAGGTCGGGGCCGGGCGCGTCGATGCGCGTGCAACGAAAACAAAAATGCCGCGCCCGCCGAAGCGGTGCGCGGCATTCGATACGGGAGCGCCGGAACTCAGGCTGCCGGCTGATTGCTCAGGCAGCTCTTCATGAACGCCTTGCGGTCGTCGCCCTTCTTGCCGGTGGCCTGCGTGTTGCATGCCTTCATCTTTTCCTGCTGCGTCATCGCCTTCGCGGGCTTCGCCGACAGGCAGTCCTTCATGAACGCCTTGCGTTCATCGCCCGTCTTGCCGGCTGCCTGGGTGTTGCAGGCCTTCATCTTGTCCTGCTGGCTGTTCGCCGCGAATGCGGGGGAAGCCAGCATGCCGCCGAGAAGCACTGCGGCTACGAGCGATTGGATTTTCATTTCGACACTCCCATGGGGTGAATTGCGTTTTATCGACGCCGTCACGACGCACCGCACGATGAGCATAGGGCCGCATCGCGCGGGGCGATCCGATTATGGCAAATCAATGTGAAAACACCAAAACGGCACTTCCTATAACGTTGCAGATACCACGTCCGTTGACGGCGCACCCGGCCGGACGATCGGGGCAAACCATGATGTGCGGCGGCCGGCCCCGGCCGCCGTGCCGGAACCTGCCGGATACCGGCCGCAAGCCTTTACAATCGCGGCCATGAATACTCTGAATCCCGCATCCCCTTCGTCCGCGGCGGCCCTGCCGCGCATCGCCGTGCTCGCCACCGGCGGCACGATTGCCGGTGCCGCGCCCGACGCGGCCAGCACGGCCGGCTATCAGGCCGGCGCGCTCGGCGTCAATTTCCTGGTCGACGCGGTGCCGGCGCTCGCGTCCGTCGCGCGCATCGACGCCGAGCAAGTCGCCAGCATCGACAGCAAGGATCTCGCGCTGCCGCTGTGGAACACGCTCGCCGCGCGGATCGACGCACTGATGGCCGACCCGGCGGTCGACGGTATCGTGATCACCCACGGCA
This sequence comes from Burkholderia reimsis, assembly GCF_003294055.1. Classification (NCBI taxonomy): domain Bacteria; kingdom Pseudomonadati; phylum Pseudomonadota; class Betaproteobacteria; order Burkholderiales; family Burkholderiaceae; genus Burkholderia; species Burkholderia reimsis. The sequence goes on from NZ_QMFZ01000004.1 coordinate 216,075, forward strand.
CCGACACGCTCGAGGAAACCGCGTACGCGCTGCACCTGGTCGTCAGGGGCGACAAGCCGGTCGTGCTGACGGCCGCGATGCGGCCGGCGACCGCGCTGTCGTCCGACGGCCCGCTGAACCTGCTGAATGCGGTAACGGTGGCCGCGCATCCGTTCGCGCGCGGGCAGGGCGTGCTGGTCGCGTTCAACAACCGGATCCACGGCGCGCGCGACGTGGTGAAGACGAGCACCTATGCGGTCGACGCGTTCCAGTCGCCGGAACTCGGCGCGCTCGGCTGGGTGCAGGACGGTCGGGTCGAATTCGCACGCCGCGTCACGCGTTCGCGCGACGCGCAACTGGCGATCGCCACAACATGGCCGCCCGTCGAAGTGGTCGCCAGCTACGCGGGCGTGACGCGCACGGCCGTCGACGCGCTCGTCGCGGCCGGCGTGCGCGGTCTCGTCGTCGCCGGCACCGGCAACGGCTCGATCCATGCGACGCTGCAGGCGGCGCTCGCCGATGCGGTGAACGCGGGCGTGGCGGTGGTGCGTGCGTCGCGCGTCGGGTCGGGGCACGTGATGCGCAACGGCGCCGCGAGCGACGATGCGCTCGGTTTCGTGAGCGCGGGGTCGCTGCACCCGTTCAAGGCGCGCGTGCTGCTGATGCTCGCGCTCGCGAACGGCATTCACGATCGCGACGCATTGCAACGCGCGTTCGATACGCTGTGATTCGATGACGGGATGACCGACATGCGCCGATTGCACGGCGCGCGTCGCCATGAAAAAAAGGCAGGCCGAGCGGCCTGCCTTTTTTGCGTCAGTGCTGCACGAATGCTCAGGACTGCGGCGGAATCACGAGCTTCTGGCCCGGATAGATCCGGTCCGGGCTCGACAGCATCGGCTTGTTCGCCTCGAAGATCGCCGGGTACTTGTTCGCGTCGCCATATACTTCCTTGGCGATCGCCGACAGCGTGTCGCCCGGCTTCACGTCGTGGTACTGCACTTCCGGATCGTCCGGTTGCAGATCGTCGTCGTTGACGCCCGCGACACCCTGCACGTTGCCGGCCGCGACCTTGACCTTCGCCTTCGTGTCGAGGTCGGCGACGCTGCCCGACAGCGTCACGGTGCGCGATGCGCCGTCGAACGCCACGGTCAGGTTCGACGTATCGAGACCCTGCGTGTTGATGTAGTTCTTGATGGCATCGGCCGCGGTCTGGTTTGCGGCATTCGGATCTTCCGCTGCTTGCGCGTCGGCATGACCCAGCAGTTTTTCACCCGCCTCTTTGATAAACGAAAGAAGACCCATCGTTGCACTCCTTGGGTGGTTGAAAAGAAAACGCGCCGTGAAGTGGCGAAAAAAACACCGCGCTGGGCGCGGTCACCGGAAGTGACCACAAGCGCGGCGGTTTTCTCGAAAGGCGTGGCGAAAGTGTAGGCGTTCAGCGCGACGATTGCATGAAAAATCGCACGCTCGAACGTAAAGAAATGTAATACGCGAAATCCGACAGGCGGACACCCGACGACGACGTCTGACCGACCAAGGCTTCCCCGGCGTCGCCGGGTGCCGCTGCGGACCCCACCACGCCGCTCTCAGCCCAGAGCGGCGTTTTTCGCCCCGTCCCGCATGCCGTCGGCAGTGCAGGGCGGGGCGCCCCACCGTGATGCGCGCGTGTCTCGCGCATCGATGCGACCGGCCGTGCCGGTCGCGTGTGTCATTCGCGTGTCCGTCATCGCGACGGACCACGCGTTACGGCATCATCGGAACGAAGCCGCGCCAGGCGGCATGCGTTCAGCCCACCGTCTTCTCGATCTCGAAGTTCGACATGATCTCGAGCGCACGCACGAGTGCCGAGTGATCCCACGCCTTGCCGCCGTGCGATGCGCACACGCTGAACAGCTGCTGCGCGCTCGCCGTGTGCGGCAGGGCGAGGCCGAGCTTGCGTGCGCCGTCGAGCGCGAGGTTCAGGTCCTTCTGGTGCAGCTCGATGCGGAAGCCCGGATCGAACGTGCGCTTCGTCATCCGCGCGCCGTGCACTTCGAGGATGCGCGACGCGGCGAAGCCGCCCATCAGCGCCTGGCGCACGCGCTCCGGATCCGCGCCCGAACGTGCGGCGAACAACAGCGCTTCGCCGACGGCTTCGATGTTCAGCGCGACGATGATCTGGTTCGCGACCTTGCAGGTCTGGCCCGCGCCGTTGTCGCCGACGAGCGTGATGTTCTTGCCCATCTTCTCGAACAGCGGCTTCGCGCGCTCGAATGCCGCCTCCGGGCCGCCGACCATGATCGTCAGCGTCGCTTCGCGGGCGCCGACTTCGCCGCCGGACACCGGCGCGTCGAGGTAGTCGCAACCGAGCGCGTTGATCTGCTTCGCGAATTCCTGCGTGTCGAGCGGCGAGATCGAGCTCATGTCGATCACGAGCTTGCCGGCCGTCAGGCCCTTCGCGACGCCGTCGTCGGCGAACAGCACGTTACGCACGTCCGGCGTATCCGGCACCATCGAGATGATGATGTCCGCGTTCCGTGCGACTTCGGTCGAGTTCGCGACGACCTTCGCGCTCGTGCGCAGGTCGTCGGGAATCGGGAACGCGCCGTTCACGACGAGCTGGTGGTCACCCTTGAGCAGGTTGCGCGCCATGTGCGCGCCCATGATGCCGAGGCCGATGAAACCGATGGTTGCCATGTGAAAGTCTCCTATAGGGGCGTATGCGGAAAGGGCGGATCTCAGGCGGCGCGACGCGCCGAGCCCGGTGCGCAGCCGGCGACGCTGTGCAGCCAGCCGAGGCCTTCCGTCGTGGTGGTGCGGGGCTTGTATTCGCAGCCGACGTAGCCGGCATAGCCGAGCCGGTCGAGCAGCGCGAACAGGAACGCGTAGTTGATCTCGCCCGTGCCCGGCTCGTTGCGGCCCGGGTTGTCCGCGAGCTGGACGTGGCCGATCGACGCGAGGTTGCGTTCGATCGTCGCGGCCAGTTCGCCTTCCATGCGCTGCATGTGATAGATGTCGTACTGCAGGAACAGGTTGTCCGAGCCGACCGCGCGGATCACGTCGAGCCCTTCCGACGAGCGGTTCAGCGCGAAACCCGGGATGTCGAAGCTGTTGCACGGCTCGACGAGCAGGCGGATGCCTTCGCGCTTCAGCGCGTCGGCGGCAAAGCGCAGGTTGTCGACGATCGTGACGAAGGTCTTGTCGCGCGCCGTGCTCGCCGACGGAATCCCGACGAGGCAGTTCAGCTGCGGCACCGTCAGCGCCTTCGCGTACTCGATCGCGCGGCCGACACCTTCCTGGAACTCGCCGACGCGATCGGGCAGGCACGCGATGCCGCGCTCGCCCTGGTCCCAGTTGCCGGCGGGCAGGTTGTGCAGCACGAGGCGCAGGCGATGCGTCTCGAGCCGCTCGGCGAGTTCCTCTTTCGCGTACGGGTACGGGAACAGGAACTCGACGGCGTCGAAGCCCGCATCGGCGGCCGCCTTGAAGCGGTCGAGGAACGGCACTTCGTTGAACAGCATGGTCAGGTTTGCAGCAAACTTCGGCATGAGCTAAGCCTCTTCGGTCGGTCAGTCAAAAATGGCGTGCGGTTCAGTCGAGCATCGAGATCGCGGTCGGTGCGTGCTCGGCCTTTTCGGCGAGATCCTCGAATTCGTTGATCGCGTCGATTTCGGTACCCATCGAGATGTTCGTCACGCGCTCGAGGATCACTTCGACGACCACCGGCACGCTGAATTCTTCCGCGAGCGTTTGCGCCTGGCGCAGCGCCGGCTCGATCTCCTCCGGCTTGAACACGCGCAGCGCCTTGCAGCCGAGGCCCTCCGCGACGGCCACGTGGTCGACGCCATAGCCGTTCAGCTCCGGCGCATTCACGTTGTCGAACGCGAGCTGCACGCAGTAGTCCATGTCGAACGCACGCTGTGCCTGGCGGATCAGGCCGAGGTACGAGTTGTTCACGACGACGTGCACGTACGGCAGCTTGAATTGCGCGCCGGCTGCGAGTTCCTCGATCATGAACTGGAAGTCGTAGTCGCCGGACAGCGCGACGATCGGGCGGCTCGGGTCGGCGGCACGCACGCCGAGCGCGGCGGGGATCGTCCAGCCGAGCGGGCCCGCCTGGCCGCAGTTGATCCAGTTGCGTGCCTTGAACACGTGCAGGAACTGCGCGGCCGCGATCTGCGACAGGCCGATCGTGCTGACGTAGCAGGTATCGCGGCCGAACACCTTGTTCATCTCTTCGTACACGCGCTGCGGCTTGACCGGCACGTTGTCGAAGTGCGTCTTGCGCTGCAGCGTGCGCTTGCGTGCCTGGCAGTCGGCGACCCATGCGCTGCGGTCCTTCAGCTTGCCGGCGGCCTTCCATTCCTGCGCGACCGCGACGAACAGTTCGAGTGCGGCTTTCGCGTCCGACACGATGCCGAGATCCGGGCCGAACACGCGGCCGATCTGCGTCGGCTCGATGTCGACGTGCACGAACTTGCGGCCCTTCGTATAGACCTCGACGCTGCCCGTGTGACGGTTCGCCCAGCGGTTGCCGATGCCGAGCACGAAGTCGGACGCGAGCAGCGTCGCGTTGCCGTAGCGGTGCGACGTCTGCAGGCCGACCATGCCGGCCATCAGCGGGTGGTCGTCCGGAATCGCGCCCCACGACATCAGCGTCGGGATCACCGGCACGCCGACCGTTTCCGCGAACTGCACGAGCAGGTCTTCGGCCGCCGCGTTGAGCACGCCGCCGCCCGACACGATCAGCGGCTTGTCCGCGTCGTTGAGCATTGCGAGCGCCTTCTCGATCTGCGCGCGGGTGGCCGCGGGCTTGTAGACCGGCAGCGGTTCATAGGTGTCGATGTCGAACTCGATTTCGGCGAGCTGCACGTCGATCGGCAGGTCGACCAGCACCGGGCCCGGGCGGCCCGAGCGCATCAGGTGGAATGCCTGCTGGAACACGCGCGGCACCAGCGCCGGTTCGCGCACGGTGACGGCCCACTTGGTGACGGGCTTCGCGATCGATTCGATGTCGACGGCCTGGAAGTCTTCCTTGTACAGGCGGGCGCGCGGCGCCTGGCCCGTGATCGCGAGGATCGGGATCGAGTCGGCGGAAGCGGAGTAGAGACCGGTGATCATGTCGGTGCCGGCCGGGCCCGACGTGCCGATGCACACGCCGATGTTGCCCGGGGCCGCACGCGTGAAGCCTTCGGCCATGTGCGACGCGCCTTCGACGTGGCGGGCCAGCACGTGGCTGATGCCGCCGGACTTGCGCATCGCCGAGTAGAACGGGTTGATCGCCGCACCCGGCACGCCGAACGCGGTCTGGATGCCTTCCTTCTCGAGCACGAGCACAGCTGCGTCGACGGCTCTCATCTTGGCCATGAATGTCTCCTTGAATGGGGTGGATCTTGCGAATGGGTCTGTTGGGGACACTTTAGGGATGCAGGAAAGGTTTGATAAGATCAGCCGAAGTCGCTTTTTTCGAAACTAAAAGTATGGAATGACGGCCGGGCGGGGCTTTCCGCCGGAGCCGGAACAGAGACGGAGACGGGAGATGGATCGCTTCAAGCAGATCGAGACGTTCGTGCGCGTGGCCGATGCCGGCAGCCTCGCGGCGGCGGCGCTCGAGGAGGGCGTGTCGCCGGTCGTGCTCGGGCGGCGCATCGACGCGCTCGAGAAGCGGCTCGGCGTGAAGCTGATGTACCGCTCGACGCGGCGGCTGGTGGTCAGCGAGGAGGGTGCGGCGTTCCTCGAGCGCTGCCGCGGGCTGCTGTCCGAATGGGACCAGGCCGAGAACGAACTGGCCGCCGGGCGGCGCGCGGTCAGCGGGCACCTGATCGTGTCGGCGCCGGCCGCGTTCGGGCGCAAGCACGTCGCGCCGCACGCGCCGGGTTTTCTGGCCGACAAGCCCGAGATGCAGCTGTCGTTCAACCTGACCGACCGCGTCGTCGATCTCGTGCGCGAGGGCTACGACCTGTCGATCCGGATCGGCGGTGCCGTCGATCCGAACTTCGTCGCGGTGAAGCTCGCGTCGAACCGGCGCGTCGTGTGCGGCACGCCCGAGTATTTCCGCCGGCACGGCCGGCCGAAGTCGCTCGACGACCTGCTGAGGCACAACTGCCTGGCGTTCAACCTGCAGGGCGGGCAGAACCGCGGCTGGTATTTCCAGCGCCACGGCAAGATCGCGACGATGCGCGTAGCCGGCAACCTCGACTGCAACGACGGCGAACTGCTGCACCGCTGGGTGGCCGAAGGCCTCGGGCTCGGCTGGCGCTCGACGTGGGAAATTGCCGCGCAGCTCGAGACGGGCGAGCTCGAGACCGTGCTCGACGAATACGCGCTGCCCGATTACGACATCCTCGCGGTCTACCCGCAGCAGCGCTACGTGCCGGCGCGCGTGCGTTATTTCATCGACTACCTGCGCGCCGCGTATGCGCGCCCCGGTTACTGGAGCACCACGCCGTAACGGGAGGCGGGCGGCCCGGCGATTTTTTTACGCTTCATGCGCCCGGCGCGGGAATAAACTCGACGCAGCAACGGTATGGTCATCGAGCGCGCACGTTGCCGGTCTGTCCGGGCGCCGTGCGCGGAACGGGCGCGGTTTCGGCCGCCGGGACCAGGGAGGCCATGTGGGGCAAGCCGGACAGGCGGTCGAAGAACGGGTGGCAGACGACGCGGTCGCGCGCGGCGAGCGGTTTCGCGCGCTCGTGCTGCCGCATCTCGACGCCGCGTACAACCTCGCACGCTGGCTGAGCGGTAACGCCGGCGATGCGGACGACGTCGTCCAGGACGCGTGCATGCGCGCACTGCGCTTCGTCGATTCGTGTCGCGGCGACAACGCGCGGCCGTGGCTGCTGACGATCGTGCGCCACACCTGGTACACGGAGTGGCGGCGCCGCACGCATGCGCACGAGGTCGCGCTGCCCGACACGCTGGACGACACCGACGTGCCCGACGACTGGCAGCCTGCCACCGAGGACCCGCTCGCGCACCTGTTGCGCGGCGAGAACGTGCGGCTCGTGAACGCGGCGCTCGCGAAGCTGCCGCCCGAATACCGCGAGGTGCTGGTGCTGCGCGAGATGGAGGACCTGAGCTACCGCGAGATCGCGGCGATCGCGGACGTGCCGGTCGGCACGGTGATGTCGCGGCTCGCACGCGGCCGGCGCAAGCTCGCCGCGCTGCTGGGCGGCCCGCCGGCACCGGCGGCCGAAGGCAGGCCGGGCCGTACGCCGGCAGGCGGAACCGCATCGGAGGCTATCGATGGACTGTAACGAAGCGCGAGCGTTGCTGGACGCGGACGTCGACCGCGAGCTGTCGGCGCCCGACGCGTTGCGGGTCCAGCAGCATGTCGAAGGGTGCGACGTGTGTCGCCAGGAGCGCGAACGGATCGTCACGCTGGTGCAGGCCGTGCGTCAGGCCGACTATCACCGTGCGCCGGATGCGTTGCGGGCGAGCATTCTTGCGAGCCTGCCTGCCGCGGCCGACGTGCCTGCCCGCGAGCAGGCGCGGGCCGAGCCGCAATCCGGATCCCGATCGCAGCCGCAGCGGCGGCCGCGCGGGCGTAACGGGTTGTCCTGGCTGCCGGGGCTTGGCGGGGCGGCACGCCCGGCCACGGCCGGCACCGGGCCGCGCGTCGCGGCATTGCCCGGCCTCGGCTGGGGTGTCGCGCTGCTGGTGGCGCTTGCCGCGGCGGGCGGGATGGTGGTGTCCGCGCGCCACGCCGACACCGACCGCACGGTCGACGAACTCGTGTCGAGCCACGTGCGTGCCGACCTGTCGGCGCGCGACATCGACGTGATCTCGACCGACCGGCACACGGTCAAGCCGTGGTTCAACGGCCGGCTCGACTATGCGCCGCCGGTCGAGGATCTCGCGGCGAACGGCTTCGCGCTGGTCGGCGGCCGGCTCGACTACGTCGGGCGCCGCCGTGTCGCGGTGCTGGTCTACCGTTACCGGCAGCACGTGATCGACGTCTATGTGCGGCCGGCCGGGGAAGGGCCGGGGGCGCCGTACTCGACCGTGTCGCAGGGTTATGCGCTCGACCGCTGGGATGCGGCCGGGATGACGTGGTGGGCCGTGACCGACGCCGAGCCGTCGGCACTTGCGGCGTTCAGGACCGCGCTCGACGCGCGGCTGGCCGGCACGCGCAGCGAGTGACGTCGCGACGGCGGGCTGCGGGCCCGCCGCACGCTTGCGCTCCGACCCTGACCGGGGAAAAGGCCGAAGAACGGCCCGGCCGCCCGGCCGCGCCCCTTCAAGTCTTTGAAAACATGGCCGAATCCGCACGCCGATCGTCGATTGGTCTTGCATGCGCCCCGTATCCGGGTTAGAATCTTCGGCTTCTCACTTGCCACACCGGTTCAGACGCCCGGGTGGCTTTAATCCACAAGGAGTGTGTAATGCGTCATTACGAAATCGTATTCATCGTGCACCCCGATCAGAGCGAGCAAGTGCCCGCGATGATCGAGCGTTACAAGACCACGATCACGTCGCACGGCGGTCAGATCCACCGTGTCGAAGACTGGGGCCGTCGCCAACTGGCCTACATGATCGAGAAACTCGCGAAGGCTCACTACGTCTGCATGAACATCGAGTGCGACCAGACGACGCTCGACGAACTCGAACACGCGTTCAAGTTCAACGACGCCGTGCTGCGCCACCTCATCGTCAAGATGAAGAAGGCCGAAACCGGCCCGTCGCCGATGATGAAGGAAGTTCAGCGCGAAGAAGCCAAGAAGGCGGCTGCAGCTCAGCCGACCGAAGCGCAGGCTTAAGTTCGTCATTCATTAAGCCATCAAGGAGCGCGCCACTCACGTGAACAGGTTGCAATTGACGGCGAGCGTCGTCGAACGCGCACCGGTGCGATATACGCCGGCAGGTGTTCCGATCGCAAGCGCCACATTGCATCACCGCACGGAAGTCGTCGAAGCAGGCATTCCCCGTCAGGTCGAAATGACGATCGAGGCGGTGGCGGCCGGTGAGGCGAGCGGCAGGCTGGAAAGCCGTGAAATGGGCGTCGAAACGCTGTTCACGGGCTTCCTGGCAAAGAAAAGCCGCAACGCGAGAACCTTGGTGTTTCACATCACAGCATTGCAGGACATTGGAAAGGACTGAAATCATGCCCCGCCCGACTGGTAAGAAATTCGACAAGCGTCGTCAGCAACAAAACCCGCTCTTCAAGCGCAAGAAGTTCTGCCGTTTCACGGCCGCAGGCGTCGAGCAGATCGACTACAAGGACACGGAAACGCTGAAGGACTTCATCGGCGAAAACGGCAAGATCACGCCGGCGCGTCTGACGGGTACGAAGGCGCACTATCAGCGTCAGCTCGACACGGCAATCAAGCGTGCGCGTTTCCTCGCGCTGCTGCCGTACACCGATCAGCACAAGGCGTAACTCGGCGACGCCATAAGGAGAATTCGAATGCAAATCATTCTGTTGGAAAAAGTCGCCAATCTGGGCAACCTCGGCGACATCGTCAAGGTCAAGGACGGTTACGCTCGCAACTTCCTGATCCCGAACCGCAAGGCTCGCCGTGCAACGAAGGAAGCGATCGCCGAATTCGAAGTGCGCCGCGCTGAACTCGAAAAGATCGCCGCTGAAAAGCTGGCAGCATCGCAGGCAGTCGGCGAGAAGCTGAACGGCCAGTCGTTCGAAATCACGCAGAAGTCGGGCGTTGACGGCCGTCTGTTCGGCTCGGTCACGAACGGCGACGTCGCGGAACTGCTGAAGAAGGCAGGTTTCGAAGTCGAGAAGCTGCAAGTTCGCATGCCGGAAGGCCCGCTGAAGATGATCGGCGAGCACAACGTCCAGGTCGCGCTGCACACGGACGTCGTCGTCGACGTCACGATCAACGTGATCGGCGACCACGCGTAAGCGTATGCAAGCTTTCCGGGCGGCTTCCGTCGTCCGGACAAGGGCAGGCGCCCGGGCAACCGGGGCCTGCCTTTTTTATTGCCCGATCGCCGGAGCGGTAGCGCTGCTGCGATCTATTCGCGATAATCCCAACCCATGAACGCGCCGCAAGATCCCCAAATCGAATCGCTGAAAGTCCCGCCGCATTCGGTCGAAGCCGAACAGTCGGTGCTCGGCGGCCTGTTGCTCGACAACGCGGCATGGGACCGGATTGCCGACTTCCTGTCTCAGGGCGATTTCTACCGCTACGATCACCGGATCATCTACGAGCACATTGGCCGGCTGATCGCGTCGACGCGCCCGGCCGACGTCGTGACCGTGTACGAAGCGCTGACCACGTCCGGCAAGGCCGACGACGTCGGCGGCCTCGCGTACCTGAACGCCCTCGCGCAGAACACGCCGAGTGCCGCGAACATCCGCCGTTATGCGGAAATCGTGCGCGATCGTGCGGTGCTGCGCCGGCTCGTGTCGGTTGCCGACGAAATCTCGGCCGATGCGTTCAACCCGCAGGGCAAGGAAGTCCGTCAGCTGCTCGACGAGGCCGAATCGAAGGTGTTCTCGATCGCCGAAGAGGGCGCGCGCGGCAACCAGGGCTTCCTCGAGATCGGCCCGCTGCTCACGCAGGTCGTCGAGCGCATCGATACGCTGTACCACACCGCGAACCCCAGCGACGTCACGGGCACGCCGACGGGCTTCGTCGACCTCGACCGGATGACCTCCGGGATGCACGGCGGCGAACTGATCATCGTCGCGGGACGACCGTCGATGGGTAAGACCGCGTTCTCGATGAACATCGGCGAATACGTCGCGGTCGAGTACGGGCTGCCGGTCGCGGTGTTCTCGATGGAAATGCCGGGCACCCAGCTCGTGATGCGTATGCTCGGCTCGATCGGCCGGCTCGACCAGCACCGGATGCGTACCGGGCGCCTGACGGACGAGGATTGGCCGAAGCTGACGCACGCGGTGCAGAAGATGAGCGAGGCGCAGCTCTTCATCGACGAGACGGGCGGCCTGAACCCGATGGAATTGCGCTCGCGCGCGCGGCGCCTGGCGCGCCAGTGCGGCAAGCTCGGCCTGATCATCGTCGACTACCTGCAGCTGATGTCGGGTTCGTCGCAGGGCGAGAACCGCGCGACCGAAATCTCGGAAATCTCGCGATCGCTGAAGAGTCTCGCGAAGGAACTCGACGTGCCGGTGATCGCGCTGTCGCAGTTGAACCGTGGCCTCGAACAGCGCCCGAACAAGCGTCCGGTGATGTCCGATTTGCGCGAATCGGGCGCAATCGAACAGGATGCGGACGTGATCCTGTTCATTTACCGCGACGAAGTTTACAACCCGGACAGCCCCGACAAGGGCACGGCCGAGATCATCATCGGCAAGCAGCGTAACGGCCCGATCGGCCCCGTTCGGCTCACGTTCCTGGGGCAATACACGAAGTTCGACAACTTTGCGGGAGCGCAGACGTTCTACGGCGAGTAACGCCGATTGTAAAGTCCTAAATCGCCAAACGTTGTATCCAATCCCGGTGCGCGCATGTGCGCGCGTCGCGGCGCGACCGAAAACGGTACAATGTCGCCCGTTTTCGTGACAGTAGTTTGACAATCTCTCAGGAATCCCATGTTCGGTCGATTCATGCCCACCGAGGGCAAGTTCTTTGAACTCTTCAACGCGCACGCGAAGCACATCGTTTCCGGTGGCCGCGAGCTCGAACTGCTGATCGACAATCTCGCCGACGCCGAGATTCACAAGCAAAACGTGCAAATTGCCGAGAAGGCTGCTGACAAGCTCACGCACGAGGCGATCGATCTGCTGCACAAGACTTTCATCACGCCGCTCGATCGCGACGAGATCCACAAGCTGATCACAACGATGGACGACATCCTCGACCTGATGGAAGACGTCGCGACCGCCGTGTCGCTGTACGACGTGCAGTCCGTCACGTCCGAGGCGAGCCAGCTCGCGCACATCGTCACGCAGTCCGCCCAGCACGTGCAGCAGGCGGTCGGGTTGCTGTCCGACATGAAGCAGTCCGCGCAGATCCTCAAGCAGTGCGAGGAGATCGACCGCTGGGAATCGGAGGCCGATCGCGTGCTGCGCGCGGCGATGTCGAAGCTGTTCCGCGAGGAAGACGACGTGAAGACGCTCATCAAGCTGAAGGCGATCTACGAGCTGCTCGAAGAGATCACCGACAAGTGCGAGGACGTCGCGAACATCATCGAAGGCATCGTGCTGGAAAACGCCTGAGCGGACCACGATGCATTCGATACAACTCGCCCTCTGGATGGTCGCGACGCTCGTTCTCGTCGCGCTCGTATTCGACTTCATGAACGGCTTTCACGACGCGGCGAACTCGATCGCCACCGTCGTGTCGACCGGGGTGCTGAAGCCCCAGCAGGCCGTCGTGTTCGCGGCCGCGTTCAACGTGATCGCGTATTTCATCTTCCACCTTAAAGTCGCGCAGACCGTCGGCAAAGGCACGATCGACCCCGAGATCGTCGACCACTACGTCATATTCGGCGCGCTGGTCGGTGCGATCGGCTGGAACGTGATCACCTGGTACTACGGGATTCCGTCGAGCTCGTCGCACGCACTGATCGGCGGCCTCGTCGGCGCCGCGCTCGCGAAGTCGGGCTGGGGCTCGCTGAACATCGACGGGCTGCTGAAGACGGTTGCGTTCATCTTCATTTCGCCGCTGCTCGGTTTCATCCTCGGTTCGCTGTTCATGCTCGGCGTGTCGTGGCTGTACTTCCGTACCGCGCCCAGCAAGGTCGATCGGCGCTTCCGCCGGCTGCAGCTGCTGTCGGCCGGCTTGTACAGCCTCGGCCACGGCGGCAACGACGCACAGAAGACGATCGGCATCATCTGGATGCTGCTGATCGCGAGCGGCTACGCATCGGCCACCGCCGATGCGCCGCCCGCGTGGGTGATCGGCGCGTGCTACCTGTCGATGGGCCTCGGCACGCTGTTCGGCGGCTGGCGCATCGTGCGCACGATGGGCCAGAAGATCACGAAGCTCAAGCCGGTCGGCGGTTTCTGCGCGGAAAGCGGCGGGGCGATCACGCTGTTCATCGCGTCGTTCCTCGGCATTCCCGTATCGACCACGCATACGATCACCGGCGCGATCGTCGGTGTCGGTGCGACACAGAAGCTGTCGGCCGTGCGCTGGGGTGTCGCCGGCAACATCGTGTGGGCGTGGGTGCTGACGCTGCCCGCAGCCGCGCTGTTCGCGGCCGGCGGATGGTGGCTCGGCCATCAGATCTTCTGATCGCCAGCACTGTCGAACGGACATGAAGTGCGCCGCAAGCCGAAAGGCTGCGGCGCATTTTCTATTGGGGCGGCGGAAGGGGGCGACGAGGTGGAGGGCGGCGGATGCCGCCAACCTCGCTGCGGTCGAAGGTCGAGCGACCGGTCAGTAACTGCCGTTCGCGAACCGCGCGATCGGATCGTCTGCCGTACTCGCGCGCGGACTGACGGGCGCGGATTGCGTCGACGCACGCCACACCTGCACGGGCTCGATGCTGCGTGGAGGCATCGACGCGGTGGCGGGCGGCGGTTCGGCATCGAAGGCGGCGGCCTGGGCGGCCGTCAGCGCAGTCGTCGGAATCTGCGTGCCGACTTCCGTCGTGGCGGCGGGTGCGGCATTGGCCGTCGTCGCGGTCACCTCGTCATTCATCGACGTGGCCTGCTGCTGGGCCGCCTGCATCCGCGAGGGCGGCGGTTCGTACGGATCGGCGGCCGATGCTGCCGGTGCAACTGCGGCCGTCGTCACGACCGGCGTGGTCGGGGCGGGCGCCTGCACCTGCGCCGCTCTCGCTTGCGACGACGCAGTCGCGGGTTGCCGCGGCGCGGTGGCAGCCGTCACGACCACCGGAGCAGCCGCGACCGCCGGCGAATTGCGCGGCTCGTCGCGCTTGGCCTCGTAGGTCGGCGCATCGAACGGCGCAGGTGCCCCGCGCGGCGGCGCGACGCGGCGAATGCCGTCGAAACGCTTGGCCCAGTACGGGTTCGTCAGGTAGTCGAGCCGCACGGTGCCGCCCGTCGACGGTGCGTTGACGAAGCGCAGCTTGCCGACGTAGATGCCGACGTGCGAATGCGGCCGTCCGGTCGTGTTGAAGAAGATCAGGTCGCCCGGCGCGATCTGGTCGGGCTCGACCGATACGCCGCGGCCGCTCATGTCGGCGGTCGTGCGCGGCAGGTTCACGTCGGCTGCGCGGCCGATCACGTAGCGCACGAGCCCGCTGCAGTCGAAGCCGCTCGTCGGCGTGTTGCCGCCCCAGCGATACGGGACGCCGACGAGGCTCATCGCCTGGATCGAAATTTCTTCCTGGCCGACGCTGTGATCGACGAACTTCGGGAAATTGGCGGGAGCGGGGAATGCGCGCGGCGTCGTGATCCTCATGCCCGACGCGGGGCGCGATGCCGACTGCGGCGGCACGCTGGAGCAGGCCGCAAGCAGTGAAACGACAGCAACGGGAACCCAGATTCGAAGCATGGCAAGGCGGGCGAGCGCGGGACGCTCGCGAATCGTATGACAACAGACAGACCCGATGGTAGACGTTCCGGCGGGACTTAATCAACCGTTCCTGAGAATTTACTTGAAGTTTCGCGCGTAAGTGCGGCTGTTGCGTAACGATGCATGACCAACGTTTCAGACCCCAAAAATAAAAACGGCGCTCCGGGAACGGAGCGCCGCGATGCGTCGACGGCCGGCCGACGGGCCGGCCTGTCGCGTTACAGGATGTCCGACGCGTAGTCGGCGAGTCGCGAGCGTTCGCCGCGCGCGAGCGTCACGTGGCCGCTGTGGCCCCAGCCCTTGAAGCGGTCGACGACATACGTGAGCCCCGAGCTGCCTTCGGTCAGGTAAGGCGTGTCGATCTGCGCGATGTTGCCGAGGCACACGATCTTCGTGCCCGGGCCCGCACGCGTGACGAGCGTCTTCATCTGCTTCGGCGTCAGGTTCTGCGCCTCGTCGATGATCAGGTACTTGTCGACGAACGTGCGGCCGCGCATGAAGTTCATGCTCTTCACCTTCAGGCGCGAACGGATCAGTTCCTGCGTCGCGGCACGCCCCCATTCGCCGGCGGCGTCGTCGGTCTTCTGCAGCACTTCGAGGTTGTCGTCGAATGCACCCATCCACGGCTGCATCTTCTCTTCCTCGGTGCCGGGCAGGAAACCGATGTCCTCGCCGACGGGCACGGTCGCGCGCGTCACGATGATCTCGTTGTAGCGCTTGTCGTCGAGCACCTGCGCGAGGCCGGCCGCGAGCGCGACGAGCGTCTTGCCGGTACCGGCCTGGCCGAGCAGCGTGACGAAGTCGATCTCCGGGTTCATCAGCAGGTTCAGCGCGAAATTCTGCTCGCGATTGCGCGCGGTGATGCCCCACACGTTGTTCTTGTGGTGGCTGTAGTCGCGCAGCGTCTGCAGCAGCGCCGTCTTGCCGTTCAGTTCGCGGACGATCGCATGGAAAGTTGGCTCGCCGTTCTGCGGCTCGAGATAGACGAACTCGTTGACGAGCATCGACGCGACGAGCGGGCCCGTCACGCGGTAGTACGTGGTGCCCGTCTTCGTGTCCTGCCAGCTCTCCATGCCCTTCGCATGCTTGGTCCAGAAATCCTGCGGCAGCTCACGCACGCCGTTGTACAGGAGATCCGAATCCTCGAGCACCTGGTCGTTGAAGTAGTCTTCAGCGGGCAGGCCGAGCGCATGCGCCTTGATCCGCATGTTGATGTCTTTCGACACCAGCACGACCTGGCGGTCCGGCCGGTCGCGCTGCAGCGCGCGCACGACGCCGAGGATCTGGTTGTCGGCCTTGCCTTCGGGCAAGCCTTCGACGGGCGCGATGTCGGTGAGCTTCGTCTGGAAGTACAGGCGGCCGACCGCCTCGCGGCTGCCGAGGCGCGACAGCGGAATGCCGGCCGTGATCGGGCCCGCGTCGGCGACCAGCGCGTCGAGCGTGCGGCTGACCTGGCGTGCGTTGCGCGCGACTTCGGACATCCCCTTCTTGTGGTTGTCGAGTTCCTCGAGCGTCATCATCGGCAGATAGACGTCGTGTTCCTCGAAGCGGAAGAGGCTGCTCGGGTCGTGCATCAGCACGTTGGTGTCGAGCACGAACAGTTTCTGCTGTTCGGCTTCGGCGGCCTTGCGGCTGCGCGATTTCGTCGCGGCGCCCGTGTCGCGCGCGGGAGCCGCGGCCGGTTTGCCGGCGGCCGGCTTGTCGTTGCGCGCGACGACCGGCGCCGCGGGTTCGGCGGGTGCCGGCATCGGCTGCAACAGTGCGGCCGTCTGTCTGGTCTTGCGACCGCGTGCGGGTGCGCTCGCGGTTTCCTGCGCCGAAGACGCGACGGCGCGCAGTGGCGCGGCCGTGTTCGCGGCTTCGATCATCGGTTGGGCCACGCTCGCCGGACCGTAGTCACCGGCTGTGGATGCGTCCCCTTCGGCGGATTTCTTCGCGGCTTTCGCGGGCCGCGCTTTCGCCTTGTATTCGTCGGGCGGCAGCAGGCTGCCGAGCTTGCTGGGGGGAGTAGGCAAAGGCATGGTGTCCCTCGGGAGGAATCGTGTCGCATGGCGTGCGCCGCTGATCGCATCCTGCGTGACGTAGATGCATGCAGTTTGCGCGCGGTGGCGCACAGGAATTTCGTCTAGCCGGTTCGCCTAAGTGTCGATCAGCTCCTCGATGCGGTAAAGGCCGGACCGGGGAGGGCCGGCGCGCGTTCCATAAAAAAAGCCGCTGCCCCGTCGACAGGGACATGCGGCTCGGCTGATGCCGTCGTGATGCGCGTCAGGTGCCGTGAAGCATTGCAACAGGCACCGGCGCAGCTACGAGAAATATGGGGCGAACTGGCATTCATTGCGGCCCAATATAACGCGCCTCAAAGCGCTTGTACAGCACTTA
The DNA here is from genome assembly GCF_003294055.1 of Burkholderia reimsis. Taxonomy (NCBI): domain Bacteria; kingdom Pseudomonadati; phylum Pseudomonadota; class Betaproteobacteria; order Burkholderiales; family Burkholderiaceae; genus Burkholderia; species Burkholderia reimsis. The sequence continues at coordinate 232,826 of NZ_QMFZ01000004.1, forward strand.
GCACGTCGTCCACATGACCCGGTACCTTGATCCCGCGCCATGCCTGGCGAAGCACGCCGTCGGCGTCGATCAGGAACGTCGAGCGCTCGATTCCGCGCACTTCCTTCCCATACATTTTCTTCATCTTGATGACATCGAACAGCGCGCACAGCGCTTCGTCGGCATCGGAAATCAGCGGGAACGGCAGTTCGAGCTTTGCCTTGAAATTGTCATGCGAGCGCAGGCTGTCGCGCGACACGCCGATGACTTCCGCACCGGCTTTCTTGAACTTCGGATAGAGATCGCGGAACTGCAGCCCTTCGGTCGTGCAGCCCGGCGTGTTGTCCTTCGGATAGAAGTACAGCACGAGTTTCTTGCCCTTCAGGCCGGACAGCGAAATGTCGCCGCCCGTGGCCGGTGCGGTGAAATCGGGAACTTGACGGTCAACTTCGACGGACACGTGTTTCTCCTGTTGTTATGGAAAGGCGCCGCTGCGGCGGCGCGGTTCGGCGGGGCGTCGCGGCAGCGCGCCGCATGGGCGGCGCGGGCGACGCCGGCGCGCGCGAACTCAGTCGGGCTGGACGATCAGTTCGCCGGAGCGGCCGGGAATTTCGCCCCACGTGACAGGGTACGATGGCAACGAGTCGCGGTCCAGCGTCGCGTGGTAGTCGCCCATCGTCGCAAACGTGTGGCCTTGCGCGCGCCAGCCGGCGAGCAGTTGCTCGAACACGGGCGCGAGCTTCTGGCCTTCCAGTTCCGCATGCAGCGTGAACACCTGGTCGTGCGGATTGGTTTCGGTGAACTTGAGGATGTGCGCGGCGACGTTGTGCGTGTCGACGCCGTCGATGCCGAGCACTTCGTCGAGCGTCGGCAGTGTGGTCGGCATCTGCACGTGCGACAGCGTGCGGCCGTCGACGACGGGGAGGTACGGCGAATGGCCGCGGCCGTCGGATGCGTAGCGCATCCCCCATGCGTCGATCTGCTCGAACGCGGAATCGTTCATCTGCCAGCCGGCCGCGCCGTGCGTGACGGGCGGCGCGCCGAAGATCTCGATGAAGCGCGCGTGACTCTTCTGCATTTCACGCGCGGTCCAGTCGCGATCGCGCGCACGGACGTTGTCCTGCCAGTACACGTGATCCCACGTGTGGATCCCGCATTCGAAGCCGGCCTCGTGAATCGCGCGCATGTCGGCGATCGCGCGGCGGCCGATGTCGGGGCCCGGCAGCAGCACGCCGTACATCAGCTGCTTCACGCCGTAGTGTTCGACCACCGACGTGCGCGACACCTTCTTCAGGAAGCCGGGGCGGAACACGCGCCGCAGCGCCCAGCCCGTGTGATCGGGCCCGAGGCTGAAGAGGAAGGTCGCGCGCGCACTGAAGCGGTCGAAGATGCGCGCGAGGTTCGGCACGCCTTCGCGCGTGCCGCGCAGCGTGTCGACGTCGATCTTGAGGACGATGCGAGCCAAGCGAACGTCCCGCTCAGCCTTGCTGCTCGACGAGCGCGCGCGCGTCGGCGACGTGGCCGCGATACGCTTCGAAGATGTTGCGCAGCGCGTCGTCGAACGTCGCCTGCGGTGCCCAGCCGAGCTCCTGCATCGTGTTGTCGATCTTCGGCACGCGGTTCTGCACGTCCTGGTAGCCGTTGCCGTAGTACGCGCCGGACGTCGTCTCGACGAGCTTCACCTGCTTGGCCGAATCGGCGTACTCGGGGAATTCCGCCGCCAGTTCGAGCATCTTGTGCGCGAGTTCGCGAACCGAGAAGTTGTTCTTCGGATTCCCGATGTTGTAGATCTTGCCCGACGCGACGCCGTCCTTGTTCTCGATGATCTTCATCAGCGCGCTGATGCCGTCGCCGATGTCGGTGAACGCGCGCTTCTGCGAGCCGCCGTCGACGAGGCTGATGTTCTCGCCGCGCACGATGTGGCCGAGGAACTGCGTGACGACGCGCGAGCTGCCTTCCTTCGGCGTGTAGATCGAGTCGAGGCCCGGGCCGATCCAGTTGAACGGACGGAACAGCGTGAAGTTCAGGCCTTCCATCCCGTAGCCCCAGATCACGCGGTCCATCAGCTGCTTCGAGCACGCGTAGATCCAGCGCGGCTTGTTGATCGGGCCGTAGGTGAGGGCCGATGCATCCGGGTCGAACTGCTCGTCCGAGCACATGCCGTAGACCTCGGAGGTCGACGGGAACACGAGGTGCTTGCCGTACTTGACGGCCGAACGCACGATCGGCAGGTTCGCCTCGAAGTCGAGTTCGAACACGCGCAGCGGCTGCTGGACGTAGGTGGCGGGCGTCGCGATCGCGACGAGCGGCAGGATCACGTCGCACTTCTTCACGTGATACTCGACCCACTCCTTGTTGATCGTGATGTCGCCTTCGAAGAAATGCATCCGCTCGTGGTTGACGAGGTCGCCCAGCCGATCGGTCTGCATGTCCATGCCGAACACTTCCCAATCGGTGGTTTCAAGAATGCGCTTCGACAGGTGATGGCCGATGAAGCCGTTCACACCCAGGATCAGGACTTTTTTTGCTTTCATGAATGACGGGAAGAATGAATGAACTGCGCGAATTCCGCGGGCGTCACGACGGTTTCGCTGCCGTCGCGCTGCTGCCACAGCTCGAGAATGGATAGGGCGCGGCTGTCGCCGCAGACGCCGAATAGCGCATTATCGCTTACGTGCAGGCCGGGCGGCAAATCTGCCGCGGCGGCCGCTGCCGCGCTGCCGGGCGCCGCGAGGCGCGCGCGCGCGATCACGAAACGCGTGCCGTCGACGTCCGTGAACGCGCCCGGATACGGGGGCGCGACCGCGCGCACCAGGTTGTAGACCTGCGCGGCCGGCTTCGACCAGTCGACGCGGCCGTCCTCGGGCTTGCGCCCGCCGTAGTAGCTGCCGGTCGCGAGGTCGTTCGGCAGGTGCGGCGCCTCGCCCGCGAGCAGCGCGGGCAGTACGCGCCAGAGCGTCTGCTCGGCGGCCACCGTGACCTTGTCGAACACCTGCGTGGCCGTGTCGTCCGGCAGGATCGGCACCGCGGTCTGGGCGATGATCGCGCCCGCGTCGGGCTTCGCGGCCATCTCGTGCAGCGTCGCGCCGGTTTCGGTCTCGCCGTTCAGCACGGCCCAGTTGGTCGGTACCCGACCCCGGTATTTCGGCAGCAGCGAACCGTGCATGTTGTACGCGCCGCGCGGCGCGATCGCGAGCAGGTCCACCGGCAGCATGTGACGGTAGTAGAACGAGAAGATGAAATCGGGCCGTGCGTCGGACACCGCGCGGCGCAGCGCCGGATCGGCGGGATCGGCCGGCGTGACGACCGGGATCCCGTGCTCGGCGGCGACCGATGCGACGCTGCCGAACCAGATGTTCTCGTTCGGGTTGTCCTCGTGCGTGACGACGAGTGCGACGTCGACGCCGCGCGCGAGCAGCACCTGCAGGCAGCGCACGCCGACGTTGTGATACGCGAAGACGACTGCGCGCGGTTTCATTGCCCGGCTCCCGTGCGGTTCGTGCCGGCCGGCACCGGCGGCACGCCGTCGTGCTGCTCGAGCACGGCCTGGATCAGGTAGCGCGGCCGCGCGCGCACCTGCTGGTAGATGCGGCCGACGTACTCGCCGAGCAGGCCGAGCGCGAAGATGATCACGCCGAGCAGGAAGAACGTGATCGCGAACAGCGTGAACACGCCTTGCACTTCCGCGCCGACGATGAAGCGTCGCACGAGCAGCAGCACGAACAGCGCGGCGGAGCCGAGCGACAGGATCACGCCGATGAACGACAGCCACTGCAGCGGCACGACCGAGAAGCCCGTCACGAGGTCGAAGTTCAGGCGGATCAGGCTGTACAGCGAGTACTTCGATTCGCCGGCAAAGCGCTCCTCGTGCGCGACCTCGATCTCGGTCGGCTTCTGCGCGAACGTATAGGCGAGCGCGGGGATGAACGTGTTGACTTCGCCGCACACGTTGATCGTATCGATGATGCGACGGCTGTACGCGCGCAGCATGCAGCCCTGGTCGGTCATCTTGATGCGCGTGATGCGCTCGCGCAGCCGGTTCATCATCTGCGACGCCTTGCGCCGCCACAGGCTGTCCTGGCGCTGCTTGCGGATCGAGCCGACGTAGTCGTAGCCCTCGCGCATCTTCGCGATCAGCTTGCCGATTTCCTCGGGCGGGTTCTGCAGGTCGGCGTCGAGCGTGATGACGATCTCGCCGCGCGATTGCGCGAAGCCGGCGAGGATCGCCATGTGCTGGCCGTAGTTGCCGTTGAGCAGCACGATGCGCGTCGTGTCGGGACGTACGTGGAACTGATCGGCGAGCATTGCGGCCGAGCGGTCGCGGCTGCCGTCGTTGATCAGGATCACTTCGTATGACGTGTCGAGTGCGTCGAGCGCCGGATACAGCCGCGCGAACAGCGCGGCGAGGCCGTCTTCCTCGTTGTACACGGGGATGATGACCGATACTTCGGGACGGCCTGCGTCCAGGTGCCCGGCGCCCGGATGCCCGGCGCGTGCTTCAAGGTGACTCATGTACGCTTAATTTCCGTATTGTTCGCAAATCTGGTTGATGGCGTCGACCACGCGACGCACATCGCCTTCCGTCATCTGCGTGAAGAGCGGCAGCGTGACGGTCGACGCGCCGTACCGTTCGGCGTGGGGGAACATGCCCTCCTTGAAGCCGCGCGCACGGTACAGCGTGAAAAGATGGATCGCCGGGTAGTGGATGCCCGTGCCGATGCCGCGTTCCTTCATCTGCGCCATGAACTCGGCGCGGGTGATCGTCAGCCGCTCGAGCGGCAGCGTGATCAGGAACATGTGCCAGTTGCCGTTCTCGAATTCGGCGACCGGCAGGCCGACGCCGAGCTTCACGGCCGCGCTGCCGTCGAACGCGTCGAAATACGCACGGGCGAGCGCGCGGCGCTGCGCGGTGAAGCGTTCGAGGTGCGGCAGCTGGCCCAGGCCGACACGCGCGGCGACGTCGGTCAGGTTGTACTTGCCGCCGAGCACGTCGCAGTCCATCCCGTCGAAGCCCGTGCGCGTGATGCCCTGCAGCCGGTACTTCTGCGCGAGCGTCGCTTCTTCCTCGTTGTTCAGCACGAGCGCGCCGCCTTCGATCGTCGTGAGGTTCTTGTTCGCGTGGAAGCTGAACGACACGATGTCGCCGATCGCACCGATGCGCTTGCCGTTCCACGTCGAGCCGAACGCCTGCGCGGCGTCCTCGATCACGCGCAGCTTGTGCGCGCGCGCGATCGCGTACAGGCGATCCATGTCGACCGGCAGGCCGGACAGGAACACGGGGATGATCGCCTTCGTGCGCGGCGTGATCGCCTGCTCGAGCTTGTCGAGGTCGATGTTGCGCGTGACGGGATCGATGTCGGCGAACACGGGCGTCGCGCCCGTCTCGAGGATCACGTTGCTGGTCGAGACCCACGACGCCGGCGTCGTGATCACCTCGTCGCCGGGGCCGACACCCGCGATGCGCAGGCCGATCTCGAGCGTGCAGGTACCCGAGTTGAACGCGCGGACCGGACGGCCGCCGCAGTATTCGGACAGCGCCGCTTCGAATTTCTGGCTTTGCGGGCCGGTGGTGATCCAGCCCGAACGCAGCACTTCGACGACGCCCTGGATGGTTTCCTCATCGATCTCGGGGCGGGTGAACGGCAGAAACGGAGCGGTAGTCTGGCTCATGTACGCTTTGGCCTGTAATGGCGTGTAATAAAAGGGTCGGGCGATCCCGGCCGAAACCGGCATTAAACACCGGTTGGCGGAAACGCACCGTGATTTTTTGTAGGCGGACGCTTAACGCGGCGGAGCGTGCTCAGCTTCGCGCGAGCACCAGCACGCCGATCAGGATGATGCCGATGCCGACGAGCCGCTGGACCGACAGCACCTCGCCGAACAGGTACCAGGCCGCGAACGCGTTGACGACGTAGCCGAGCGACAGCATCGGGTACGCGATCGACACGTCGACCCGCGACAGCCCGAGGATCCAGACCACGACGCTCAGCACGTAGCAGCCGAGGCCGCCGATGATCGGCAGCTGGGTGGCGATCTTCAGCCCGACCGGGATGATGTTCGCACGGCTGAACTCGAAGTGCCCGACGGCGTTGACGCCGGCCTTCAGCAGCAGTTGCGCAACGGCGTTGAGCATCACGCCGGTGACGATGCAGACGAGCGAAACGGGATTCATGCGATGGGCGTCCTTACGATTGCGGTTTCTCGACGATCACGCGACGGTTGTCGCGCGCAATCACGCGCATCGGCACGCCTTGCTTGACCAGGGCGTCGTACTGGCCGGGCGGCATGATCGCGAGCGCATGGGTTTCCTGCTTCCAGCGCGTGATCCATTCGTCGACGGTCGGAATCCACTTGTTGGGCTCCATCGAGATGCCGAACGCGAGCTCGTCCTGGCGCTGGACCATGATCGTCGTATGGCCCATGTAGAACGGGAACGTGTGATCGAGCATCTCGATCGAGTAGAACGGCGTGTCGGGCGGCAGTTTCGCCAGTTCGGCGCGCACCGTCGGCGCGAGCAGCGCGCCCGAGCTGTAGCGGCCGAACTCGTCGTGCCCGGTGCCGCCGATCGTGCCGAAGGCGAGCCACGCGGCGCCGAACGCGGCAAGCGCGGCGGCGACGCCCGTGCGGCGGTTCAGCCAGGCGGCCGCGAGCGTCAGCGCGGCGGCGACCGCGAGGCCCGCGTACAGCCACATCTGGAACGCGCGGTACAGCGCGTTCGGCGTGCGGGCATCGCCCTGGTACGCGAGGAAGATGATCCCGAACGCTGCGGCGACGAAGAACACGAGGTAGCCGAGCAGGTGGCGGCGGAACCGGTCGGCGGTCATCAGCGGCAGGTACGCGCCGATGATCAGCGCGAGCGCCGGCGCGACCGGCAGCACGTACGAGATCAGCTTCGAATGCGACGCGCTGAAGAACAGGAAGATGAATGCGCTCCAGATCAGCAGCACGAGCATCGGCGAGAAGCCGTTCGGCTGGCGCGGCATCCGCAGCGCATGGCGGATGCTCTGCCACGCAACCGACAGCCACGGCAGGAAGCCGACCAGCAGCACGGGCACGAAGTAGTAGAGCGGGCCCGGACGGTTCTGTTCCGGGGTCAGGTACCGGCGGAACTGCTGGACGATGAAGAAGAAGTTGAAGAACTCGGGGTTGCGCTGCTGGACGAGCACGAACCACGGCGTGACGATCGCGAAGAAGATCACGAGGCCGCTCACCAGGTACAGGCGCTTCCAGAGCGCCCAGTCACGCGCGATCAACGTATAGAGCACGAGCACGGCGCCGGGCAGGATCAGGCCGACGAGGCCCTTCGACAGCACCGCGAACGCCATCGCGGCCCAGCACGCCCACATCCAGCCGCGTGCCGCGGCCGGGCGCAGCCCGGGCCGTTGCGCGAGCAGCAGCGAGCACAGCGACAGTGCCATCCAGAACGCAAGGCCCATGTCGAGCGCGTTGAAGTGGCCCATCAGGTTCCAGTACGGCGACGCCGCGAGCACGACGGCGGCGAGGAAACCCGACAGCGGATTGAACAGGCGCGCGCCCGTGAAGCCGACCAGCAGCACGCCGGCGAAGCTCGCGACGGCCGTGTAGAGGCGCGCCTGCCATTCGCCGATGCCGAACCACGCGAACGTGAGCGCGTTCAGCCAGGTCTGCAGCGGCGGCTTCTCGAAGTACTTGTAGCCGTTGTAGCGCGGCGTGATCCAGTCGCCGGTGACGAACATCTCGCGCGCCATTTCCGCGTAGCGGCCTTCGTCGCTCGGGATCAGGTGGCGCAGCCCGAGCGGCGCGAACCAGACGATCGCGAGCGCGACGACGAGGAGGACGAGCGTGATGCGGTTGAGCGGTAGCCTCGACGGCGTATCGTTCATGGATTTTCAGCCTGTTGGTTGTTGTGACGGGCCGCCGGCGGGTTGCGCCGGGGGCGGGCGGCCTGGCTGGGCCGATCCGGGGATCGACCCGCTGCGCCGGCCCGAGTTTTACCGCATCGCGGATTAACGTTCAATTAAGAGCGCGGCGGCGACTTTGCGGCCTTCGGCCATCAGGATGTTGTAGGTGCGGCAGGCCGCCTGGAAATCCATCGTCTCGACGCCGATCCGCTTGGCCGTGAGCGCCGCGACGAGCCGCGGGTGCGGGAAGCGCAGCCGTGCGCCGCTGCCGAAGATCACGAGTTCGGGGGTCGGTTCGAGCAGCATCGCGAAATGCTCGGGCGCGAGCGCGTCGAATGACGACACGGGCCACGTCTGGACCGGCGCGCCGGGCAGCACGATGACGCTCGTTTCATGGCGTTCGAGATTGACGTCGACATAATCGGGGCCGTAGCCGGTGACGGTGTTGAGCGCGCCGCTCGCGTCCTGGTGCAGTTTCAAGTCGGTATTCCGCGGTTCCGAAGGGGAATGTGTTGCAGGGCCACAGGGGGCCCGGAAGGCCGGTTTCGCTTGCCCGGGCACGCGGGACGCCTGACGGCGTGGGCCCGGCGCGGCTATGGTGCATTGCGAAAGTCGGCCAAAATCCGCTAAATTATAACTTTTTGGTCGCCCCCGGGCGCCACTTGCGTCGCGCGTCGCCACAAGCCGCGCCCGACCGCCCGCTTTTCCCCAGTCTAGACAGCGCGCACAGACCGGCCGCTTTCCAGTTTTGATCCCGTCCCCCCGGCCGCAAGGCCAACCCAGGAACCGTGTCGTCGTGAAACCGATTCAGAAGTCGAACAAGCTGCTCAACGTCTGCTACGACATCCGTGGCCCGGTGCTCGAGCACGCGAAGCGCCTCGAGGAAGAAGGCCACCGCATCATCAAGCTGAACATCGGCAACCTCGCGCCGTTCGGTTTCGATGCGCCGGACGAGATCATCCAGGACATGATCCGCAACCTGCCGACGTCGTCCGGCTATTCGGATTCGAAGGGCGTGTTCTCGGCGCGCAAGGCCGTGATGCACTACACGCAGGAAAAGGGCGTCGTGGGCGTCGGCCTCGACGACATCTACATCGGCAACGGCGCGTCCGAGCTGATCGTGATGGCGACCCAGGCGCTCCTGAACGACGGCGACGAAGTGCTGCTGCCCGCGCCCGACTACCCGCTGTGGACGGCGGCGGTCAGCCTGTCGGGCGGCACGCCGGTGCATTACATCTGCGACGAGCAGAACGCGTGGATGCCCGATCTCGACGACATCCGCCGCAAGATCACGCCGAACACGAAGGCGATCGTCGTGATCAACCCGAACAACCCGACGGGCGCGCTTTATTCGGACGAATTGCTGCTCGAACTGCTCGAGATCGCGCGCCAGCACGGGCTGATCGTGTTCGCCGACGAGGTGTACGACAAGATCGTCTACGACGGCCTCGAGCACACGGCGCTGGGTTCGCTGTCGGAGGACGTGATCACCGTCACGTTCAACAGCCTGTCGAAGAGCTATCGCTCGTGCGGCTACCGCGCGGGCTGGATGGCCGTGTCGGGCCTCGGCGGCGACAACCGCCGGCGCGCGAAGGATTACCTCGAGGGGCTCGGCATCCTGTCGTCGATGCGCCTGTGCGCGAACGTGCCCGGGCAGTTCGCGATCCAGACGGCGCTCGGCGGCTACCAGAGCATCAACGAGCTGATCGTGCCGAGCGGGCGCCTGTACAAGCAGCGCGAACTCGCGTACGACATGCTCACGTCGATCCCGGGCGTGACCTGCGTGAAGCCGCAGGCCGCGCTGTACATGTTCCCGCGCCTCGACCCGAAGCTTTATCCGATCCAGAACGACCAGCAGTTCATTCTCGACCTGTTGCTCGAGGAGCGCGTACTGCTCGTGCAGGGCACGGGCTTCAACTGGACGACGCCGGACCACTTCCGCGTGGTCTTCCTGCCGAACCTCGACGACCTGACCGATTCGATCAACCGGATCGCACGCTTCCTCGACGGCTACCGCAAGCGCCATTCGGCCTGAGCGGCAGGGCCACACGGTACTCACTACTTCTTACTCATCGATCACACGCAGCATGGAACCGATCAAAGTTGGCCTGTTGGGCTTCGGCACGGTGGGCAGCGGCACCTTCACGGTGCTGGGCCGCAACCAGGAAGAAATCAAGCGACGCGCGGGGCGCGGCATCGAGGTGACGCGCATTGCGGTGCGCAACCCGGCCAAGGCGCTGGCTGCGCTCGGCGGCGATGCCGGCGCCGCGCAGATCACCGACGATTTCAACGCGGTCGTCGATGATCCGTCGATCGCGATCGTCGCCGAGATGATCGGCGGCACGGGCATCGCGCGCGACCTCGTGCTGCGCGCGATCGCGAACGGCAAGCATGTCGTGACGGCCAACAAGGCGCTGCTCGCGGTGCACGGCACCGAGATCTTCGAGGCCGCGCGCGCGAAGGGCGTGATGGTCGCGTTCGAGGCGGCCGTCGCCGGCGGCATCCCGATCATCAAGGCGCTGCGCGAAGGCCTGACCGCGAACCGCATCCAGTACATCGCGGGCATCATCAACGGCACGACCAACTACATCCTGTCGGAAATGCGCGATCGCGGGCTCGACTTCGCGACCGCGCTGAAGGCCGCGCAGGAGCTCGGCTACGCGGAAGCCGATCCGACCTTCGACATCGAAGGCGTCGACGCCGCGCACAAGGCGACGATCATGAGCGCGATCGCGTTCGGCGTGCCGGTGCAGTTCGACCGCGCATACGTCGAAGGCATCAGCAAGCTCGACGCGACCGACATCCGCTACGCGGAAGAGCTCGGCTACCGGATCAAGCTGCTCGGCATCGCGCGCCGCGCCGCAAACGGCATCGAGCTGCGCGTGCACCCGACGCTGATTCCGGAAAAGCGCCTGCTCGCGAACGTCGAGGGCGCGATGAACGCGGTCGTCGTGCACGGCGACGCGGTCGGCACGACGCTGTATTACGGCAAGGGCGCGGGCGCGGAGCCGACCGCGTCGGCCGTGGTCGCGGATCTCGTCGACGTCACGCGCCTGCACACGGCGGACCCGGAGCATCGCGTGCCGCATCTCGCGTTCCAGCCGGACAGCCTGTCGAACACGCCGATCCTGCCGATCGAGGAAGTGACGAGCGGCTACTACCTGCGCCTGCGCGTCGCCGACCAGACGGGCGTGCTGGCCGACATCACGCGCATCCTCGCCGCGTCGGGCATCTCGATCGACGCGCTGCTGCAGAAGGAATCGGAGCAGATCGACGGCGCGAACGGCGAGACCGACATCATCCTGATCACGCACGAGACGGTCGAGAAGAACGTCAACGCGGCGATCGCGCAGATCGAGAGCCTCTCGACGGTGGTCTCGAAGGTAACGAAGCTGCGCATGGAAGCGCTGAACTGAGGACGGAAGGCGACATGAACTACATCTCCACGCGCGGCGCCGGCATCGGCGAGCGCCACACGTTCTCCGACATCCTGCTCGGTGGCCTCGCGAAGGACGGCGGGCTGTACCTGCCGTCCGAATATCCGAAGGTGTCGGCCGACGAGCTCGCGCGCTGGCGCACGCTGTCGTATGCGGATCTCGCGTTCGAGATCCTGTCGAAGTTCTGCGACGACGTGCCGGCCGACGACCTGCGCGCGATCACGCGCCGCACGTACACGGCCGACGTGTACCGCAACACGCGCCATGGCGAGAACGCGTCCGACATCACGCCGCTGAAGACGCTCGGCACCGAGAACGGCGCGGCGCTGTCGCTGCTGGAACTGTCGAACGGCCCGACGCTCGCGTTCAAGGACATGGCGATGCAGCTGCTCGGCAGCCTGTTCGAGTACACGCTCGCGAAGCACGGGCAGACGCTGAACATTCTCGGCGCGACGTCCGGCGACACGGGCAGCGCGGCCGAATACGCGATGCGCGGCAAGGCCGGCGTGCGCGTGTTCATGCTGTCGCCGCACAAGAAGATGAGCGCGTTCCAGACGGCCCAGATGTTCAGCCTGCAGGATCCGAACATCTTCAACCTCGCGGTCGAGGGTGTGTTCGACGACTGCCAGGACATCGTGAAGGCGGTGTCGAACGATCACGCGTTCAAGGCGCAGCAGAAGATCGGCACGGTCAACTCGATCAACTGGGCGCGCGTCGTCGCGCAGGTCGTGTACTACTTCAAGGGCTACTTCGCGGCGACGCAGTCCAACGACGAGCGCGTGTCGTTCACGGTGCCGTCGGGCAACTTCGGCAACGTCTGCGCGGGCCACATCGCGCGGATGATGGGCCTGCCGATCGCGAAGCTCGTGGTCGCGACCAACGAGAACGACGTGCTCGACGAGTTCTTCCGCACGGGCGCGTATCGCGTGCGCAGCGCCGAGAACACCTATCACACGAGCAGCCCGAGCATGGACATCTCGAAGGCATCGAATTTCGAGCGCTTCGTGTTCGACCTGCTCGGCCGCGATCCGGCGCGCGTGATGCAGCTGTTCCGCGACGTCGAGGAGAAAGGCGGCTTCGATCTCGCGGCGAGCGGCGATTTCGCACGGGTCGCCGAGTTCGGTTTCGTGTCGGGCCGCAGCAGCCACACGGACCGCATCGCGACGATCCGCGACGTGTTCTCGCGTTACGACACGATGATCGACACGCACACGGCCGACGGCGTGAAGGTCGCGCGCGAGCATCTCGACGCGGGCGTGCCGATGGTCGTGCTCGAGACCGCTCAGCCGATCAAGTTCGGCGAGACGATTCGCGAGGCGCTCGATCGCGAGGCCGAGCGTCCGGCCGCATTCGACGGGCTCGAGGCGCTGCCGCAGCGTTTCGAGGTCGTGAAGGCCGACGCGCAGCAGGTGAAGGACTTCATCGCCGCCCATACGGGCGCATGACGCGTGGCCGGGCCGCGGGCCCGGCAGCGCAGGACGGCCGGAATGCCGATTCGTCGAACGGATCGGGGTTCCGGCCGTTTCGTTTGGCGGTGCCGCCGCGCGGCTGCGGTCAAACCGGCATCGCGCGTGAAACAAGTGCCAGACCCGCGCGTTCGCGCGAATCACAGTTTCCGCATGTCCGCCATATCGCGCGTCCGCGCGACGGCGTCGCTACAATGACGTATTGCATCCAACGATCCCCGATTCCATCGATGTCGAACCCGAATCCCGCGGCGCCGCGCGCGCCGATGCTGTCGACCGCCGAGGCGCTCGCCGCGCTGCTCGATGCCGCGAAGCCGTTGCCCGGCGTCGAAACCGTCGCCACGCTCGATGCGCTCGGCCGCGTGCTGGCGGCCGACGTGAGTTCGCCGCTCGACGTGCCGCCGATGCATACGAGCGCGATGGACGGCTATGCGGTGCGCGTCGCCGACCTGCTGCATGGCGAGCGGCGTTTGCCGGTGTCGCAGCGCATTCCGGCGGGCCATCCGGCCGCGCCGCTCGTTGCCGGCACGGCCGCGCGGATCTTCACCGGCGCGACGGTGCCGCCCGGCGCCGACGCTGTCGTGATGCAGGAGCAGGCGTCGGCCGACGGCGGTGCGGTCGAGATCCTGCACACGCCGAAGGCCGGTGAATGGATCACCGCGCAGGGCGCGGATATCCGGCAGGGCTCGGTGATCCTGCCGGCCGGCACGCGGCTCACGCCGCAGGCGCTCGGTCTTGCCGCATCGGTCGGCTGCGCGCAGTTGCCGGTCGCGCGGCGGATTCGTGTCGCGGTGTTCTTCACCGGCGACGAACTGACGATGCCGGGCGAGCCGCTGAAGCCCGGCGCGATCTACAACTCGAACCGCTTCACGCTGCGCGGGCTGCTGGAGCGGCTCGGCTGCCACGTGACCGACTACGGGATCGTGCCCGATTCGCTCGCCGCGACGCGCGACACGCTGCGCGCGGCCGCGCGCGATCACGACGTGATCCTGACGAGCGGCGGCGTGTCGGTCGGCGACGAGGATCACGTGAAGCCGGCCGTCGAGGCCGAAGGGCGGCTCGCGCTGTGGCAGATCGCGATGAAGCCCGGCAAGCCGCTTGCCTACGGCGCGGTGCGCCGCGGCGACGATCGCCCCGACGCGCACTTCATCGGGCTGCCCGGTAACCCGGTATCGAGTTTCGTCACGTTCCTGCTGTTCGTGCGGCCGTTCCTGCTGCGCCTGTCCGGCGTGCGCGACGTCGCGCCGCGCGCGCTGTCGCTGCGCGCCGACTTCTCGCAAGGCAAGGGCGACCGCCGCAACGAATTCCTGCGTGCCCGCGTGAACGCGGCCGGCGGCCTCGACCTGTTCCCGAACCAGAGTTCGGCGGTGCTGACGTCGACGGTGTGGGGCGACGGCCTGATCGACAATCCGCCGCAGCACGCGATCAGCGCCGGCGAGACCGTGCGTTTCATTCCGTTTTCCGAACTGCTGTCGTAACGCGACGGCTTCCCGAACCATGAAGATTCAGCTGAAATTTTTTGCAAGCGTACGCGAGGCACTGGGTGTTGCCGACGAGCAGGCCGACGTGCCGGACAGCGTCACGACCGTGGGCGACGTGCGCGCATGGCTGCGCGTGCGCGGCGGGGCATGGGCCGAGACGCTCGCGGAAGGGCGCGCGCTGCGCATGGCGTGCAATCACGAGATGACCGATCCCGAGACGCGGCTCACCGAAGGCTGCGAAGTGGCGTTCTTTCCGCCGGTGACGGGCGGTTGAGGCACCGGCAATGGCAACGGTACGAATCCAGATCGACGACTTCGACCTGAACGCCGAGGTCGCGGCATTGCGTGCGCGCAACCCGAAGATCGGCGCGGTCGCGTGCTTCGTCGGCACGGTGCGCGATCTGAACGAAGGTGATGCGGTTGCCGCGATGGAACTCGAGCACTATCCGGGGATGACCGAGAAGGCACTCGAGAAGATTGCCGCCGAGGCCGGCCGGCGCTGGCCGGGCATCGACGTCGCGATCGTGCATCGCGTCGGCAGGCTCCTGCCGCTCGACCAGATCGTGATGGTCGCCACGGTTGCGTCGCACCGCGGCGACGCGTTCGCGTCGTGCGAGTTCGTGATGGACTACCTGAAGACCGAAGCGCCGTTCTGGAAGAAGGAAACCACGCCGGACGGCGAGCGCTGGGTCGACGCGCGCAGCACCGACGATGCCGCGCTCGCGCGCTGGGGGATCGAATCGGGCAATACGCGGCGCTGAGCGCGGCGCCGGCAACGTGCGGCAAGGTGCCGCATGCACGCAAGCGCCGCGCGTGACGGCAACCCGTGACGGCAACCCGTGACGGCAACCCGTTACGCGTCCGGATCGGTGCTGCGCCCGATGATCTTCGTCGGAAACGGCTCGCCGCGGGCGCGCGACGGCAACGCGTGCGGATCGTCGCCCCCGTCGTCCCCGCCGCGGCGGCGCGGTGCGATCGCGTCGAGCAGCGCCTGCTGCTCGGGCGGAATCCGGTAATCCCAGCCGAAGCGGCTCAACTGCAGGCTCTGTGCGATCCGCAGCGCCGGCTCCATGAAGCGGATCGCCGCGGGCGGGGCGTAGCGCGCCTCGACGGTCTTCAGGAACAGTGACAGCCAGCGGCTGAAATGGGCCGGCTCGATCCCGTCGAGCGGCTGGTGCGCCTGCTGCACGTTGCCGCGATAGCCCTTGGTGCCGAGCACGAGGCTCGACCAGAACGCGACCATCTTCGGCAGGTGGTCGTCCCAGCGGCCGGCCAGCTTTGCGTCGAACACGGGCCCGAGCAGCGGATCGGCGCGCACGCGGTCGTAGAACGCGTAGACGAGATCGCGGATGTTTTCTTCGGTCGGCTCGGCGTCGCGAGGGCGGGCCGGTGCGGTATCGGGTGAGGCGGGCAGGACGGTCATGGCAAAAAGGGCCGGGAGAGACGGATAACGACGGGGCGGCGGCGCGGGCATCGTGCAGGACGCCGGCCGGATTTTGACGCAAAATAGCGACCAACGACCCCTGAAAAACGTGTAGATGTCACGCATCTTATTGCGCGCGCGCCATCCCGGCAACCCGGGGCCGCGGAACAGGGCTGTCGACCGGCCCCGTGCGCATCCCGATCGGCCCGGCTCACGTAAATGGGACACGATCGATCTCTTCCGTATTCACCCATGAGACTCACCGACTACACCGACTATTCGCTGCGCGTGATGCTTTACCTTGCCGTGCGCGGCGAGGGACTCGCGACGATCCAGGAGATCTCGGACGCCTACGGCATCTCGAAGAACCATCTGATGAAAGTCGTGCAGCAGCTCGGCGAGCTGGGATGGGTCGACACCGTTCGCGGCCGCAATGGCGGGCTGAGGTTGTTCCCCGAATCGCTGCAACTGACCGTCGGTCAGGTCGTGCGCGCAACCGAGAGCGATTTCGCGCTGGTCGGCTGCTTTTCGGCCGAAGGTGAGTCGCGCGGCTGCGTGATCGAGCCGCAGTGTCGCCTGAAGGGCGTACTGGCGGCCGCGCGCGACGCGTTCTTCGCCGAACTCGACCGTCACATGCTCGGTGAACTGGTCGAACCCGCTGCGCCGCTCATGGCGCTGCTCGGCATTCGCCCGGTCGTGCGCGTGCATCCCGCCGCGCCGCTGTCGGAAGACGCGCCCGTGTCCGTCGAACCGCCGTCGACGGCCGACTGATACGCGAGCGCCGTGCTCCGCGACCCGGCAGCGGCCCGTCCCGGGGCCGCTTCGAGGGTATCCATCGATTTTTGCGCTGAATCAACCCGAATTTCGCTTGAAAGCCGCATAACCATCCTCATCTTGGTGTTAATCGAAAATTGGAGGTCTCGACAAAATGAGAATCGACAAGCTCACCACCAAGTTCCAGGAAGCACTCGCTGACGCGCAAAGCCTTGCGGCTGGCCGCGACAATCAATACATCGAACCCGTTCACGTGCTGGCCGCACTGGTCGCGCAGCAGGACGGCTCCGCGCGCTCGCTGATGTCGCGCGCGGGTGTTCACATCCAGGCGCTGCAAGGCGCGCTGAACGAAGCGATCTCGCGCCTGCCGCAAGTGACGGGCACGGGCGGCGACATCCAGATCGGCCGCGAACTGGCCGGGCTGCTGAACCAGGCCGACAAGGAAGCGCAGAAGCTCAACGACACGTTCATCGCGAGCGAAATGTTCCTGCTCGCCGTGTCCGACGACAAGGGCGAAGCCGGCAAGCTCGCGCGCCAGCACGGCCTCACGCGCAAGTCGCTCGAAGCCGCGATCGCCGCGGTGCGAGGCGGCTCGCAGGTGCACAGCCAGGACGCGGAAAGCCAGCGCGAGGCGCTGAAGAAGTACACGGTCGACCTGACCGAGCGCGCCCGTGCGGGCAAGCTCGACCCGGTGATCGGCCGCGACGACGAAATCCGCCGTTCGATCCAGATCCTGCAGCGCCGCACCAAGAACAACCCGGTGCTGATCGGCGAGCCGGGCGTCGGCAAGACGGCGATCGTCGAAGGGCTCGCGCAGCGGATCGTCAACGGCGAAGTGCCGGAGACGCTGAAGGGCAAGCGCGTGCTGTCGCTCGACATGGCCGCGCTGCTCGCCGGCGCGAAGTATCGCGGTGAATTCGAGGAGCGCCTGAAGGCGGTGCTCAACGACATCGCGAAGGACGAAGGCCAGACGATCGTCTTCATCGACGAAATCCACACGATGGTCGGCGCGGGCAAGGCCGAAGGCGCGATGGATGCGGGCAACATGCTGAAGCCGGCGCTGTCGCGCGGCGAGCTGCACTGCATCGGCGCGACCACGCTCGACGAATACCGCAAGTACATCGAGAAGGATGCCGCGCTCGAGCGCCGCTTCCAGAAGGTGCTCGTCGACGAGCCGAGCGTCGAGGCGACGATCGCGATCCTGCGCGGGCTGCAGGAGAAGTACGAACTGCACCACGGCGTCGACATCACCGATCCGGCGATCGTCGCCGCGGCCGAACTGTCGCATCGCTACATCACCGATCGTTTCCTGCCCGACAAGGCCATCGACCTGATCGACGAAGCCGCTTCGAAGATCAAGATGGAAATCGATTCGAAGCCCGAAGAGATGGACAAGCTCGACCGCCGGCTGATCCAGCTGAAGATCGAGCGCGAAGCCGTGAAGAAGGAGCAGGACGAAGCATCGCAGAAGCGCCTGCAGCTGATCGAGGAAGAGATCGAGCGCCTCGGCCGCGAATATGCGGACCTCGAGGAGATCTGGACTGCCGAGAAGGCCGCGGTACAGGGCAGCGCGCAGTTGAAGGAAGAGATCGAGAAGGTGCGGGCGGACATCGCGCGTCTGCAGCGCGACGGCAAGCTGGAGAAGGTCGCCGAACTGCAGTACGGCAAGCTGCCGCAGCTCGAGGCGCAGCTGAAGCAGGTCACGCAGGCCGAAGAGCAGGAGCAGCACAACCCGACGCGGCCGCGCCTGCTGCGCACGCAGGTCGGTGCCGAGGAAATCGCGGAAGTCGTGTCGCGCTCGACCGGGATTCCGGTGTCGCGGATGATGCAGGGCGAACGCGAGAAGCTGCTGCACATCGAGGAAAAGCTGCACGAGCGCGTGGTCGGCCAGCATGAGGCGATCGGCGCGGTGGCCGACGCGATCCGCCGTTCGCGCGCGGGTCTCGCCGATCCGAACCGTCCGTACGGCTCGTTCCTGTTCCTCGGTCCGACGGGTGTCGGCAAGACCGAACTGTGCAAGGCGCTGGCGTCGTTCCTGTTCGATTCGGAAGAGCACCTGATCCGCATCGACATGAGCGAGTTCATGGAGAAGCACAGCGTCGCGCGGCTGATCGGCGCGCCGCCGGGCTATGTCGGTTACGAGGAAGGCGGTTACCTGACGGAAGCCGTGCGCCGCAAGCCGTACAGCGTGATCCTGCTCGACGAGATCGAGAAGGCGCATCCGGACGTGTTCAACGTGCTGCTGCAAGTGCTCGACGACGGCCGCATGACGGACGGGCAGGGGCGCACGGTCGACTTCAAGAACACGGTGATCGTGATGACGTCGAACCTCGGCTCGCAGGTGATCCAGGCGATGACGGGCGCGCCGCAGGAAGAGATCAAGGACGCGGTGTGGCTCGAGGTGAAGCAGCATTTCCGCCCCGAGTTCCTGAACCGGATCGACGACGTCGTCGTGTTCCATGCGCTCGACCGCAGCAACATCGAGTCGATCGCGAAGATCCAGCTCGCCCGCCTGCACGACCGGCTCGCGAAGCTCGACATGGCGCTCGACGTGTCGCCGGCGGCGCTCGAACAGATCGGCAAGGTCGGCTACGATCCGCTGTTCGGTGCGCGGCCGCTGAAGCGCGCGATCCAGCAGGAGATCGAGAACCCGGTCGCGAAGCTCATCCTCGCGGGCCGTTTCGGTCCGAAGGACGTGATTCCGGTCGACGTCAACGACGGCAAGTTCGTGTTCGACCGCGTCGTTCACTGATCGCCTGCCATCGGCTGCCCGCCCGGTTCGCGCCGGGCGCGCAAAAACAAACACCCCGCCTCGGCGGGGTGTTTGGTTATGGGGCGGCCAAAACCGCCGCCGGGGCCGTCAGCCGGCGTGGTGCGGGCTCAGCCCTGCTTGTTGCCGCCGAACATGCCGGCGAGTTGCGTGAGCGTGCCGAGCACGTTCGACGTATCGATCTGGCCGCCTGCCGGCACTTCGCCGTTCGGCGTCGCGCCGTTGACGACGTGCGGCAGCACCTGCGCGAGGATCGACGAAGCCTGCGACGGATCGATGCCGACCTTGCTCGCGAGCGAGCCGACGACGTCGGAGCCGAGCACGTTCTGCAGCGTGTCTGCCGAGATCGGCTGGTTTTCGCCGTTGCCGACCCACGAGCCGATGATGTCGCCGGCGCCGCCTGCCTTGAATTTCTCGATCAGGCCGTTCAGGCCGCCCGGCTGGTTGTTGATGAATTCGAGCGCGGTCGTGATCAGCGCGCTTTGCGAGTTGCCGCCGGCCTGGCCGCCGAGCAGACCGCCAACGATGTCGAGGAGACCCATGGTGCTTCACCTTTACTGAAAAGGGCGTCGTGACGACGACGCCCGTTGAACGAATGCCGCGCGCACGCCGTCGCGCGCGCGGCGCACATCAGGCGCCCGACGCCGCGGCGGCGGAGGCTGCCTTGTCCTTCTTGTTTTTCTTCTTCGAACCCTTCGTCGCCTTGGTCGACGACGCGGCGGCCGGTGCGCTCGCACCCGCGTCGGCGGATGCCGCTGCGGCCGCGGCGGCCTTTTCCTTCTTCGACGCGCGCTTGGCCTTGGCCGGTTTCGCCGCCGTGTCCGGCGCGCTTGCCGCCGGTGCCGGCGCAGTGGCCGTCGTACCGGCCGTCGCGGTCGTGGACGTCGACGCGGTGCCTGCCGACGTCGTTGCCGACGGGGTCGCCGGTGTCGTCGCGGCCGGCTTCGACAGTTTCACGCCCTTCGGCGGCGTCGACGAGCCGCCGATCGTCAGGCCGTTTTCCTCGAGATGGCCGACCGACTTCGTGCCGAGGCCCTTTACGCGGTTCGCGAGATCGTCCGCGTCCTTGAACGGGCCGTTCTTGGTGCGTTCGTCGATGATCGCCTTCGACTTCACCGGCCCGAGACCCTTCACGGATTCGAGCGCGGCCTGGTCGGCCGTGTTGACTTCGACGGCCGCGGCAAGGCCTGCGGCGAGTGACAGCGACAGCGCGACGAACAGCATCAGCAGCTTTTTCAGCATGGCAAAGGCTCCCTGGTTCTGATTCTGACGGATGAATGGCTGTTGCAACGGACGGCGGGCGAGACTTGGCCGGGCGTCGCCGTTAAGCATAGGACAAATGCGTGCCCTTTTTAAGACAGGCTGACCGAATCTTGCTGAAGGCTTGCGGCGCTGTAAAGACCGAAACCCGTGCAGGGCGGCGGTTTTGACCATTCTTTACGGTGTCGCGGGGTGTCGTGGGTCGTCGTCGCGCTGGCCGTTCAAAAGCGCTTGACTTAGAGTTGACTCTAACTCCTAACCTTGTTCCTGCCATGTCGAAAACCGTATCCAAACCTTCCGCCGCCGGCCCGCTGACGATCGGGCAAGTCGCCGAGCTGACCGGCTTGTCCACGCATACGCTGCGCTACTACGAGCAGGCCGGCCTGCTGCGTGCGATTTCGCGCACGGCGGCCGGGCACCGGCTCTATGCGCCGGCCGACCTTGACTGGCTGGCCTTCGTGATGCGCCTGAAGGCGACCGGCATGCCGATCGCGCAGATGCAGGAATTCGCGGCGCTGCGCGCGCAGGGCGAGCCGACCTTCGGTGCGCGGCGCAGCCTGCTGGTCACGCATCGCGACGCGGTGCGCGCGCATCTCGCGGAGCTGCAGGCGAGCCTCGACGTGATCAGCGACAAGATCGCGTACTACGAGGCACAGGAGCGCGATGCGGCACGACGGGCAAAACCCTCTCACTCCCCATCGGAACAGGACGAACACCATGGAACGACTCGTTGAAGACCGCTACACGCGCGGCTGGAACAAACTGAAGGAAATCGACGGGGAGGTGGGCGAACGCGTGATCGCGGCGCTTGCGCCGATCGCCCCGGACTTCGCACGGCTGCTGGTCGAGTTCGGCTTCGGCGACATCTACAGCCGGCCGCAACTCGACCTGAAGGCGCGCGAGATCGCGACGATCTCGGCACTGGCCGCGCTCGGCAACGCGCAGCCGCAGTTGAAGGTGCATATCGAGGCCGCGCTGAACGTGGGCTGCACGCGCGACGAGATCGTCGAGGTGTTCATGCAGATGTCCGTTTACGCGGGTTTCCCGGCCGCGCTCAACGCGCTGTTCGCGGCGCGCGAGGTGTTCGCGCGGCTCGACGAAGCGGCCGCAGAGGAAAACGACGCGAACGACGCGCACGACGCGGTCGGGCAGCTCGCGTGACGGGGCATGCGTCGGCACCCGCGCGTCACGCGCGGTGCGGCGCGACGATCCGGTGCTTCGCGATGCGCCGGTACAACGTCGCGCGCGAGATGCCGAGCGCCTGCGCGGCGGCGTCGGGCCGCCAGCGGTGCGCGGTGAGCGCCGCGACGATGCGGCCGCGCTCGTCGTCAGGCAGGGTGCCGATCGACGCGCCGCCGAGCTGCGCGGCTATATCGGCCGGCAGATCCTGTCGCGTCACGCGCGCGGCGTCGCATACCGCGCACGCATAGCGCAGCACGTTGCGCAACTGCCGGACGTTGCCGGGCCACGGATACGCGGCGAGCTGTTCCGCGAGCGTTGCATCGAGTGTCAGCACGTGGCCGGTTGCCTGCGCCTCCTCGGCGAACACGGTGGCGATCACGTCGCGCACGTCCGCGCGCGCGCGCAGCGGCGGCAGTTCGAACGTCGCGCCGCTCAGCCGGTAGTACAGATCCTCGCGGAACGTGCCGTCTGCCACCATGCGCGCGAGATCGCGGTGCGTCGCGCAGATCACGTCGAGATCGACGCGCACGGGCGTATCGCTGCCGAGCGGCACGACCTCGCCATCGGCGAGCACGCGCAACAGGCGTGTCTGCAGCGCGAGCGGCATGTCGCCGATTTCGTCGAGGAACAGCGTGCCGCCGTCGGCGAGTGCGATCTTGCCGCGCGCGCCGTGCTTGCGTGCGCCGGTAAACGCACCGGCCGCATAACCGAACAATTCACTCTCGATCAGTGCTTCCGGCAGTGCGCCGCAGTTGACGGCGACGAACGGCCGCGCGCGCCGCGCGCCGGCGTCATGGATCGCGCGCGCGAACACTTCCTTGCCCGCACCGGTCTCGCCGAGCACGAGAATCGGCAGCCGCTTGCTCGCGACACGCAACGCGAGTTCGGCCTGTTGCGCGATATGCGCGTCACTGCTGTGCAGGAACGGCGTCAGCGCGCCGACGTGACGTTGCGTGGTGCCCGGGCGGCGCGAGGCCGTGCCGGGCTCGCGGCCGGTGCGCCGTAGCGGCGCGCGCAGCCGCGCATAGAGCGGCGCGCCGGTCGCGCGCAGTCGCAGCGCGACGATCGCATCGAGCCGCGCGGCATCGCGCAGCGGCATCTCGGTCGCATCGAAGATCTCGTCGATATGGCGCGGTTCGCGCAGTGCCGGCAGCGCGTCGCGCGCCTGCCGGTTCGCGGCGACGATATTGCCGCATTCGTCGAACGCGATCAGCCACTCGGGTTGGGCTTCGACGTAGTGACGATTCGGATGCCCGAACAGGATCCAGTGCTGCGCGGTGCTGTGCACGAAGTAGCCGTCCTCGATCAGTGCCGCGCTCTGCCGCACGAGCTGATAGACGAGACGCTGGCTGTCGCGGCCGTCGGGCGATTGAACGGCCGACGCGTCGAGCACGCCGATCAGCTCGCCGCCCGGCGAGAAGATCGGCGCCGCGCTGCAGGTGAGCGTCGTGAAGGCCGCGCGAAAGTGATCGGTCTTGTGCACGGTGATCGGCGCGAGATCGGTCAGCACGTTCGCGACACCGCAGGTGCCTTCCTCGCTTTCCGACCAGCACGAGCCGATGTGCAGCCCCGCGTGGCGGAAGTCGTTGCGACGCTCGCGGTCGATCCGGTAGTCGATCGTCACGCCGTGCGCGTCGGTCAGCATCACGCAGTAGTCGGCGACGCGGATCATGTCGTGCAGCCGCGTCAGGCACTGGCCCGACGCGCGCAGGAAGGCCTCTTCCTTGTCGCGCACTTCGCGCAGCTCCGCCGCGGTCAGCACGCGCGGGCCGATCGACGAAGCGGGGTCGAGACGGTAGCGCTCGAGCGACCGTTGCCACGATGACACGAGGCGCGTGGATTCGGCCGGCGCGGGCAGGCGTCCGGCGAGCGCGCCGAGCACACGGTCGGCGTGCTGGGCCTGGGGGACGGCGTAGGGCATGGTCGGCTCCGGTTCCGTACGGCGGGGAATGCGATGTTCTTGTAGCACATCCCGTTCGACGGATCACATTGCATCGCAGCACGCGGCGGGCGTGAGACGTTCGTCTCACCGGTATCGCGCGCTGTCTCGTGTCGCTGAGACGCGCGCATGTGCGGCATGCGCGGATCGTCCGGCATGACGCGGCCCGCGCGGCGCCGCGACAGCGCGGGGTTTGCGGGCGCAACGGCGCGCTTGCATCGGCGTCGCGGTGGCCATTTCGTCGCATCGACGGGGTGAGACGAACGGGCGGAATTGCCGCGCACGCCGTGGCTCCGGCAGCGAACCGGCGGCGTCGACATTCCCGCCGCGCCAGCGTGCACACGGGTTTCACGGTCATCGCACGCACGATGGCACGCCGCTTGCAGAGATCACGGGCAGGTCGGCGCGGTCGCGTCGACGATGAAGATCCGCCGCCCGGCGATGGCAGCGGACGAGACAGGCAGGCCGCGGCGTACACCCATGCGCCGGGGCCGGCCAACTGGATGGAGACAAACCCGTGACGACGCCCGTTACCGTCGGCGTGATCGCGAACCCCGCATCGGGGCGCGACATTCGCCGCCTCACGACGCATGCCTCCGTGTTTCCGACGGCGGAGAAGGCGAACATGATCGTGCGCCTGCTGGCCGGCCTCGGCGCGATGGGCGTCGAGCGCGTGCTGACGCTGCGCGACCGCACGGGCATCGCGACGCTGCTGCTGCGCGCGATCGACACGCATCGCGCGGTCGCGCCGCACGAGCGCTGGCCCGAGGTCGAATTCGTCGACCTGCCGATCACCGATACCGTCGCCGATACACAGGCCGGTGCCGCGTACCTGCACCGGATGGAGGTCGCGCTGATCGTCGTGCTCGGCGGCGACGGCACGCATCGCGCCGTGGCTGCGCACTGTGGCGCGACACCGCTCGTCGCGCTGTCCACCGGCACCAACAACGCGTTTCCCGAACATCGCGAGGCAACCGTCGCGGGCGTTGCGGCAGGACTCGCCGCGACCGGCGCGGTGCCGGCCGAAGTCGCGTTCACGCGCAACAAGCGGCTCGTCGTGCGCTGCGTGGCGGGTGCGCAGCCGGGGCGCGAGGAGATCGCGCTCGTCGACGTGTGCGCCGCACGCCAGCGCTTCATCGGCGCCCGCGCGATCTCGGGGTCCGACGACATCGATTCGCTCTACCTGACGTTCGCGGAACCGGACGGGATCGGCCTGTCCGCGCTCGGCGGCGCGTGGGCGCCGCTCGAACGCAGCGCGCCGCACGGGCTCGCGATGCGTTTCGCGGCTGAAGGCAACGCGGCCGGCACGCCGCTCGTCGCGCCGATTGCGCCGGGCCGCGTCGACCGCGTCGTGATGCGCAGTTGCGAACGGCTCGAGCCGGGCGCGTGGCAGACGATCCCGTTCGAGCGCGGCACGCTGGCGTTCGACGGTGAACGCGAGATCGAGGTCGCGCGCGGCGATCGCTACGAGATCTCGCTCGACTGGCGCGGGCCGCTGACGGTCGATGTCGGCCGCACGCTGCGTTACGCGTCGTCGCGGCAACTGCTGCGCGATGCCGGTGCGTGGCACGACTGAGCCGCCGCTTTTTCGCATGACATTTCGACATCCATAACGATCCTCAAGGAGACATTGCCATGACGGCTTCACTCGAAGGACAGGTCGCCATCGTCACGGGCGGCGCGCGCGGCATCGGCCGCGGCATTGCGCTGACGCTTGCCGGCGCGGGCGCCGACGTCCTGCTGGCCGACCTGCTCGACGACGCGCTCGACGCCACCGCGCGCGAGGTACGCGCGCTCGGCCGGCGGGCGGCGGTCGCGAAGGTCGACGTCACGCAGGCCGCGCAGGTCGACGCGATGGTCGCGCAGGCGCTCGCCGAACTCGGCCGGCTCGACATCCTCGTGAATTGCGCGGGCGTGATCAGCATTCATCCGGTCGCCGAACTGACCGAGCGCGACTGGGATGTCGTGATGGACGTGAACGCGAAGGGCACCTTCCTCGGCTGCCGCGCGGCGCTCGCGCACCTGAAGGCGCAGGGCCGCGGCCGGATCATCAACGTCGCGTCGATCGCCGGCAAGGAAGGCTTTCCGAATCTCGCACACTACAGCGCATCGAAATTCGCGGTCGTCGGCTTCACGAACGCGCTCGCGAAGGAGCTTGCGCGCGACGGCGTGACCGTCAACGCGATCTGCCCCGGCATCGTCCGTACCTATATGTGGGACCGGCTGTCCGACGAATGGAAGACCGACGGCGAAACGGTCGAGGAATCGTGGCAGCGGCACCAGTTGGCGCTGATCCCGCAGGGCCGCGCGCAGACACCGGAAGACATGGGCCGGCTCGCGCTGTTCTTCGCGACGATGGACAACGTGACGGGCCAGGCCGTGAACGTCGACGGTGGCTTCACGTTCCACTGACGGCCGCAGGCCGTGCAATCCGTCGCCACGGCATCGCCGCGGCGGCATTCGCAGTCAGACCTACCCAGGAGACACACATGACCGTTTCGACACAGCTCAGCAGGGACAAGCTGCTGGACGCCTACCGGCTGATGCGCACGATCCGCGAATTCGAGGAACGCCTGCACGTCGAATTCGCGACCGGCGAGATCCCCGGCTTCGTTCACCTGTACGCGGGCGAGGAGGCGTCCGCGGTCGGTACGATACTGCACCTCGGCCTCGACGACTACGTCGCGACCACGCACCGTGGCCACGGCCATTGCATCGCGAAGGGCGTCGACGTGCACGGGATGATGGCCGAGATCTACGGCAAGAAAACCGGCGTCTGCCACGGCAAGGGCGGTTCGATGCACATCGCCGACCTGTCGATGGGGATGCTCGGCGCCAACGGGATCGTCGGCGCGGGTGGCCCGCTCGTGTGCGGCGCCGCGCTCGCGGCGAAACACAAGAAGACGGGCGGCGTCGGCGTGTGCTTCTTCGGCGACGGCGCGTCGAACCAGGGCGTGATCTTCGAATCGATGAACCTCGCGTCGGTGTGGCGGCTGCCCGCGATCTTCGTGGCCGAAAACAACGGCTACGCGGAAGCGACGTCGTCGAGCTGGTCGGTCGCGACCGACAACATCGCCGATCGCGCGAACGGGTTCGGGATGCCGGGCGTGATCGTCGACGGCTTCGACTTCTTCGCGGTGCACGAAGCGCTCGGCGAAGCCGTCGAGCGCGCGCGCAACGGCGGCGGCCCGACGCTCGTCGAGGTGAAGTTCACGCGCTATTTCGGCCACTTCGAAGGCGACGCGCAGACCTATCGCGCACCCGGCGAGGTGCAGAAGCTGCGCGACGAGAAGGACTGCCTGAAGCATTTCGAGACGCGCGTCGTGCGGGCCGAAGCGTTGACGACCGCCGATCTGCGCGCGGTCGATGCCCAGGTGAAGGCGCTGATCGACGACGCGGTCGCGCAGGCCAAGGCCGCGCCGCTGCCCGACGCAGCCGACCTGCTGACCGACGTCTACGTGTCGTACCCGTGAGCGCCGCCTGACACCGCGGCCGACACGGCGAACCGAACATTCCAGGAGACAGACATGGCAAGGAAGATTACTTATTCGCAGGCGATCAACGAGGCGCTCGCGCAGGAAATGGCGCGCGACGACAGCGTGATCGTGATGGGCGAGGACAATGCGGGCGGCGCGGGCGCGCCGGGCGAGGACGACGCGTGGGGCGGCGTGCTCGGCGTGACGAAGGGGCTGTTCCACAAGTTTCCGGGCCGCGTGCTCGATACGCCGCTGTCGGAGGGCGGCTACATCGGCGCGGCGGTCGGTGCGGCCGCATGCGGGATGCGGCCCGTCGCGGAGCTGATGTTCATCGACTTCATGGGCGTGTGCTTCGACCAGATCTTCAACCAGGCCGCCAAGTTCCGCTACATGTTCGGCGGCAAGGCCGTGACGCCGGTCGTGATTCGCGCGATGTACGGCGCCGGGCTGCGCGCGGCCGCGCAGCACTCGCAGATGCTCACGTCGCTGTTTACGCACATCCCGGGGCTGAAGGTCGTGTGCCCGTCGACGCCGTACGACGCGAAGGGGCTGCTGATCCAGGCGATCCGCGACAACGATCCCGTGATCTTCCTCGAACACAAGCTGCTCTATACGCGCGAAGGCGACGTGCCGGAGGAGTCCTATGCGATTCCGTTCGGCGAGGCAAACGTGATGCGCGACGGCGACGACGCGACGATCGTCACGTACGGCCGGATGGTGCATCTCGCGATGGACGCGGCCGCGACGCTCGCGAAGGACGGCATCCAGGTCGACGTGATCGATCTGCGCACGACGTCGCCGCTCGACGAGGAAACGATCCTCGAAAGCGCGGAGCGCACCGGGCGCGTCGTGGTCGTCGACGAAGCGAACCCGCGCTGCTCGATCGCGACCGACATTGCCGCGCTCGTCGCGCAGCGCGCGTTCCATGCGCTGAAGGCGCCGATCGAGCTCGTGACCGCGCCGCACACGCCCGCGCCGTTCGCGAGCGTGCTGGAAGACCTGTATATCCCGTCCGCCGATGCGATTGCGCAGGCGGTCCTGAAGACGAGGAGCTGACACGATGTCGATTCACATGATCACGATGCCCAAGTGGGGGCTGTCGATGGAGCAGGGGCAGGTCAACGGCTGGTTGAAGACGATCGGCGAACGCGTGACGAAGGGCGACGAAGTGCTCGACGTCGAGACCGACAAGATCTCGTCGGGCGTCGAATGCGCGTTCGACGGCATGCTGCGCCGGCAGGTCGCGCAGGAAGGCGAGACGCTGCCGGTCGGCGCGCTGCTCGGCGTCGTCGCGGCGGCCGATGCGAGCGATGCGGACATCGACGCGGCGATCGCCGATTTCCAGCGCGATTTCGTGCCGAGCGCGGCCTCCGACGAAGCGGCCGGCCCGCAACCCGAGAAGGCGCAGATCGGCGGCCGGACGGTGCGCTTCCTGAAGCTCGGCGAAGGCACCGGCACACCCGCCGTGCTGATTCACGGCTTCGGCGGCGACCTGAACAACTGGCTGTTCAATCACGCGGATCTCGCCGCGCACCGGCCCGTGTGGGCACTGGACCTGCCCGGCCATGGCGAATCGGGCAAGGCGGTCGAGACGGGCAGCCTCGACGAACTCGCCGACGCGGTGCTCGCGCTGCTCGATGCGAGGGGCATCGACCAGGCACACCTGATCGGCCATTCGATGGGCGGTGCGGTTGCGATGGCGGCAGCGGAACGCGCGCCGCAACGCGTCGCGTCGCTGACGCTGATCGCGAGCGCGGGGCTCGGCACCGACATCAACCGCGCTTACATCGATGGTTTCGTCGCCGGCAACAGCCGCAATACGCTGAAGCCGCACCTCGGCGCGCTGTTTGCGGACAACGCGCTGGTCACGCGGCAGCTCGTCGAGGATCTCGTCAAGTACAAGCGGCTCGAAGGCGTGCAGGCCGCGCTCGAGAAGATCGCGAATGCGGCGTTCGAGGGCACCGCACAGCGGCGTGTGTTCCGCGACCGGCTCGCGACGCTTGCGCCGCGCACGCTCGTGATCTGGGGCGAGCGCGACCAGGTGATCCCGGCGCATCACGCGCAGGGTTTGGCCGACGGCGTGCGTGCCGAAGTGATCGCCGGCAGCGGGCACATGGTGCAGATGGAGGCGGCCGCCGACGTGAACCGCCTGATCGTCGCGTTCCTCGGAGACTGACGATGGCCGCCGCGCTCGAACGACCCAGCCTCACGGCGCTCGGCCAGCCGGGCGCGAGAAGCCGCGACAAGCTCGCGCGCATTCCGGTGCGCGTCGAGCCCGCTGCCGGCGCGGCGTTGCCGAAGCCGCCGTGGCTGCGCGCGCGGCCGATGATGAGCGCGGCGGTGGCCGACATGGCTGCCGTGCTGCGCGACCATCGGCTGCATTCCGTCTGCGAGGAGGCGATGTGCCCGAACATCGGCGAGTGCTTCGCGCAGCGCACCGCGACCTTCATGATCATGGGCGGCCTGTGCACGCGGCGCTGCCCGTTCTGCGACGTCGCGCACGGTCGTCCCGAGCCGCTCGATCCCGACGAGCCGGCGCGGCTGGCCGACGCGGCCGCGGCGCTCGGGCTGCGCTACGTCGTGATCACGTCGGTCGACCGCGACGACTTGCGCGACGGCGGCGCCGCGCATTTCGCCGCGTGCATCGCGGCGGTGCGCGCGAGCGTGCCGGGCATCGGCGTCGAAGTGCTGACGCCGGACTTCCGCGGCCGCGTGGCCCGTGCGCTCGATGCACTGTCGACGGCCTGGCCCGACGTGTTCAACCACAACATCGAGACGGTGCCGTCGCTGTATCGCGCGGCGCGGCCGGGCGCCGACTATCGCGGCTCGCTCGAATTGCTCGCGCAGGCGAAGGCCGCGCGGCCGACGCTCGTGACGAAGTCGGGACTGATGCTCGGGCTCGGCGAGCGCGACGACGAGGTGCGCGACACGCTGCGCGACCTGCGCGCGCACGAAGTCGACGTGCTGACGCTCGGCCAGTATCTGGCGCCGTCGGCGCACCACCTGCCGGTGCGACGGTACGTAAGCCCCGAGGCATTCGCCGCGTGGCGCGACCACGCGCTGGCGCTGGGTTTCAGGGAAGTCGTCGCCGGCCCGCTCGTGCGGTCGTCATACCATGCGGCCGACGTGCTGGAGGACAGGTAGCGGGCGGCGCGTCAGGCCGGCGCCGGGGCGTGCGCGCGACTCACCCGGCGCAGGTACAGCACGAGCCCGGCGCCCGCGAGCATCAGGCTGACCGTATTCGCGAACCAGAAGCCGCGCGCGCCGGTCAGCCAAACGGGCGCGATGCCGCCCACGTCGAAGCCGAGCACGTAGCCGCCGCTGAGCCCGACGCCCCACAGCGCGACCGCATAGATCACGGTCGGCACGACCGCGACCTTGTAGGCCCGCAGCACGAACGCCGACGTGACCTGCAGCGCATCGAAGACGTGGTAGCACGCGACGATCGCGACGAGCGGCATCGCGGCCGCGGCGACGGCCGGGTTCGGCGTATAGCCGCCGATGATCAGCGGTCGCAGCACGAACACGAGCAGGCCGTATGTCGCGGCAATGCCGCACGCGAAGATCACGCTGTGCCGGCCGAGCAGCCGGGCTTCTTCGGGCCGTCCGGCGCCGAGCGCGCGCGCGACCAGCGTCGATGCCGCCACGCCGATCGACAGCGGGGTCATGTACAGCACCGCGCCGATGTTGCCGGCGATCTGGTGGCCGGCGAGCGTCGTCGTGCCGAATTGCGCGATGAACAGCGCCATGCACGTGTACGACGTGACCTCGATCAGGTACGACAGGCCCATCGGCACGCCGAGTTTCAGGATCGCCTTCTGGCGTTCCCACACCGGCCAGCAGAAGCGCGAGAAGATCGCGAGCGGCGCGAACACGTCGAGCTTCGCGAGCAGCGTGTAGCCGATCAGTGCGAGCGCCCAGTTGATCAGCGTGCTCGCGAGCCCGCAGCCGGGGCCGCCGAGGGCCGGTACGCCGAACCCGCCGAAGATGAACCACACGTTGAGCGGAAACTTGAGCACCAGCGCGCCGATCTGCAGGATCATCGCGAGGCGCGGCTTGCCGGCCGCGTTGGTCAGCGCGTTGTAGATGCGGAAGACGAGGCTGGCGGGCAGCCCGTACGACAGGATGCGCAGGTAGTCGACGGTGCGGTCGTGCAGCGCGGCGGGTGCGTGCGCGACGCGCAGCAGCGGCTCGGGAAAATGCAGCAGGAGAAAGCCGGGCACCGCGAGCAGCAGCGCGAGCCACAGCGCCTGGCGCACTTCCTCGCCGATTTCGGCATAGCGTCGCGCACCGTACAGTTGCCCGGTGATCGGCTGCAGCGCGGACAGGATGCCCGTCAGGCCGATGTAGATCGACACGTAGATCGACGAGCCGAGCCCGAGCGCGGCCAGATCGACGGCCGAGTAGCGGCCGACCATCGCGGTGTCGATCACGCCGAACGCGATGATCGCGAGCTGGCCGACGAGCACCGGCCACGCGAGACCGACGATCCGGCGGATGTCGCCGAACATCGTCAGTCGGCCGGCTGACGGCGCGGCGGACGCCGCTTGACGGGCGTCTTCGGCCGTTCGATGCGCTCGTACAGGCGGAAGCGCTCGTCGCGGTCGGCGACGCGGCGGCCTTCCCACACGAGACGCCACACGTATTGCGACATCGAGCTCGGCTCGCCGAAGTCCGCGCGGTCCTGGCGCAGGATCACGTCGCAGTCGCCGGAGAAATCGAAGCGCATGTTGCCGAAATACGCGAAGGTCGCGAGCTGCGCGTCACCGAGCCGCACAGGCGAGATGCACTCGTAGTCGGACGGCAGGTGCACGGCGATCTGCTGCGCGACGTCGCGATAGGTCCGGCCATAATTGACGATCGGCAGCCACAGCGTCATCAGCAGCACCCACATCAGCGTGGTGCCCGCACCCGACAGCACGACGCTGCGCCACAGGACCTTCGGCTGCCGCGAGATGCGCCAGCGCACGAGGAAGCACCAGCACACCGTGGCGATCACCGCGCAGATGAACGACAGGATCTTGAAGTGCGGCTCGTAGCCGGGCACGAGGCGCGCGAGGTTGCGGGCGAGCGGATGCGGGAAACCCGTGAGCGACGCGAGCCACACGAGCCACACGAAGGTGCCGAGGATCGTGAAGCTCAGCACCGCGAACCAGTCGATCGCGTTGATCGCGCCGCGCTTGAGGGTCGGCAGCGCGAACGTCGCGAGCACCGCCAGCGGCGGCATCAGCAGCATGTACATGCGGTTCGACTGCTGGCTCTGCAGGATCACGAGCGCGACGAGCGGCACGGCGACCGACAGCGGAATCGCGACGTGCGCGCGGCGGCGCATGCCGGCCCAGCTCCACCATGCCCAGATCGCGAGCGGCCACGCGGGCCACGTGAACAGCGGCAGGTTCTTTGCCGCATAGCCGAGCACGGCGGTCGGCGGGCCGGAAAAGCGCATCAGGCTGCCGTGAATCCACTGGTTGAAGAACCATGCGGCGTCGTCGGGCGCCGCGACGAACGCGGCAAGCGGCCACAGCGCGAAGATCGCGGCCGCGAGCGGTACGCCGACCAGCGGCAGGCGCAGGTTGCGCATCTCGGGCGTGACGAGCCACAGCACGGTCGTGCCGGCGAGCAGGGCGACGACGAGCACCGGGTTGCCGGACAGGGCGACGAGGCCGATCGCGAGACCCCACCACAGCGCGCCCTGCATCGGCTTGTCGATGCCGCGGACGATCCCGTAGACGAGCATGGCGATCCACGCGAACTGCGCCAGCTGCGGCGTCGTTTCGTGCCCGCGTTCCGCGAGGCCGAAGCAGGCGACGAGCACCAGCAGCGCGCCGTCGGCGAGCGTGCGGCCGTAGTCGCGCGGCTCGGGTTCGCCGCCGAATGCGTATTTGAACGGCTGGACCTCGGCACGCCGGCCGAGCAGGTAGGCTGCGTACCAGACGAACGCGCACGCGACGCAGAACAGCACGCCGGTATCGACGCGCGACGCGTTGCTCGCATCGACCCACGGGCCGAGGCCGCGGATCGACAGCGCGCCGAGCCAGTAGCCGAGCGGCCCGTCGGTCGTGATGAACTTGCCGACGAGGTTCGGCAGCAGCCAGTCGTGCCAGCCGCCCTTGGCCATCGTCCACATCACGCCGAAGCCCGCCGCGTCCTCGTTCTTCCACGGGTCGCGGCCGAACAGGCCGAACGCTGCGTAGACGAAGCAGAGGGTAAGCAGCAGCCAGCGCGGCAGCGCACGCGTGGCGGAGGCGGTGAGACGGACGACAGGCTTCATGCAGATGAGCGATTTGTTATGGGCGGGCGGCCGGCGCGGGTGCGCGCGGTCGAGCCGGTTTCGAGCATCCGGCATTGTAGACGCGCCGGCAGTTGCGCGTCAGGCCGATGCCCGGACGCCGGCCGGTGCTTTTCCGGCGAGCAGAGACAAAAAAGGGCAGCCTGGGCTGCCCTTTTGTGCGATACCGGCGCGTTGCTACCACCGGATGCGGTGCAAAGCTTACTTCGCCTTGCCGCTGGCGCGAACGCCGAACTTGTTCTTGAACTTCTCGACACGGCCGGCCGTGTCCATGATCTTTTGCTGACCCGTGTAGAACGAGTGCGATTCCGACGACACTTCGATCTTGGCGAGCGGGTAGGTCTTGCCGTCGAGTTCGATGTTTTCACGCGTCTGGATCGTCGAGCGCGTGATGAACTTGAAGCCGTTCGACATGTCTTGGAAGACGACTTCGCGGTAATCCGGGTGAATGCCAGGTTTCATGATTTTCCTTGGTGAGAGCGGTAGCCAACCCGCCGCTTGCCGTGCCGTGCCGCACAAAGTTGCGCGATCCAGCCGACGTCAAGCCCGGCGCGAGCCACTTGCCTAAGGTCGAAAAACGGCGATTATGCCAGAAAATCAGATGGTTGACGAATTATTTTCACGGTGCGTCGAGCGCGCCGGTGCCGGCCGGATCCTGCCGGTAGTAGCGCGCGAGCAGCCGGTACAGCTCCGGAAATTCGGACTCGAACGCTTTCGGTCGTACGAACAGCGCTTCGCTGCATACCGCGAAGAATTCGGACGGGTGGTCGGCCGCATACGGATCGATCAGCGATTCCCGCTCGAAGCGCGCCCACGCGCGGTCCGGCACCGCGTCGACGCGCGCGCAGAACTGGTCGTATGCGTGCTCGAACACGTCGGCCCAGGCCTGCGCATCGAGGTACGGCGCGTGCCAGCGGCGAAAAAGGGGCGGATAGCCATCGGCTGCGCCGTTGACCATGTCGATCTTGTGCGCGAACTCGTGGATCACGACGTTGTACGCGTCGCGGCCGTCCGTCATCTGCGCATCCTCCCACGACAGGATCACGGGGCCGCCTTCCCAGGCCTCGCCGCTCGCGTCCTGCTCCACTTCGTGGACGACGCCGTCCTCGTCCTGCACCGTCTTGCGGATCACGAATTCGCCCGGATACACGACGACGCCGACCCAGCCGTCGTACAGCGACAGGTCGAGATTCAGCACGGGCAGGCAGGCCTGCGCGGCGATCGCGACGATCATCGCGTCGGTCAGCTCGAGCCCGTGCGCGGTCGAGAACGATTTCTTCGCGACGAACAGGCTCGTCAGTTCGCGCAGCCGGCCGAGCGCGTCGGGCGACAGCGCCGCGAGGAACGGCAGGCGCTCGACGGTGTCCTGCCATAGCGCGTCGGGGATCGGATGGCTGCGCAGCGCGCGGTCGCGGCGGCGGTCGTCGAACCAGCGGGTCAGTTTCGAGAGCATGAAGGCGGCTCGCGGAAATCCAAAGCCTGTCTTTTAACTCAATCGATCTCTTTTTGCCATGCCGCGAAGAGGCCGCCGACGAGCGCCACGCCCGCCAGGAAGTAAAAGCCGTCGAGCGACGCGAGAAACGACGCCTGCTGCGCGACCATGCGCGCGATCGACGCGATCGCGAGCCCGTGCGCGTCGTTCAGCGCGTGGCCGGCGGCCGCATAGCTGCGCGTCAGCGCATCGACGGTCTGCTGGAACAGCGGATCGAACACGTTCGCGCGCTCGACGAGTCGCGTCTGGTGCACGGCCACGCGGTGCTGTTCGACGATGATCACCGACGACGTCGCAAACGAGATTGTCAGTTGCCGCACGATGTTCTTCAGCCGGTAGCCGTGCGTGTATTCGTCGATCGCGAAGATCCGGAACGTCAGGTTGGCCACCGGCAGCACGATGAAGAGCAGGAGCAGTCCGCGCAGCAGCAGCGGGACGATCAGTGCGGCTTCGCCGACCTGCGGCGTCATTCGCGTCATCCACAGCGCGGCCGTGATGGCGATCGCGAACCCCGGCACGACGAACCACTTCTTGTGCGTGACGAATTTCGCGTAACGCAGGTAGGCGAACAGCGCGGTGGCCGAAATCAGCGACATCGTGCCGACGAGCCGCCCGGCGTTCTCGACCGGATAGCCGAGCCCGCCTTCGAGAAGCCGCGAGGTCAGGTAACTGAAGCCTGTCGACTCGTAGTAATAGAACATGTAGAGCAGCAGCCCGACCTGGAACGTCCGTTCGCGGAACGCGTGAAGGCGCACGAGCGGCGTCGGATGGTTCCACTGGTGATACGCGAACCACGCGAGCGCGCCGATCCCCGCGATCGTCAGCAGGATCAGCATCGGCGAGCCGCTGTAGAGCTGGTAATGCACCTGCTGCAGCACGATCTGCAGCGCGCCTTGTGCGAGCGCGAACACGACATACGGCCAGAAATGTCCGGAGCCGCGTTCGTCGTCGGGCGTCCGGCCCGAGTCGGGCAGCGTGAGCAGCGCGAGGATCGCGAATGCGATGCCGGCCGGCGCCGTGCATGCAAACAGTGCGCGCCATGTCGCATGCGCGACGAGCACGCCGCCCACGATCGGCGCGAGCGCGCTGCCGAGCAGGATCATGACGAGGAACGCGCGTGTCGCGGGCGGCCGTTCCTGCGGCTTGAAACTGATCTGGATCAGGATCCGGCACGCGCCCATCATCGGGCCGATGAAATATCCCTGGAAACCGCGCGCGAACGCCAGTTCGAGCGACGTGTCGGCGAGCGCGGCCGCGATCGCGCCGAACGAGAACATCAGCATGCAGCCGGCGACGTAGCGGCGATGGCCGAGCCGGTCGACCCACCATTGCTGCTGCAGGATGCCGAGCACGGCCGTGACCGCGTAAGCGCTCGACGACCACACGAGTTCGTCGGGCGAAGCGTTGATGCCGCCCGCGATGTAGCTCGCGAAGAACGAGAAGGCCGCGTTGTCGAAATAGTCGATGCCGGTGACGAGCGCGAGCGCCCACGGGAACAGGTCCGCGCGCAGGTTCGCGCGGCTCCACAGCGGCGGGCGGCCGGGCATTGCGTTCATTCGCGCGCCTTGCGCGCGCGCCGCGTGCCGCTTTCGGCCTGCCGCTGCGCGATCAACGTGTCGGCGCTTTCGCCG
Organism: Burkholderia reimsis; assembly: GCF_003294055.1. Classification (NCBI taxonomy): domain Bacteria; kingdom Pseudomonadati; phylum Pseudomonadota; class Betaproteobacteria; order Burkholderiales; family Burkholderiaceae; genus Burkholderia; species Burkholderia reimsis. The sequence goes on from NZ_QMFZ01000004.1 coordinate 269,305, forward strand.
GCAAGACGCCGCTCGACGTAGTCGATGTCGTGCTGCAGTTCCTTGCGCAGCGCGACGGCTTCCTTCAGTTCGCGCTGGACGGCCGCGATTCGCCGGTCGAGTGTATCGACCTGCTCGGCGAGGCCGGTACGGATGTCGCGCAGCGATGCTTCCGAGTAGCGGCGCCGGCCGTCGCCCATTTCTTCCAGCGGGCGCTTCAGCATTTCGGTGATGCCGTGCAGCGAGAAGCCGAGCGCGCGCAGCCGCAGGATGCGCGCGAAGCGCTCGAGGTCGGCTTCGTCGTAGAGGCGGTAGCGGCCCTCGCTGCGCGACGGCGTGACGAGCCCGCGCTCCTCGTAATACTTCAGCGTGCGCGGCGTGACGCCGAGTCGCGACGCGGCGTCGCTTACGGTCAGCAACGGGGTGGAGGTGTCGTTCGGCATGGGGTGTGGAGGGAGTTCGATCGGGGCGATGATGCGATTGTAGATCAACCTGTACGTTCACGTTCAGGTTGGCGCCGAAAAACGGCCGCCGGGCAGGATGCGCGGGCGGCCGTTCGGTGCGGGGCGGGGGCGCTTAGCCGCCGCGGCGCATCAGGTCGAAGAACTCGGAGTTGCTCTTCGTCTGGCGGATCTTGTCGAGCAGGAATTCCATTGCCTCGACTTCGTCCATGTCGTGGATGAACTTGCGCAGCACCCAGATCTTCTGGAGGATCTCGGGCTTGATCAGCATTTCCTCGCGGCGCGTGCCCGACTTGTTCAGGTTGATCGACGGATAGACGCGCTTTTCCGCGAGGCGGCGCTCGAGGTGCACTTCCATGTTGCCGGTGCCCTTGAACTCTTCGTAGATCACGTCGTCCATGCGGCTGCCGGTTTCGATCAGTGCGGTGCCGATGATCGTCAGCGAGCCGCCTTCCTCGATGTTGCGTGCCGCGCCGAAGAAGCGCTTCGGACGCTGCAGTGCGTTCGCGTCGACGCCGCCCGTCAGCACCTTGCCCGATGCCGGGATCACGGTGTTGTACGCACGTGCGAGACGCGTGATCGAGTCGAGCAGGATCACGACGTCGTGCTTCATTTCGACGAGGCGCTTGGCCTTCTCGATCACCATTTCGGCGACCTGGACGTGGCGCGTGGCCGGTTCGTCGAACGTCGAGGCGATCACTTCGCCCGCGACCGAGCGCTGCATTTCGGTCACTTCTTCAGGACGCTCGTCGATCAGCAGCACGAACAGGATCACGTCCGGGTGGTTCTGCTTGATCGCGTGCGCGATGTGCTGGAGCATCACGGTCTTGCCCGACTTCGGCGATGCGACGAGCAGGCCGCGCTGGCCCTTGCCGATCGGCGCGATCATGTCGATGATGCGGCCCGTGACGTTCTCTTCGCCGCGCATTTCGCGTTCGAGCGAGAGCGGCTTGTTCGGGTGCAGCGGCGTGAGGTTCTCGAACATGATCTTGTGTTTCGAGGCCTCGGGCGGCTGCCCGTTGACTTTGTCGACCTTCACCAGCGCGAAGTAGCGCTCGCCGTCCTTCGGCGTGCGGACTTCACCTTCGATGGTGTCGCCGGTGTGCAGGTTGAAGCGGCGGATCTGCGACGGGCTGATGTAGATGTCGTCGGTGCTCGCGAGGTACGACATTTCCGGCGAGCGCAGGAAGCCGAAACCGTCCGGCAGCACTTCGAGCGTACCGTCACCGAAGATCGTCTCACCCGTCTTGGCGCGCTTTTTAAGAATGGCAAACATCAACTCCTGCTTGCGCAGGCGGTTCGCGTTTTCGATCTCGAGGCCATTGGCCATTTCGATCAGTTCGGACACGTGCAGAGACTTGAGCTCGGATAAATGCATACGGAGAACCCGCCAGGGAGGAGACGACGAAAGAAATAAAGGGAGGAGGGCGAGCGGAAGCGCTCAGAGACTTAAATGCGTCTTGTAGACGTTTTTTAATTCTAGCATAGGCCGATTCGCGCTTGAGCGAGCGAACGGCGGCTTGACGACGGACGTGTTGCCGGTTGACAACACGTCCGCGGAACTGCCGGTATTACAGGTGGCTGTCCAGGAATGCGGTGAGCTGCGACTTCGACAGCGCGCCGACCTTCTGCGCGGCGGCCGCGCCATTCTTGAACAGGATCAGCGTCGGGATGCCGCGCACGCCGAACTTGGCGGGCGTTGCCTGGTTGTCATCGACGTTGATTTTCGCGATCTGCAGCTTGTCGCCGTAGTCCTTCGCGACTTCGTCGAGGATCGGGGCGATCATCTTGCACGGGCCGCACCATTCGGCCCAGAAATCGACGAGCACGGGCTTGTCGGACTTGACGACGTCCTGTTCGAACGATGCGTCGCTGATGTGTTTGATCTGTTCGCTCATTGGGTCAATACCTCTTACGGTTCGGGGACTGCCTGCTTGCGCGTTGCGGCGTACCGGCCGCCGTTGGCTGCCGGCCGCTGCGGCAGGTCACTCCGCTCTCCGGACAGGAGGGGTGTAAGCGCTGCATGCCGCGGCTCGCGGGTCGTTCGGGCGTCATATTAGCCTAAATTGCTATCTGCTGCGGGCGGCGATAGTAGCCGCTACGCGAGTAGGGGTACGGCGCGCCGTTCGACCGTTGTGCCTTGCAGGTGGAGGCCGGCCCGCAAATTACAAGGGGACGCAGGCAATTCGATGCGGGCGATCGTCGTGCGACCCGATGCGCGCCGGTTTGCCCGGTCATAATCGCATTGGTGCGAACAAACGGTCGCATTCGTCCGGAAGCGGTGATAGAATATGCCGTGACGGGCCTCCTCGCATGGTGGGGCGGTGAACCTGGTCAGGTCGGGAACGAAGCAGCCACAATCGTTTTCCGCCAGTGCCGAGGGTTGGGCTCGTCACCTTCCTTCTCGCCCCGTTCGCCGGGCGTTTTTTATTTCTGCACCACACTCCGTTTTACCTGCGCGTTGCCTGTCTTTCGCACCGTTTCGCGTGTCGGCGCGACGCAGCGTTACTGATACAATTTCCCGATGACCTATCAAGTTCTCGCACGCAAGTGGCGTCCGAAGGATTTCGCTTCGCTCGTCGGCCAGGAGCACGTCGTCAGGGCGCTCACGCACGCGCTCGACGGCGGGCGTCTCCATCACGCCTATCTGTTTACCGGAACCCGCGGTGTCGGCAAGACGACGCTGTCGCGGATCTTCGCCAAGGCACTCAACTGTGAAACCGGCGTCACGTCGCAGCCGTGCGGCGTGTGTCGCGCCTGTCGCGAGATCGACGAAGGGCGTTTCGTCGATTACGTCGAGATGGATGCCGCGAGCAACCGCGGCGTCGATGAAATGGCCGCGCTGCTCGAGCGCGCCGTGTACGCGCCCGTCGATGCGCGCTTCAAGGTCTACATGATCGACGAAGTGCACATGCTGACGAATCACGCGTTCAACGCGATGCTGAAGACGCTCGAAGAGCCGCCGCCGCACGTCAAGTTCATCCTTGCGACGACCGATCCGCAGAAAATTCCCGTCACCGTGCTGTCGCGCTGCCTGCAGTTCAACCTGAAGCAGATGCCGGCCGGGCATATCGTGTCGCATCTCGAACGGATTCTCGGCGAAGAGCACATCACGTTCGAGCCGCAGGCGCTGCGCCTGCTCGCGCGTGCCGCGCAGGGCAGCATGCGTGACGCGCTGTCCCTCACCGACCAGGCGATCGCCTATTCGGCAAACGAGGTGACCGAGTCGGCCGTGTCGGGCATGCTCGGCGCGCTCGACCAGACTTACATGGTGCGTCTGCTCGACGCGCTTGCCGCGGGCAGCGGCCCGGAAATCCTTGCGATTGCCGACGAGATGTCGCTGCGCAGCCTGTCGTTCTCGACCGCGCTTCAGGATCTCGCGAGCCTGCTGCACCGGATCGCGTGGGCGCAGTTCGCGCCGGGCTCGGTGCTCGACGAATGGCCCGAAGCGGGCGACCTGCGCCGCTTCGCGGAGACGCTGAGCCCCGAGCAGGTCCAGTTGTTCTATCAGATCGCGACGGTCGGCCGCGCGGAACTCGGCCTGGCGCCGGACGAATACGCCGGTTTCACGATGACGCTGCTGCGGATGCTCGCGTTCGAGCCGGCTGTGGCAGCCGGCAGCGCGCCGGGCGGACAGCCGTCCGTGCCGCGAGCGGTGCCAGGTCCGCGCGTCGCGGCGGCATCGGCTGCCGTGGCGAAGCCGGCATCCGCCGCACCCGTCGAGGCAGCGCGGCCGCAGGCTACGGCAACGGCTGCGCCAGCGGCGCCGGTTGTGCGTGCGGCGCCGGCACCGGCTGGCGGCGAAGCAGACCAGCCGGCCGAGAAGCCGGCTGCCGTCCCCGCATCCGCGCCGGCCCCGGTTGATGGGCCGGTCGTCGAAACGCCGCAGCCGCGCGTGGCCGCAGTACCGCAAGCGGAGCCGGCCAGCGAGAGGCCGACACCCGCCCGCGATGAACCCGAGCCGCCGGCTGCGGTTGTCCAGCGAAGCGACACGCCGGCTGCGCCGGCCGAACCGGTGCCGCGCGCTGCGCCGGCCGAGCCCGCCGCCCGTCCGGCAGCGCGTTCCGGGGGAGCCGCCGCCGCGCTGGACGTGCTGCGCAATGCGGGGATGCGCGTGTCGTCCGACCGCGGTCGCGCAGGCGCCGCCGCGAAACCGGCCGCCCAGCCGGCCGCCGAGAAGCCCGTCGCGCCGCGTCCCGCCGCCGTACAGGTACCGACGCCGCGCGCGGCGGCCCGTGCGCCGCAGGCAGCCGATGCGCGTCAGGCCCCGCCGCCGTGGGAGGACATCCCGCCCGACGAATACGTGCCGCTCAGTGCCGACGAGATGTTTGGCGGCCCGCCCGACGACGGCTTCGTGCCGGTATTCGACAGCGGCCCCGACGATGTGCGCGTGACGCCGAAGCCGGCGGAAGCCCGCCCGTCCACTCCGGTCGACACGCGTCCGCTGCCGCCCGCGATCGCGCTCGATCCAGTCGGCTTCGACGGCGAGTGGCCGGCGCTGGCCGCGCGGCTGCCGCTCAAGGGCGTCGCGTACCAGCTCGCGTTCAACAGCGAGCTGACGGCCGTCGATGCGACTACGTTGAAACTTTCAGTGCCGGTGCCGCAATATGCGGACGCTGCGCAGGTGGCGAAGCTGAAGGCCGCGCTGGCCGATGCGCTCGGCAAGCCGGTCGAGGTGGCCGTCGAGGTCGGGCCTGCCCGGCGTACGGCGGCGGCACTCGATGCGGCTGCGCGCGCGGCGCGCCAGCGTGAGGCCGAGCAGGAGATTCACGGCGATCCGTTCGTCCAGCAGCTCGTGCGCGACTTCGGTGCGCGCATCGTCGAGGGTTCGGTGCGCCCGCTGGCCGACGCGGCGCCGGACGGCCCGCCGCCGACGCTGCATTGAACTGAGCGCCCCGCGACAGGCACAATCACGCCCACACATTGGCCGGCACGCGCCGCGTGCCGGTGTTCACACGATCAAGAAGGAGTATTCCCATGTTGAAAGGCAACCTCGCCGGACTGATGAAGCAAGCGCAGCAAATGCAGGAAAACATGAAGAAGATGCAGGAGCAGCTTGCACTGATCGAAGTCGAAGGGCAGTCGGGCGCCGGCCTCGTCAAGGTGACGATGACGTGCCGCAACGAAGTGCGTCGCGTGTCGATCGACCCGAGCCTGCTCGCGGACGACAAGGACATGCTCGAGGATCTCGTCGCGGCTGCGTTCAACGACGCGGTGCGCAAGGCCGAAGCGACGTCGCAGGAAAAGATGAGCGGCATGACGTCCGGCCTGCCGCTGCCCCCGGGCTTCAAGCTGCCGTTCTGAACGCGGCGTCCGTGCCACTTTTTGCCGCCGTATGAAACAGCCGTCCGCCCTGTCCGCTCTCGTCGAAGCGTTGCGCGTGCTGCCCGGTGTCGGGCCGAAATCCGCCCAGCGCATGGCGGTCCACCTGATGCAGCACGATCGGGAGGGCGCGGAGCGGCTCGGCCGGTCGCTGCTGTTCGCGACCGAGCACCTGCAGCATTGCGAGAAGTGCAATACGTTCACCGAAGCGCAGATCTGCGAGGTCTGCAGCGACGAGGAGCGTGATCCGACGCTGCTGTGCGTCGTTGAGACGCCGGCCGACCAGATCATGCTCGAGCAGACGATGACTTACCGCGGGCTGTATTTCGTGCTGATGGGCCGGCTGAGCCCGCTCGACGGGATCGGTCCGAAGGAAATCCATTTCGACCGCCTCGTGCGGCGCGCGTCCGACGGGGTCGTCAAGGAAGTCGTGCTCGCGACCAACTTCACGAACGAGGGCGAGGCCACCGCGCACTACCTCGGCCAGACGCTGAAGGCGCGCGGGCTCGCGGTCACACGCCTCGCGCGTGGCGTGCCGGTGGGCGGCGAGCTCGAATATGTCGACGCGGGCACCATCGCCCGCGCGATGCTCGACCGCCGCACGATGTAAGCCGGGCGCCGCCGGTCGGCGGCGCCGTTCCTCATGCCAGGGAGACACATGAGCACCAGCCAGGGCCCGCTCGCGGGCGTCAAAGTGCTCGAATTCGGAACATTGATCGCGGGGCCGTTCGCGTCGCGGCTGTTCGCCGAATTCGGCGCGGAAGTGATCAAGATCGAGGATCCGAACGGCGGCGACCCGCTGCGCAAGTGGCGCAAGCTCCATCCGGAGCAGGGCGGCACGTCGCTGTGGTGGTCCGTGCAGGCGCGCAACAAGAAATCGGTCACGCTCAACCTGAAGGCCGACGCCGGCAAGGCGATCGCGCGGCAACTCGCGCGCGAGGCCGACATCGTGATCGAGAATTTCCGCCCGGGCCTGCTGGAAAAGCTCGGGCTCGGCTACGACGTGCTGTCGGCCGAGAACCCGGGCCTCGTGATGGTGCGCCTGTCCGGCTACGGGCAGACGGGCCCGTACCGCGACCGGCCCGGTTTCGGCGCGATCGCCGAATCGATGGGCGGGCTGCGCCACATCACCGGATATCCCGACCTGCCGCCGCCGCGTATCGGCATCTCCATCGGCGATTCGATCTCCGCGCTGCATGGCGTGATCGGCGCGCTGATGGCATTGCATCACCGCAAGGTCAACGGCGGCGCGGGGCAGGTGGTCGACGTTGCACTGTATGAAGCCGTCTTCAACATGATGGAAAGCGTGGTGCCCGAATACGGCGTGTACGGGATGGTGCGCGAGCGCACCGGCGCGTCGCTGCCGGGTATCGTGCCGTCGAACACGTATGCATGCCGCGACGGCAGCATCGTGATCGGCGGCAACAGCGACCCGATCTTCAAGCGGCTGATGAAGGCGATCGAGCGCGACGACCTCGCCGACGATCCCGCACTCGCGCAAAACGACGGGCGCGTGCCGCGCACGCAGGAGATCGACGACGCGATTGCCGCATGGCTCGCGCCGCGCACGATCGATGAAGCGCTCGTCGTGCTCAACGCGGCCGATGTGCCTGCCGGGCGCATCTACAGCGCCGCCGACATGTTCACCGATCCGCAGTTCGTCGCGCGGCAGATGATCCAGCGCTTCAAGCTGGCCGACGGCACCGACATTCCGTTGCCGAACATCACGCCGAAGCTGTCGGACACGCCGGGCGAAACGCGCTGGCTCGGGCCCGAACTCGGCGAGCATACCGACGAGGTGCTGCGCGGCCTCGGCTACGATGCGCAGGCGATTGCCGCACTGCGCGACGCGGGTGCGATCTGAACGCCCCTCGGCCCGTCGCCTCGCGCCGGGCTCCCCGAAGGGCACATTCCACAAGCGAGCGCCGTTGGTGCTGGAAAACCCGGGGCGGCGAGGCGTTTTCCTGAGCGCGCAGAACGCCGCCGCGCAACGCGGCGGTGCAGCGTGTACGGCCGCCCGCAACCGTCCTCCCGCAGTCGCCGGACTGTCGCTCTCGCGCCATCTTTCCTCGGTTACAATCGCCGGATGCGAATCCTACTCAGCAACGACGACGGCTATCTCGCCCCCGGTCTCGCCGCGCTCAGCGACGCGCTGCGGCCGCTGGCCGAACTCACGGTGATCGCGCCCGAGCAGAACTGCAGCGGCGCGTCGAATTCCCTCACGTTGTCGCGGCCGCTGTCGGTGCAGCGCGCAGCGAGTACGGGTTTCTTCTACGTGAACGGCACGCCGACCGATTCGGTGCACGTCGCGTTGACAGGGATGGCCGACGCCAGGCCGGACCTCGTCGTTTCCGGGATCAACAACGGCCAGAACATGGGCGAAGACACGCTCTATTCGGGGACAGTTGCGGCCGCCACCGAAGGCATCATGTTCGGCGTGCCGGCCATTGCGTTCTCGCTGGTCGACAAGGGCTGGGCCCATCTCGCGGACGCCGCGCGCGTCGCCGCGGAGATCGTCGAGCACTCTCTCGCGCATCCGCTGCCGGGGCAGCCGCTGTTGAACGTCAATATTCCGAACCTGCCTTACGACGAACTGAAAGGCTGGAAGGTCACGCGTCTCGGCAAACGCCATCCGTCGCAGCCGGTGATTCGCCAGACTGACCCGCGCGGCGAACCGATCTACTGGATCGGCGCGGCGGGCGAAGCGCTGGACGCCAGCGAAGGCACCGATTTTCATGCGGTGGCAAACGGTTTCGTATCGATCACGCCGCTGCAGCTGGACCTTACGCATACGCAGATGCTGCCCGCGACGCGCGAATGGGCGCGCGCCGGAGGGCGGGCTTCATGAGCGGCGAGCGCGCGAAGCGGTTTCCGCTCGCGCTCGAAGATCTCAAGCGAGCGCCACGCAAGTCGGAAGGTCGGGCCGGCGAACGCCATGCGGCGGTCGCGGCATCGAAGGCCGCCGACAAGCCCGCGGCCGTGCTGAAACCGGTTGCGGTGAAAGCCGCTGCAGCGCGCACGGCCATGCCCGGTTCCCCCGCCGCGAAGCCCGCGACCGCACCGAAGCCGACCGCGCTGAAGCCCGCGATGCCGAAGCCGGCCGCGCCGAGCGTTGCGCCGGCCGGCGCGTTCGCGCTCACGTCGGAACGCGTGCGCGAACGGATGGTCGAACGGCTGCGCGCGAACGGCGTGACCGACGCGCGCGTGCTGGACGCGATGGCCGCGGTGCCGCGCCACCTGTTCGTGGATCCGGGGCTGGCGACGCAGGCCTACGAGGATTCCGCGCTGCCGATCGGCCACCAGCAGACCATTTCAAAACCGTCGGTTGTCGCGCGCATGATCGAGCTCGCGATGGCCGGCCGCACGCTCGAGCGCGTGCTCGAGATCGGCACGGGCTGCGGCTATCAGGCCGCCGTGCTGAGCCACGTGGCACGCGACGTGTATTCGATTGAACGCATCAAGCCGCTCTACGAGCGCGCGAAGCTGAACCTGCGGCCGCTGCGCGTGCCGAACATCCGTCTGCACTACGGCGACGGGCGTGTCGGCCTGCCGTCCGCGGCCCCGTTCGACGCGATCGTGATCGCGGCGGCGGGGCTCGACGTGCCGCAGGCGCTGCTCGAGCAGCTCGCGATCGGCGGGCGCCTTGTCGCGCCGGTCGGCGCGCAGAGCGGGCAGCACCAGGTGCTCACGCTCGTCGAGCGCGTCGCGCACGCGCAATGGCGGGAGTCACGGCTTGATCGCGTTTTCTTTGTCCCTTTAAAATCCGGAGTAATTTGAAACCGATGAGTATGTTGCGCGCGATGCAAAACAACCGTTCCAGGGAACCGCTCACGCTCGCCCAGCGCGCGATCTGCGTAGCTGCGTTCTCCACGCTACTGGCCGCCTGTGCGACGCGGCTCGACAACGCGCCCGTCGTCGATCGCTCCGGTTCGCTCGGCACGACTGCCGCCGCGCAGCCCGCGGTACCGCTTCCGCCGGCGCCGCCGGGTTACTACCGGGTAAAGCCGGGCGACACGCTGTACCGGATCGCACTCGAAAACGGGCAGAACTATCGCGACATCGCCGCGTGGAACAACCTGGCGAACCCGAATCAGATCGAAGTCGACCAGCTGCTGCGCGTGTCGCCGCAGGCCGGTGCCGCTGTTGCGGGCACGCAGGTCGCCGCGCCGATCGCGGGCGCCGCCGTCGCTACCGCGCCGCTCAGCAGCGGCCCGGCAACGCCGGCCGCCGGTACGTCGTCGGTCGCGACGCCGCCTGCCGCGGCGGCCGCATCGAGCGACACGGCAGCTGCGCCGAGCGGCCCCGTGACGTTCGCGTGGCCCGCGCGCGGCCCCGTGTTGAACGGGTTCGACGACGCGAAGAACAAGGGCGTCAATATCGGCGGTACGGCCGGCGAGGCCGTGAAGGCGGCAGCCGATGGCCGCGTCGTTTATTCCGGCAATGGCCTGCGTGGCTACGGCAACCTCATTATCATCAAACACGATGCAACTTACCTCACGGCGTATGCACACAATCGCGCTTTGATGGTAAAAGAGGGGGACGCGGTGACGAAGGGGCAGAAGATCGCCGAGATGGGTAACAGCGATTCCGACCGCGTGATGCTGCATTTCGAGGTTCGCCGGCAGGGTAAGCCTGTCGATCCGCTGAAGTATTTGCCGCCTCAATAACCGAGACGACCATGCCGAAATCGAAGCGCCACGAGCCGCAAGCCGAGTCTGAGAAGATCAGTCGTGCCACGCAAGCATCGGTGGGGCGAGCGGGTGCTTCGACGGACGACGAAGACGACAACGCGGATAACGAACGCGATCTCGAGGCGCGCGACGCGGAGGCGGACGGTGGCGACGACGAGCGCGAAGGCCGGCCCGAGGCGTCGCCCGACGTCGACGATTTCCGCACGCTGCTGCAGGCCGAACTCACGGCCGACACGATCCAGCATTACCTGAACCGCATCAGCGTGAAGCCGCTGCTCACCGTCGAGGAGGAGCAGCGCTATTCGCGTCTGGCCAAGGCCGGTGAATTCGAGGCGCGGCAGGTGATGATCGAGCGCAACCTGCGTCTCGTCGTCAGCATCGCGAAGGGATACCTGAACCGCGGCGTGCCGCTGCTCGATCTGATCGAGGAGGGCAACCTCGGCCTGATGCATGCGATCGAAAAATTCGACCCGACGCGCGGCTTCCGTTTTTCGACCTACGCGACGTGGTGGATCCGCCAGAGCATCGAGCGGGCGATCATGAACCAGGCCCGCACGGTGCGCCTGCCCGTGCACGTGATCCGCGAACTGAACCAGGTGCTGCGCGCGAAGCGCCACCTCGAAAAGAATTCGATGTCGACGGGCGAGGCGGCCGAGCGCCGCGAAGCCAGCATCGACGACATCGCCTATCTCACCGGCAAGACCGCCGAGGAAGTCACCGACATCCTCGCGCTCAACGAGCACACGGCGTCGCTCGACGCGCCGCTCGACCTCGATCCCGCGAGCAGCCTGCTCGACCTGCTGCCCGACGACCAGAGCCAGTCGCCCGACGCCGAAGTGCAGCATCGCGAACTCGAGACGCTCACTCGCGCGTGGCTGTCGCGGCTGTCCGACAAGCACCGCCACGTGATCGAGCGCCGCTTCGGCCTGAATCACATCGAACCGGCGACGCTCGAGGAGCTGGCCGACGAGATGGGGCTCACGCGCGAGCGCGTGCGCCAGATCCAGCAGGAAGCGCTGGTGCGCCTCAAGCGGTTTTTCGCCTCCAACGGCGTGCGCAAGGACGCCGTTCTGTAACTGATGACTCCGATTCTTGTTTTTGACATCGAGACGATTCCCGATGTCGACGGCATTCGCCGTCTGGAAGACCTGCCCGCAACGCTCGACGATGCCGCGGTGGCCGAACATGCGTTCGCCGCGCGCCGCGAGAAGACCGGTGGCGATTTCCTGCCGCACCACCTGCAGCGCATCGCGGCGATCTCGTGTGTGTTCCGTGACAACAACGGGTTTCGCGTACGCTCGCTCGGCACGCCGCAGGACAACGAAGCCACGCTGATCCAGTCGTTCTACCGCGTGATCGAGAAATACACGCCGCAGCTCGTGTCGTGGAACGGCGGTGGCTTCGATCTGCCGGTGCTCCATTACCGCGCGCTCGTGCACGGCATTCCCGCGACCCGCTACTGGGATCTCGGCGAGGACGACCGCGAATTCAAGTGGAACAACTACATTTCGCGTTACCACTCGCGGCATACCGACCTGATGGATGTGCTCGCGATGTATCAGGCGCGCGCGAACGCGCCGCTCGACGCACTCGCGAAGATGTGCGGCTTTCCGGGCAAGCTCGGGATGGACGGCAGCCAGGTGTGGCCAGCGTTCCTGGACGGGCGGATCGAGGAAATCCGCAACTATTGCGAAACCGACGTCGTCAATACGTACCTGCTGTATTGCCGGTTCCAGTTGATGCGCGGCGGCCTGACGCCGAGCGAGTATGCGGACGAGATCCTGCTCGTGAAGAACTCCCTTGCGCAGGAGCCGGCGTCGCACTGGGCCGAATACCTCGCCGGCTTCACCGCGTAGCGCGGGTGGGGTGCGCCGAGGCCGGCGCGATCAATCGAGTTCGAGCAGCACCGGCTGGTGATCCGATGCGCGGACGTCGCCGTCGATTTCGCAGCGCATCACGTGCGGCAGCAGCGTATCGGTCACGAATACGAAGTCGCACGCGAGCGGCCCCTCCGACCATTGCGCCGTATCGTAGACACCCGCCGTCGGCGGTGGCATCCGGCCGGGGTGCCGGGCGACCCATGCGTCGACGAAGCGCGGCGCGTCTGCGATCGGCGCCAGGAATCGACAATAGGCATCGCTGCCGAACGCGCTGTTGAAATCGCCGCAGACGATCGCGTCGCACGGCTGGCCGGTCGCGCTGAACGGCCCCTCGGCGGTTTCGGCGGGCGCTGGTCGTGCAGCGTGTGCGCAGGCCTCGCGGTGCCGGTCGCGCAGCGCGTCGACCTGGGCGAGCCGCTGGCGCGCCGAATAGTATTCCAGATGCGTGGTGACCACGCGCAGCGGTCCGAAGGGCGCCTGCAGCTCGACGTCGAGCGCGACGCGCGGCATCGACGGCGCGCCGGCGTCGGCCGGCCACGGCAGCAACTGGCGGAGCACGCGCCCGACCGGCAGCCGGGTCGCGATCGCATTGCCGAACTGGCGACGCGGTGCACCGGCTTCGATCGGCGGCAGGTCGGCGCCGATCGCTTCGACGATCGTATGGCCGGGCAGCAGCGCCGCGAGTTCGGCGAACTGGTCGGCGCCGGGCCAGCCGGGCAATGCGCCGAAGCCGCGCGTGACCTCCTGCAGGCACAGCACGTCGAAGTCGCCGAGCCCGCGGATTGCCGCGACGGTGCGCGAAAGATCGACGACGCCGTCCGCGTCCCGACCCCATTGGATGTTCCAGTCGATCAGTCGCATGGTCGAATCTCCTGACGGGTGGATTCCAGGCCGGGGGAGGCGCCCGCTCGGCTTCGCCGCGCCCGCCCGGGCGGAGTTGCGTCCCTGGCCATTCCGGCGCAATGTCGTGCGGTCCATGCTCAAGTATGGACGCCTGCCTCATGCAAAGCGGGCGATGCGGGCCTTCGTCGTCTACAATCTCGCCTTCTTCAACGTTTGTCAGGAAAAGCTGGTGTCCGAAGCCGTCCCCACTTCTGCGCGCAAATCAAGAAATGCGCCCGTTGCGCCCGGAATCGCCCCGGTTCTCGAGATCGAATCGCTCGACATGGAAGCGCGCGGTGTCGGCCGCACGATCACCGAGGACGGCGAGCCGGGCAAGGTCATCTTCGTCGAGGGCGCGCTGCCGGGTGAGCGCGTGACTTATTCGAGCTTCCGCCGCAAGCCGAGCTACGAGCAGGCGACGGTTGTCGACATTCTGCGCCCGAGCGTGATGCGCACGAAGCCGAAATGCGCGTTCTTCGGCACCTGCGGTGGCTGCTCGATGCAGCATCTCGACATGCGCGCACAGGTGGCGGTCAAGCAGCGCGTGCTCGAAGACAACCTGTGGCACCTGGCGAAGCTGCGCGCGGAAACGATGTTCGCGCCGATCCACGGCCCGTCGTGGGGCTATCGCTACCGTGCACGCCTGACCGTGCGCAACGTTGCGAAGAAGGGCGGCGTGCTGGTCGGATTCCATGAGAAGAAGAGCAGCTACGTGGCCGACATGACGAGCTGCGAAGTGCTGCCGCCGCACGTGTCGGCGATGCTGGTGCCGCTGCGCCGGCTCGTCGAGGGGCTGTCGATTCGCGATCGGATGCCGCAGATCGAGCTCGCGGTCGGCTCGGAAGTCACGGCGCTCGTGCTGCGTGTGCTGGAGCCGATCAACGCGGACGACGAAGCGTTGCTGCGCGCATTCGCGGACGAGCACAAGGTGCAGTTCTGGCTGCAGCCGAAGGGCCCCGATACGGTGACGCCGTTCTATCCGCTCGACGTGTCGCTCGATTACACGCTGCCGGAATTCGGTATCCGCATGCCGTTCAAGCCGACCGACTTCACGCAGGTCAATCATCAGATCAACCGCGTGCTGGTGGGCCGTGCGCTGCGCCTGCTCGCGCCGTCGCGCGACGACCGCGTGCTCGACCTGTTCTGCGGGATCGGCAACTTCACGCTGCCGCTTGCGCGGCTGTCGCGCGAGGTGATGGGCATCGAGGGCAGCGACACGCTGACGACGCGCGCACTGGCGAACGCGCGCGAAAACGGTGTCGACGGCCACACGACGTTCGCGTGCCGGAACCTGTTCGAAGTGACGGGCGACGACATCCGTGCGCTCGGCGCATTCGACAAGTTCCTGATCGACCCGCCGCGCGAAGGCGCGCTCGCGGTATCGAAGGCGCTGGCCGAGATCGCGCAGAGCGGTGAAGGCCCGCTGCCGAAGCGCATCGTCTATGTGTCGTGCAACCCGTCGACGCTGGCGCGCGACGCGGGCCTGCTCGTGCACGAGGCCGGCTACCGCCTGAAGGGCGCCGGTGTCGTGAACATGTTCCCGAATACGTCGCACGTCGAATCGATCGCGCTGTTCGAGCGCGACTGAGTTCCGGGCGGCGGACGTAAAAAAACCGGCCCGCGGGCCGGTTTTTTCATGATGCGTGGCGAACGTCAGTTGCGGTTGCCGCCGAAGATGCCGAGCAGCGCGAGCAGGTTCGTGAACACGTTGTACAGGTCGAGGTAGATCGCGAGCGTCGCCGAGATGTAGTTCGTCTCGCCGCCGTTCACGACGCGCTGGACGTCGAACAGCATGTAGGCGGAGAAGATCGCGATCGCGAGTACCGACACGGTGAGCATCAGCGCCGGGAGTTGCAGGAAGATGTTCGCGACCGAGGCAAGCAGGATGACGATCACGCCCATGAACAGCCACTTGCCGAGCCCCGAGAAATCACGCTTGCTGACGGTGGCGATCGTCGCCATCGCGGCAAAGATGATGCCGGTGCCGCCGAACGCGAGCATGATCAGCGACGGGCCGTTCGAGAAGCCGAGGATGAAGCTCAGCAGCCGGGACAGCATCAGGCCCATGAAGAACGTGAAGCCGAGCAGCACGAATACGCCTGCCGCGCTGTTTTTCGTCCGCTCGATCGCGAACATGAAGCCGAACGCGATCGCGAAGAACGCGAGCAGGCTCATCATCGGGCTCGTGGCCGCGAACAGCGAGAAGCCCGTCGCGACGCCGACCCAGGCGCCCAGCACGGTCGGCACCATCGACAGCGCGAGCAGCCAGTACGTGTTCCGCAGCACGCGGTTGCGAACCTCGGCGGTGCTGACGGAACCGCCGCGGCCGAAATTGTACGGATAGTCGTTCATGGTTTCTCCTAACATTGAACGCGTGGGCGTCCGGGGCCGGTTCGGCGCGCGCGGTGTGCGGCGCAGCAAACCGGAGCAGCTATGGCTAAGATACGTTCCGTGCCGGGAGGTTTCAATGGCCGGGCAGCACAAAACATATGGATTCTGAACCTTTCATGCGTGTAAGGGTTCAATCGCAATGATACACGGGATCGTGCTACAATAGCGGATTCATTTGAACCTGTAACTTCTTAATTTTTTGGAGTTTTTATGGCAATCGAGCGCACCCTGTCGATCATCAAGCCGGATGCGGTGGCAAAGAACGTGATCGGCCAGATCTACAGCCGTTTCGAAGGCGCCGGCCTGAAGATCGTCGCATCGCGCATGGCGCACCTGTCGCGTGCTGACGCAGAGAAGTTCTACGCGGTTCACGCAGCGCGTCCGTTCTTCAAGGACCTCGTCGATTTCATGATCTCGGGCCCGGTGATGATCCAGGTTCTGGAAGGTGAAGGCGCGATCCTGAAGAACCGCGACCTGATGGGCGCAACGGATCCGAAGAAGGCGGAAAAGGGCACGATCCGCGCCGACTTCGCCGACAGCATCGACGCGAACGCCGTGCACGGCTCGGACGCTGCGGAAACGGCAGCGGTCGAAATCGCGTTCTTCTTCCCGGAAATGAACGTTTACTCGCGCTAAGCCCTGGCTGGCAGCAAGTAGGCAGGATTCAGCGCACGCGGCAAGGCAGCACATCATGACGAGCGAAACTTCCGTCAATCTTCTCGACTTCGATGCCGAGGGTCTTGTCGCGTACTGCGGCAGCCTCGGCGAGAAGCCGTTCCGCGCCAAGCAGTTGCAGCGCTGGATCCACCAGTACAACGCTGGCGATTTCGACGGCATGACCGATCTTGCGAAGTCCTTGAGAGAGAAACTCAAGGGCCGCGCGTCGATCGTCATGCCCGAGATCGCCAGCGATCACGTTTCCGCCGACGGCACGCGCAAGTGGCTGATCGACGTCGGAAACGGCAATGCGGTCGAAACCGTGTTCATCCCGGAAGAGACGCGCGGCACGCTGTGCGTGTCGTCGCAGGCCGGGTGTGCGGTGAACTGCCGCTTCTGCTCGACGGGCAAGCAGGGTTTTTCCCGCAACCTGTCGACAGCCGAAATCATCGGCCAGCTACGGATGGCCGAATTTGCATTGCGAGCGTCGCTGGGTCGCGCACCCGGCCCGAACGGCAAGGCCGAGCGGGTCGTCACCAACGTGGTGATGATGGGCATGGGCGAGCCGCTGCTGAATTACAGTGCGGTCGTGCCGGCCATGCGGCTGATGCTCGACGACAACGCGTACGGCCTGTCGCGCCGCCGCGTCACGCTGTCCACGTCCGGCGTGGTGCCGATGATGGACCGCCTCGGCGCCGAGTTGCCGGTTGCGCTGGCCGTTTCGCTGCACGCGCCCAACGATGCGCTGCGCGACGAGCTGGTGCCGCTCAACAAGAAGTATCCGCTGCGTGAGCTGATGGCAGCTTGCCAGCGCTACCTGAAAGTCGCGCCGCGCGACTTCATTACTTTCGAATACTGCATGCTGGACGGCGTCAACGACACCGAAGCGCATGCGCGCGAACTGCTGGCCGTCACGCGCGACGTGCCATGCAAGTTCAATCTGATCCCGTTCAATCCGTTTCCGGAATCGGGCCTCATCCGCTCGAAACCGGAGCAGATCAAGCGCTTTGCGCAGGTCCTCATCGACGCGGGTGTCGTCACGACCGTGCGCAAGACGCGCGGCGACGACATCGATGCCGCGTGCGGCCAGCTGGCCGGCGCAGTGAAGGATCGCACGCGCCTCGCGGAACGAACGGGCGCAGCAGGGAAAATCATCGAGGTTCGGGCGATTTGACAGGGCGCCTGGCCGGGGATGCCAGCGCCTTTTGGGCGGTACAACACGCGAATAGCGATCGGTCGCGGCGCCACGGCGTCGCGCATGGTATGGACAGTTGCGGGAGCCGGCCGGCGGGAGCCGGCGGCGGCCGCCAGTGAAGAAGAATCGACGCGAGGACAAGGATGAGTGAGCCGCAGCCGTCTAACGGCGCAGAGACGAATGGCGCGAAGCCGGCACCGGCAGGGTTGGAATCGCTTGCGGCGGTCGGCAGCCGGCTGGCGCAGCTTCGGGAGGCAAGAGGGTGGACCGTCGACGACGTGTCGGCGCGACTCAAGGTTGCACCGCAGAAGCTCCGGGCGCTCGAGGCCGGTGACATCAGTCACTTGCCCGGCGTGACGTTTGCACTCGGCGTCGTACGCAGCTACGCGAAGATGCTCGGCGTCGATCCGGAGCCGTTCGCGCAGGCGTTGCGCCGTGAGCGCGGGGTGCCGGAAGTCGACCTGTCGATGCCCGCGTCGTCGGGGACGGATCTGCCGCGCGGCCGCGTGTCGATTCCGCTGGGCGGATCGTCGCGGCATCATCCGTGGTTGTGGGGCACGGCG
Source organism: Burkholderia reimsis (assembly GCF_003294055.1). NCBI lineage: Bacteria > Pseudomonadati > Pseudomonadota > Betaproteobacteria > Burkholderiales > Burkholderiaceae > Burkholderia > Burkholderia reimsis. The sequence continues at coordinate 287,326 of NZ_QMFZ01000004.1, forward strand.
ATCGTCGTCGTCGCGGTGGTCGCCGTACTGATGTGGCACACTGGCGGCGATTCGTCGAGCCTGCTCGCGCGTTTCAAGGGCGGCGACGCGGAGCATGCGTCGGCCGCGAGCGTGCCGGCGGCGGCATCCTCGTCAACCGTCGAAGAGGCGGCCTCGAGCGGTGCGGCTGCCGTGGTCGCGAATGAGGTTCCGGCCCCGGCTGCTGCATCTACTGCGCTGGCGCCGGTTATTGCATCGGCAGTTCCGGCGCCCGCGCCGGTGGCGCCGGCCGTGACGGCCGCCGCATCGCAGCCGGTCGTGGCGACGACGGCGGCAAGCGCCGCCGCGCCGGCTCAGCCGGCGAGCGTCGCGGTCGCGGCCGGCCAGTCCATGGTCGAACTGAAGGTCAAGCAGGACAGCTGGTTCAGCGTGCGCGACAAGAGCGGCAAGGAGCTGTTCTCCGGGCTGGTGCGCGGCGGCGAGGTGAAGCAGGTCGCGGGCGACGGCCCGTTCAAGGTCACGATCGGCAACAAGGCGGGCCTCGACACCGTTGCGTTCGACGGAAAACCCGTCGATCCGGCAAAATATTCGGCAGCGCGGGGTAACGTGGCGCGGTTCACGTTGCCCTGACGTCAAGCGCCGTGGCGAAGGCCTGTCGTCGATATCGGCAGGCCGTGAGGGCACGGCGCTTTTTCAATTCATGCGCCGCGTCGCGGCGCATTCCGCGTAAATGGATCTATCGATGCAATCCGAAGCTCAATCCCCACGCAGCAGTCAGATTTGTTCAACCGAGCCGGTGTTCGGCGGGCATCAGCCGCGCCGCGTATCGCATGCGGTGGATGTCCGCTGGGGCGGGCAGCTCGTGACGATCGGCGGCGACGCGCCGGTGCGCGTGCAGTCGATGACGAATACCGACACGGCCGACGCGATCGGCACGGCAATCCAGATCAAGGAACTCGCGAACGCGGGCTCCGAACTGGTGCGCATCACGGTCAACACGCCCGAGGCCGCGGCCGCCGTGCCGGCGATCCGCGAGCAGCTCGACCGCATGGGCGTGACCGTGCCGCTCGTCGGCGATTTCCACTACAACGGCCACCTGCTGCTGCGTGACTACCCGGGCTGCGCCGAGTCGCTGTCGAAGTACCGGATCAACCCGGGCAACGTCGGCCAGGGCGCGAAGCGCGATACGCAGTTCGCGCAGATGATCGAGGCCGCGGCCAAGTACGACAAGCCGGTACGGATCGGCGTGAACTGGGGCAGTCTCGACCAGGATCTGCTCGCGCGCATGATGGACGAGAACGGTGCGCGTTCGCAGCCGTGGGATGCGCAGAGCGTGATGTACGAGGCGCTGATCCAGTCGGCGATCGGCTCGGCCGAGCGTGCGGTCGAACTGGGCCTCGGCCGCGACCGTATCGTGCTGTCGTGCAAGGTCAGCGGCGTGCAGGACCTGATCGCCGTGTACCGCGAACTCGGCCGCCGCTGCGGCTTCGCGCTGCACCTCGGGCTGACCGAGGCCGGCATGGGCTCGAAGGGCATCGTGGCTTCGACGGCCGCACTCGGCGTGCTGCTGCAGGAAGGGATCGGCGACACGATCCGCATCTCGCTGACGCCGGAACCGGGCGCATCGCGCACGGGCGAGGTGATCGTCGGCCAGGAAATCCTCCAGACGATGGGCCTGCGCTCGTTCGCGCCGATGGTGATCGCGTGCCCGGGCTGCGGCCGTACGACGAGCACGCTGTTCCAGGAGCTCGCGATGCAGATCCAGACCTACCTGCGCGAACAGATGCCGGTCTGGCGCAAGGAGTATCCGGGCGTCGAGAAGATGAACGTCGCGGTGATGGGCTGCATCGTCAACGGCCCGGGCGAATCGAAGCACGCAAACATCGGCATCAGCCTGCCGGGTTCGGGCGAGAACCCGGCAGCGCCCGTCTTCATCGACGGCGAGAAGGTCAAGACGCTGCGCGGCGAGCGGATCGCCGAGGAATTCCAGCAGATCGTCAGCGACTACGTCGCACGCAATTACGGCCGTACCGAGGCCCTGAACTAATTCGTCCACACACACGATGACTGAACAAAAACGCAAGATCGAGAAGCTCACCGGCGTCAAGGGCATGAACGACATCCTCCCGCAGGATGCCGGCCTTTGGGAGTTCTTCGAAGCCACCGTGAAATCGCTGCTGCGCGCATACGGCTACCAGAACATCCGCACGCCGATCGTCGAACACACGCAGCTCTTCACGCGCGGTATCGGCGAGGTCACGGACATCGTCGAGAAGGAGATGTACAGCTTCACCGACGCGCTGAACGGCGAGAACCTGACGATGCGCCCGGAAAATACCGCGGCGGTGGTGCGCGCGTCGATCGAGCACAACATGCTGTACGACGGCCCGAAGCGCCTGTGGTACATCGGCCCGATGTTCCGTCACGAGCGTCCGCAGCGCGGCCGCTATCGCCAGTTCCACCAGGTCGGCGTCGAGGCGCTCGGCTTTGCGGGCCCCGATGCGGATGCCGAGATCATCATGATGTGCCAGCGCCTGTGGGATGACCTCGGCCTGACCGGCATCAAGCTCGAGATCAACTCGCTCGGTCTCGCCGAAGAGCGTGCCGCGCACCGCGTCGAACTGATCAAGTACCTCGAGCAGTTCGCCGACGTGCTCGACGAGGATGCGAAGCGCCGTCTGTATACGAACCCGCTGCGCGTGCTCGACACGAAGAATCCCGCGCTGCAGGAAATCGCGCAGAACGCGCCGAAGCTGATCGACTTCCTCGGCGAAGAATCGCGCGCGCACTTCGAAGGGCTGCAGCGCCTGCTGCTCGCGAACAACATCCCGTTCAAGATCAACCCGCGTCTCGTGCGTGGTCTCGACTATTACAACCTGACCGTGTTCGAGTGGGTGACCGACAAGCTCGGCGCGCAGGGCACGGTCGCGGCCGGCGGTCGCTACGATCCGCTGATCGAGCAGCTCGGCGGCAAGCCGACCGCGGCGTGCGGCTGGGCGATGGGCATCGAGCGGATCCTCGAACTGCTGAAGGAAGAAGATCTCGCGCCCGAGCAGGAAGGCGTCGACGTGTACGTCGTGCACCAGGGCGAGACCGCGCGCGAACAGGCGTTCATCGCGGCCGAACGCTTGCGCGATACGGGCCTCGACGTGATCTTCCACTGCAGCGCGGACGGCGCACCGGCGAGCTTCAAGTCGCAAATGAAACGGGCCGACGCCAGTGGCGCCGCGTTCGCGGTGATCTTCGGCGAAGAGGAGGTTGCGAACGGTACGGTGGGCGTGAAGGCGCTGCGCGGTGCGGGCGGAGACGGGGAAAAGAACGTTCAGCAGACCGTACCGGTCGAAGGCTTGACCGAATTCCTAATCAATGCGATGGTTGCATCCGCCGAAGACGGCGACGACTGATCGCGCTGGCATCCGCTCGACAAGAAAGGCCTGAACAGGAAGGAATCGCTCGCCGATGAGTTATCACGACGAACAAGAATCGATTGAAAGTCTGAAGGCGTGGTGGGCCCGCTGGGGCAACCTCACCACGTGGATCGTGCTCGCGGCGCTCGTCGTCGCGGCCGGTTTCAATGGCTGGAACTACTGGCAGCGCCGTCAGGCTGCCGAGGCGTCCGGGCTGTACGAACAGGTCCAGAAGGCTGCCGCCGCGAACGACAAGGCGACGATGGCTCGCGCGGCCGCCGACATGGAAGCCAAGTTCGGCAGCACGCCGTATGCACAGATGACGGCGCTCTCCGCAGCAAAGACGCTGTACGCGGCCGGTGACACGGCAGGTGCGAAGGCGCAGCTGCAATGGGCCGTCGATCACGCCAAGGATGACGAGTACAAGCAGATCGCGAAGCTGCGCCTCGCGTCGCTGCTGCTCGACGAGAAGGCGTACGACGCGGGCCTCGCGCTGCTGTCGGGTACGCCGGTCGATGCATTCAAGGGCCTCGTGGCCGATCGCCGCGGCGATCTGCTTGCCGCGCAAGGCAAGACCGACGACGCGCGCGCCGCATACAAGCTCGCGCTCGACGGCCTGTCGAAGGACGACCAGTCTGCCCGCCAGCTCGTGCAGTTCAAGCTGGACGCGCTCGGCGGCTGAACCCCGGTCCCCTCAACCTCTTAACTCTGCTTCGCTAACCGATGAATTTGCTGAAACGTTACGCTGTGCCCGTTGCCTGCGCGGCGGCTGTCCTCGCATTGGCGGCCTGCTCGTCGTCGAAGGACGCGCGCCGCGTGCCGACGCCGCTCACCGAGTTCAAGCCCGTGATGGACGTGCAACAGGTCTGGAAGGCGAGCGTCGGCAAGGGCGGGCGCTACCTGTTCTCGCCGGTGGCCGTGGGCGACGCCGTCTATGCGGCGGGCGAAAACGGTTCGGTCGAGAAGATCGACGCGAAGACGGGCCAGACGGTCTGGCGCGCGAAGGTCGGCTCCGACCTGTCGGCCGGTGTCGGCAGCGACGGCAACCTGACCGCGGTCGGCGCGCTGAAGGGCGGCGTGTTCGTACTGGGCCCGGACGGCAAGCAACTGTGGAAGACCAGCGTGCAGGGCGAGATCTTCTCGCCGCCGCTCGTCGGCAACGGCCTGGTGGTCGTCCGCACGATCGACGGCCAGGTGGTCGCGTTCAACGCGCAGACGGGCGAGCAGAAGTGGAACTACCGCAACCGCGCGGTGCCGCTGAACCTGCGTGTGTCGGCCGGGATGACGTTCGCCGGTGACGCGGCGGTGCTGGCGGGTTTCCCCGGCGGCGGGCTGGTCGCGATCAACCTGCAGACGGGCGAACCGTTCTGGCAGACGCCGGTGTCGTTCCCGAAGGGCGTGACCGAGGTCGAGCGCATCAACGACGTCAGCGGCCCGCCGACGCTCGTGGGTGCGGAAGCCTGCGCGGTGACGTTCCAGGGTCAGCTCGGCTGCTTCGATGCGAACTCGGGGCGCCCGCTGTGGGAAAAGCCGTTCTCGAGCCGCAGCGGCCTCGCGCAGGACGATTCGGTCGTTGCCGGCGGCGACGACTGGTCGGTCGTGACCGCGTACGATGCCGCTTCGGGCAACCAGCTCTGGCGCAACGACAAGCTGAAGAGCCGCGACGTCGGCGTGCCGTACCTGCTGGGGCACGCGGTCGTGATGGGCGATTACAAGGGTTTCGTGCACTTCCTGTCGCGCGAAGACGGCAGCTTCATCGCGCGGATGAAGACCGACGGCAGCGCGATCACGGCGGCGCCGGTCCTCGCGGGCAATACGCTCGTCGTGCAGACGAAGGACGGCGGCCTGTACGGATTCCGTCCGCGCTGACGCACAGGAAACATGCGCGACCGCAGCGCGACGGGCTTGTCCCGCGCGCCGTGGTCGTGCGACTTGAAGGCGGCCGGTGCTCCCGGCCGCTCGGTATTTGAAAGGCAGTTCGAGACGAAAGACGACGGCGCGCATCGCGCGCCAGGCGCGCGCATCCGGCGCGGCGCGAATTCGTGATATTTTCATTCAGCGCAGCCGCCCGCAGCAGCGGGCCTCCCGCTGCTGCGCTTCACCGTAGAAAACACAGATGAAACCGGTCATTGCCCTCGTTGGGCGCCCCAATGTGGGGAAATCCACGCTGTTCAACCGGCTCACGCGTTCGCGTGATGCGCTGGTCGCCGACTTGCCCGGCCTGACGCGCGATCGCCATTACGGCGAAGGGCGCGTCGGCGAGCGGCCGTACCTGGTCGTCGATACGGGCGGCTTCGAGCCTGTCGCGAAGGACGGCATCCTGCACGAGATGGCGCGCCAGACGCGCCAGGCCGTCGAGGAAGCCGACGTCGTCGTGTTCATCGTCGACGGCCGCAACGGGCTTGCGCCGCAGGACAAGTCGATCGCCGACTACCTGCGCAAGACCGGCCGGCCGATCTTCCTGGTCGTCAACAAGGCCGAGGGGATGAAGTACACGGCGGTCGCGACCGACTTCTACGAGCTCGGGCTCGGCGATCCGCGCGCGATCTCGGCCGCGCACGGCGACGGCGTGACCGACATGATCAACGAGGCGCTGGAGGTCGCGTACGCGGGCCAGCCGGAAGAGGAAGACCTCGACGATCCGTCGCGCGGCATCAAGATCGCGATCGTCGGCCGCCCGAACGTCGGCAAGTCGACGCTCGTGAACGCGCTGATCGGCGAGGACCGCGTGATCGCATTCGACATGCCGGGCACGACGCGCGATTCGATCTACGTGGACTTCGAGCGTAACGGCAAGAAATACACGCTGATCGACACGGCCGGCCTGCGGCGCCGCGGCAAGGTGTTCGAGGCGATCGAGAAATTCTCGGTCGTGAAGACCCTGCAGTCGATCTCCGACGCGAACGTCGTCATTCTTCTGCTGGATGCGCAGCAGGACATTTCCGACCAGGACGCGCACATCGCCGGCTTCGTCGTCGAACAGGGTCGCGCGCTCGTGATCGGCGTCAACAAATGGGACGGGCTCGACGAGCATGCGCGCGATCGGGCGAAAGCGGATTTGACCCGCAAGCTGAAATTCCTCGACTTCGCGAAATCGCACTTCATTTCTGCCACGAAGAAGACCGGCATCGGCACGCTGATGCGCTCGGTCGACGACGCGTACGCGGCGGCAATGGCGAAGCTGCCGACGCCGAAGCTCACGCGCGCGCTGATCGAGGCAGTCGAGTTCCAGCAGCCGCGCCGTCGCGGCCCGGTGCGTCCGAAGCTGCGCTACGCGCACCAGGGCGGCCAGAATCCGCCGATCATCGTCATCCACGGCAATGCGCTCGACGCCGTGACGGAAACGTACAAGCGTTACCTGGAAAACCGGTTCCGCGAAACTTTCTCACTGACGGGGACTCCATTGCGCATAGAGTTCCGTTCGTCGAACAATCCGTACGCGGACAAGAGCTGAAGCACGCCTGTTACACGCGTTACACGAGGGGTAGGCCGCACGGCCTATGCCCCGGGTGGGCCAGGCAAAATCGGCTATAGTGTAGCGATTGGCGCCGGATCTCTTTTTCTTCGCCGCCAATCCAGATCAACCTGCAAAAAAAGATGGAGTACGCCATGAGCAACAAAGGGCAATTGTTACAAGACCCGTTTTTGAACGCACTGCGCAAAGAGCACGTTCCCGTTTCGATCTACCTCGTCAACGGCATCAAGCTTCAAGGGAACATTGAATCGTTCGACCAGTACGTCGTGTTGCTCCGTAATACGGTGACCCAGATGGTGTACAAGCACGCCATCTCGACGGTCGTGCCGGCGCGCCCGGTGAATTTCCACCCGGACGCGGAAGCCTCGTCCTAACCTATCGCAGCGGCCGGCATCCGGTCGCCGCGAGCGACCGATGCCAGCCGCCTTATCTTGACACCTGAAAATTTGATCAACGCAGCGCTCGTCGGCATCGATTTCGGCAAGACCGATTTCGAAGCCAGTCTCGAAGAACTCAGTCTTCTCGCCTCCAGTGCGGGGGCCCGTCCCGCCGTCACCCTCACGGGTCGTCGCTCCAGTCCCGATGCCAAGATGTTCATCGGCAGCGGCAAAGCCGAAGAACTCCGGCTCGCCTGCGACGCGCACAACGTCGAAATCGTCATCTTCAATCACGCATTGGCGCCGGCCCAGCAACGTAATCTGGAGCAGGCACTTAACAGGCGTGTGGTCGATCGCACCAGCCTCATCCTCGACATCTTCGCGCAGCGCGCCCGTAGCCACGAAGGCAAGCTGCAGGTCGAGCTCGCGCAGCTCCAGTACCTGTCGACGCGACTCATTCGCGCGTGGACCCACCTCGAACGGCAGAAGGGTGGTATCGGCCTGCGCGGTCCTGGTGAAACCCAGCTCGAAACCGACCGCCGGCTGATCGGCGAACGCATCAAGATGCTGAAGTCGCGGCTGGACCGGCTGCGCCGGCAACACAGCACGCAGCGCCGGCAACGCGCGCGCAGCGGCACGATGTCGGTGTCGCTGGTCGGCTATACGAACGCGGGCAAGTCGACGCTGTTCAATGCGCTGACGAAAGCGCAGGCCTATGCGGCCGACCAGCTGTTCGCCACGCTCGACACGACGTCGCGGCGCGTGTACCTCGGCGACGAGGTCGGCCAGATCGTCGTGTCGGATACGGTCGGGTTCATCCGCGAGTTGCCTCACCAGCTGGTCGCCGCATTCCGCGCGACCCTCGAGGAAACGATTCACGCGGATCTGCTGTTGCACGTGGTCGATGCATCGAGCGCGGTCAGGCTCGAACAGATCGAGCAGGTCAACGGCGTGCTGCACGAGATCGGCGCGGACACGATCCGGCAGGTACTGGTGTTCAACAAGATCGACGCCGTGCCTGAGCTGGCGGCCCGCGGCGACGCGGTCGAGCGGGACGAGTATGGTAATATTTCGCGCGTCTTTTTGAGCGCGCGCACCGGTCAGGGTCTTGACGCGTTGCGTGCCGCCATCGCCGAAATCGCCTCCGCGGAACACCTTTCCAGCGCGACGTTACCCGACGGCGCGCTCGACGGCGCTCCCGCTGAACCACACGAAGACCACACGATTTCCGAACACGGGCGCTAACCGGTCCCGGCCGGTTCGCCGGCGTCTAATCTGGTGAACAAACTCTGGTGAACGAATACAACGAGCGGAGTACCTGGCGGCGGATGCGCGCCTTGCTGTCGATCAACGATCCCCGCTGGGGACGCGGCGAAGGCAATGGCAAAGACGGATCCCGTCCCCGTGCGAACGAATCGAAGCGTCCGCAAGGCGGCGACGGCGATGGTCCGCCCGATCTCGACGAGATGTGGCGCAACTTCAACCGGCGCCTGAACGGCCTTTTCGGCGGCAAGGGCGGCAACGGTTTTCGTCCTGACAACGGGCGGGCCGCACGAGTCGGCGTAGGCATCGTGATCGGCGTGCTGGTCGCGGTCTACGCGGGCAGCGGGCTGTTCGTCGTGCAGGAAGGCCAGACAGGCGTCGTGCTGCAGCTCGGCAAGCTGTCGGGCACGGTCGGCCAGGGCGTGCACTGGCGCGCGCCGTATCCGTTCGCGTCGCACGAGATCGTCGACACGTCGCAGGTCCGCTCGATCGAGATCGGCCGCAACAACGTCGTGCGCCTCGCGAACGTGAAGGAAGCCGCGATGCTGACGCGCGATGCCGATATCGTCGACGTGCGCTTTATCGTCCAGTACCGGATCCGTTCCGCGACCGATTACCTGTTCCGCAGCGTCGATCCTGAGCGCAGCGTGTCGCAGGCCGCGCAGGCCGCGGTGCGTGCGATCGTCGGTACGCGCAGCGCGGCCGACGTGCTGAACCAGGACCGCGACGCGCTGCGCGAGCAGCTTTCCACTGCGATCCAGCGTGATCTCGATCGCTATCAGTCGGGACTCGAGGTGACGGCCGTCACGATGCAGAGCGTTGCGGCGCCCGAGCAGACGCAGGCCGCGTACGGCGAAGTCGCCAAGGCGCGCGACGAGCGCGAGGCCGCGAAGCGCGCCGCGCAGGCGTATGCAAACGACCTGCTGCCGAAGGCGCAGGGCGATGCCGCGAAGCTCGTCGACGAAGCAAAGGCGTATGCCGATCGCGTGGTCACGGAAGCCGAAGGCGATGCCGACCGCTTCAAGCAGGTCTATGCGCAGTACTCGAAGGCGCCTGCGGTGATCCGTGAGCGGATGTATCTCGAGACGATGCAGGAAATCTATTCGAACTCGACGAAGGTGTTCGTCGGCAACAAGGGCGGCAACAGCGTCGTTTACCTGCCGCTCGACAAGCTCGTCGAGCAGGGGCGACAAAACGCCGCGGCGTCCACGGGGGCATCCGCACCCGATGCGGCGTCGGCACCGGCGGCCGTCGCGCCGGCGGTAGCGGCGCCCGCGAGTGCGGCGTCGGCCGCGGCAGCGTCGGGCAACGACGTGCTGCGATCGCGCGAGGCGTTTCGCAGCCGGTCGCGCGAAGACGATCTGAAGTAACGGGGAGCGCAGAACATGAACCGAATCATTGCGCTCGTCGTCGCAATCGTGATCGTTGCCTTCGCGGCATCCTCGACAGTCCTTACCGTCGATCCGCGCCATGCGGCCGTGCTGTCGGGGCGCGACGGCGCGCAGCCTGAACTGGCCGGGCCCGGCATCCATTTCAAATTGCCGCCGCCGCTGCAGACGGCGACGCTGATCGACACGCGGCTGCAATCGCTCGAGTCGTCGGATCCGCTGCAAGTGGCGACGGAAGACAAGCACGATCTGCTCGTCGCCTATGCGGTGAAGTACCGGATCGGCGATCCGATGAAGTATTTCACGGCGACGGGGGGCGACCCGGCGGCCGCCAGCGAACGTCTGGCCGGCGCACTGAAGGGCGCACTCGGCGACGCGTTCGGCAAGCATGCGCTCGACGATGCGCTCGGCGGCCAGCGTGCGATCGCCGATGCGGCCCGCGACGAAGTGAAGGCAAAGGCGTCCGGTTTCGGCGTCGACGTGGTCGACGTCCAGTTGACGCGCGTCGACTTGCCCGCTGCGCAAACCGATGCCGTCTATCAGCGGATGATCGGCGCTCTGCGCGATCAGGCCGCGCAGGTGCGTGCGCAAGGCGCGGCCGACGTCGAGCAGATCAAGGCCGACGCCGAACGCGATCAGCAGGCCGTGCTCGCGAACGCGTACAAATCCGCGCAGACGATCAAGGGCGAGGGCGACGCGAAGGCCGCGACGATCGCCGCCGATGCGTTCGGCCGCGATCCGCAGTTCTATCAGTTCTACGCGAGCCTGCAGGCTTACCGGAACACGTTCAAGCGCAACGACATCATCGTCGTCGATCCCGACAGCGAGTTCTTCCGCTTCATGCGCAGCCCGACGGGCGGTGCCGCACCGGCGGCGGCTGCTCCCCGCAAACACTGACCTTGGGGCGCCGCGTCGAGCGGCGCCGTCGCTCGCATGGACCTGGCTGGCTCGTTGTTGCTCGCAGTAGCGCTGATGCTGATCATCGAGGGGGCGTTCCCCTTCGTGTTTCCCGTCGCCTGGCGCGACACGTTTCGTAGAATAGCTGAGCGGCCGCCGCATCATATCCGGATCGGCGGGCTGATCGTGATGGTGCTCGGGCTCATACTGCTGCTGCTCGCCACCTGATCCGGACGGCGCATCCGCCGTCCGTCCCGCCCGAATTCAGAATTTCCGATTCACATCGCGGCGCGCGTGGTCGCGCGCTGTTTCCCGTCGTAGGACCGTACCGATGTCGACCTGGTTACTTCCCGAGAATATCGCCGACGTGCTGCCGTCGGAAGCGCGCAAGATCGAGGAGCTGCGCCGCAGGCTGCTCGACCGCTTCCGTTCGTATGGCTACGAAATGGTGATGCCGCCGCTGCTCGAGTATCTCGAGTCGCTGCTGACGAGCGGCGGCGCCGACCTGCGCCTGCGCACCTTCAAGCTGGTCGACCAGCTGTCGGGGCGTACGCTCGGCCTGCGCGCGGACATCACGCCGCAGGTCGCGCGGATCGACGCGCACCTGTTGAACCGCCAGGGCGTGACGCGCCTCTGCTATGCGGGCCACGTGATGCATACGCGTCCGCGCGGCCTGCACGCGACGCGCGAGCAGATCCAGATCGGCGCCGAAATTTACGGGCATGCCGGGCTGGAAGCCGACCTCGAGATCCAGCAACTGATGCTCGATGCGCTGCATCTCGCAGGCCTGTCGCGCATCCGTCTCGACCTCGGCCACGCGGGCGTGCTCGCGGCGCTGCTGGCGCGCGACGCGCAGGCCGCGGAGCGTGGCGAGTCGCTGTACGACGCGCTGTCGGGCAAGGACGTGCCGTTGCTGAACGAGCTGACCGACGATCTCGGCGCCGATACGCGCGCCGCGCTGCGCGCGCTGCCCCACCTCTATGGCGATGCGAGCGTGCTCGCCGAGGCGCGGACGCGGTTGCCGGTGCTGCCCGAAATCACGCGGGCGCTCGACGATCTGGCGCAACTCGCGGCGCAGGCGAAGGGGGCCGAAGTGGCGATCGATCTGGGCGATCTGCGCGGCTACGCGTATCACAGCGGCGCGATGTTCAGCGCCTACATCGACGGCGTGCCGAACGCGATCGCGCGCGGCGGCCGCTACGACCACGTCGGCCAGGCGTATGGTCGTGCGCGTCCGGCCACCGGCTTCTCGCTCGACCTGCGCGAGCTCGCCCGGATTTCGCCGGTCGAGGCTCGCGGTACCGCGATTCTCGCGCCGTGGGCGCAGGACGACGCGCTGAGCGCGGCCGTTGCGGCGCTGCGCGATGCGGGCGAGGTCGTGATCCAGGCACTGCCGGGCCACGATCACGTGCTCGACGAGTTCGCCTGCGACCGTTCGCTCGTCGAGCGCGACGGCGCATGGGTGGTCGAACCCCGATAAACAGGCGTTCGCGGGACGTGCTTCGGCGTGCATATCGTTGAAGCGAAACGGAAAAATTCGGAATCGCCCGCGAACATAGGTAGAATACGTTTTTAACCAGCTAACGAATCAACATGTCTGCCAGCGCAGTGAACGTGACTCCCGGGCGCAATGTCGTCGTCGTGGGAACGCAATGGGGTGATGAAGGCAAGGGCAAGATCGTCGACTGGCTGACGGACCACGCTCAGGGCGTCGTGCGTTTCCAGGGCGGTCACAACGCCGGCCACACCCTCATCATCGGCGGCAAGAAAACGATCTTGCGCCTCATTCCGTCGGGCATCATGCGTGAAGGCGTCGCCTGCTACATCGGCAACGGCGTCGTCCTGTCCCCGGAAGCACTGTTCAAGGAAATCGGCGAGCTGGAAGAGGCCGGCGTGAACGTGCGCGACCGCCTGTTCATTTCCGAAGCGACGACGCTGATCCTGCCGTACCACATCGCGATCGACCAGGCGCGCGAAGCGCGCAAGGGCGCGGGCAAGATCGGCACGACGGGCCGCGGCATCGGCCCCGCGTACGAAGACAAGGTCGGCCGCCGCGCGCTGCGCGTGCAGGACCTGTTCGACGCGAAGACCTTCGCCGACCGCCTGCGCGAAAACCTCGATTTCCACAACTTCGTGCTGACCCAGTACCTGGGTGGCGCGGCCGTCGATTTCCAGGCGACGCTCGACACGATGCTCGGTTATGCCGACCGCCTGAAGCCGATGGTGGCCGACGTGTCGCGCCGCCTGTACGACGCGAACAATGCGGGCCAGAACCTGCTGTTCGAAGGCGCACAAGGCACGCTGCTCGACATCGATCATGGCACCTATCCGTTCGTCACGTCGAGCAACTGCGTCGCGGGTGCGGCGTCGGCCGGCGCGGGCGTGGGCCCGCAGAAGCTCAACTACATCCTCGGTATCACGAAGGCGTATTGCACGCGCGTCGGCTCGGGCCCGTTCCCGAGCGAACTGTACGATGCGGACAACCCGCAGCGTCAGGACCAGGTCGGCGTCACGCTCGCGAACGTCGGCAAGGAATTCGGTTCGGTCACCGGCCGTCCGCGCCGCACGGGCTGGCTCGACGCGGCCGCGCTGCGCCGCTCGATCCAGATCAACGGCGTGTCGGGCCTGTGCATGACGAAGCTCGACGTGCTCGACGGCCTCGACGAAGTCAAGCTGTGCGTCGGCTACAAGATCGACGGCAAGGATGCGGACATCCTGCCGCGTGGTGCCGCCGACGTGGCCCGTTGCGAGCCCGTATACGAAACGTTTGCCGGCTGGAAGGAAAGCACGGTCGGCATCAAGACGTGGGAAGCGCTGCCGGCAAACGCCCAGGCTTACCTGACCCGCGTCCAGGAAGTGGCCGGTGTGCCGGTCGACATGGTATCGACGGGCCCGGACCGCGACGAAACGATCCTGCTCCGCCATCCGTTCAAGGTGTAACCCCAGATGACGCAGCAAATCACGATGACGGCGGCAGACTTGATGACCGATCCGCGCAACGACGACAAGAACCTGTGGGTAGGCTGGGACGAATATCACCGTCTCATCGAGTTGCTCGCGCTCCAGGTGCATGCATCGGGCTGGAAGTTCGACCAGATCCTGTGCCTCGCGCGCGGCGGCCTGCGCGTCGGCGATCAACTGTCGCGCATCTACGACGTGCCGCTCGCGATCCTCGCGACGAGTTCGTACCGGGAAGCGGCCGGCACGGAGCAGGGCGAGCTCGACATCGCGCAGTACATCACGATGACGCGCGGCAACCTGGCGGGCAACGTGCTGCTGGTCGACGATCTCGTGGATTCGGGCGTCACGCTTGCGCGCGTGCAGGAGCACCTGAAGGAGCGCTACCCGTCCGTGACGGCCGTGCGTTCTGCCGTGCTCTGGTACAAGGGTTGCTCGAAGGTCAAGCCCGACTATCACACGCAGTATCTGCCGACGAATCCGTGGATTCATCAGCCGTTCGAGGAGTGGGACACGGTTCGCCCGCACAACCTCGAGGCGTGGATCAAGCGCGGTCGCGCCCAGCGCGACGGTTCGGGCGCGTAAGCGGCCGGCCAATCGAAGGAAAGCCTTGTACGGCGCCGCTTGCGGCGCCGTTTTTCATTGGGGCGCCATGCACGCCGGCGGCGCGCGGGCCGCGGATCCGGTAGGCAGACGGCGCTGCCCCGGCTATGATTGGCAGCCCTGCCACAGCTTGCGCCGGATTGCATGCATGGCGTGGCTCACGTGGTTCCATGGCAACAGAGCAGGGCGGCGTTTCAAGGGGGCGCGAGTAGAATAGCGCTCGTTTTGTCCGACCCGGACCCGATTATTACGCTTCATATGAACGACACGATCCACGCGACCGACGCAGCACACGCGCCGCATTCGACGCAGCAACACTCGATGCGGGCGCTAGCGATAGCAGCCATCGGCGTCGTGTTCGGCGACATCGGCACCAGCCCGCTGTATTCGCTCAAGGAGGCGTTCAGCCCCGCACACGGCATTCCGCTCACCGAAGGATCGATCCTCGGCGTGATCTCGCTGCTGTTCTGGGCAATCATCCTGGTGGTCGGCATCAAGTACCTGCTGTTCGTGATGCGGGCGGACAACAACGGCGAAGGCGGCGTGCTCGCGCTGATGGCGCTGTCGTTGCGGCCGCTCGACTCGAAGACCCGCGTCGCGGGCGCGCTGATGGCGCTCGGGATATTCGGCGCATGCATGTTCTACGGGGACGCGGTGATCACGCCGGCGATCTCGGTGATGTCGGCGGTCGAAGGTCTCGAGATCGCGACGCCGCACCTGTCCCATCTCGTGATGCCGATCACGATCGTGATCCTGATCGCGCTGTTCTGGATCCAGCGCCACGGTACCGCGCTGGTCGGCAAGCTGTTCGGCCCGATCATGGTGCTGTGGTTCGTTGTGATTGCCGCGCTCGGCGTGTACCACATCGTGCGCGTGCCGGGCATCATGGCGGCCATCAACCCGTATTACGCCGCGTCGTTCATGTCGGAGCATGTGCTGCAGGCCTATGTCGTGCTCGGCTCGGTCGTGCTGGTGCTGACCGGTGCGGAAGCGCTTTACGCGGACATGGGCCACTTCGGCGCGAAGCCGATCCGCATCGCCGCGTACGGGCTCGTGATGCCGTCGCTCGTGCTGAACTACTTCGGCCAGGGCGCGCTGCTGATCCAGAACCCGAAGGCGATCGAGAACCCGTTCTTCCTGCTGGCACCCGAATGGGGGCTGCTGCCGCTCGTCGTGCTGTCGACGGTCGCGACCGTGATCGCGTCGCAGGCGGTGATCTCGGGCGCGTATTCGCTGACGTCGCAGGCCATCCAGCTCGGCTACGTGCCGCGCATGAAAGTGCTGCATACGTCGGAACTGGCGATCGGCCAGATCTACGTGCCGGTCGTGAACTGGCTGTTGCTGTTCGTGATCCTCTGCATCGTCATCGGCTTCAAGAGCTCCGACAACCTCGCGGCCGCGTACGGCATCGCGGTGACGGCGACGATGGTGATCACGACCGTGCTCGCCGCGGTCGTGATGGTGAAGGTGTGGAACTGGAACCGGCTGCTGGTCGGCGCGATCATCGCCGTGTTCCTCGCGGTCGACCTCGGCTTTTTCGGCGCGAACCTGCTGAAGGTTGCGCAGGGCGGCTGGCTGCCGCTCGGCATCGGCGCGTTGCTGTTCTTCCTGCTGATGACCTGGTACAAGGGGCGTCACATCGTCAAGGAGCGCACGGCTGCCGACGGTATTCCGCTCGAGCCGTTCCTGCAGGGCCTGCTCGCGCATCCGCCGCATCGTGTGTCGGGCACCGCGATCTACCTGACCGGCAACGACAAGCTCGTGCCCGTCAGCCTGCTGCACAACCTGAAGCACAACAAGGTGCTGCATGAGCGGACCATTTTCCTCACGTTCGTGACGCGCGATTTTCCCTACGTGCGCGACGACAAGCGCCAGACCGCGCGTGATGCGGGCGGCGGGCTGTACATCGTGAAGGCCGAGTACGGCTTCAACGAGACGCCCGACGTGAAGGCCGTGCTCGAGGAATTCGGCCGCACGCACGACATGACGTTCGAACTGATGGACACGTCGTTCTTCCTCGCGCGCGAAACGGTCGTGCCGACGCATCTGCCCGGGATGTCGATCTGGCGTGAGCGCGTGTTCGCGTGGATGCACCAGAACGCGGCGAAGCCGACCGACTTCTTCTCGATTCCGGCGAACCGCGTGGTCGAGCTCGGCACGAAGATCGAGATCTGACCGGGTGCGGCGCGCGGGTCGTTCAGCCGCGCGCCGCCGAGTCCGCCGACCAGGCAATCAGGCCGCGATCGTCCGCATCGCTGGCCGCGGCCGCAGCCGTATAGCGCTGCGTATCCCGCGCAACCCAATCCAGATAACCGCGTATCCAGTATCGGCAGCCGTCGACAAGGCCGCGCACGCGCGTGTCGGCATGCTGGGCGAGTGCATCGGCGCAGAGGACGAATGCGCTGATCTCGGCGCGCACACGCTCGGCCGTGTAGTCGACGCTGGCCTGCAGCGTATGGCCGCGGGAAGCGTGGATCATCACCATGTTCCGGAACTGCCCGGGCTGGCACGCTTCGACGCCAACGCTCTGGATGTCGTTGCTCCAGCAGACGATATGGTTCGCGTGCCGGAACAGTGTCTGGATTTCCGGCCGATGGAACGTATCGGGCGGGACGGCACCGGCATTGGCCGCGTCCGCCAGCGCGAGGCAAGGATTCATCCCGCTCGTGTGACGCCGGATCGTTTCGTATTGCTGCACTGCGATCGGCTCGGCCCTCAGGTGGCCGATAATCTGCAGTCCGGCCGTGGTGGCCCACAGGCGCATGCCTTGTGCGAAGCGCGCGAAATGTTCGGCCGACAGGCGTGCGCGCAGGCGCTGGCACACATCGAGCCATGCTCGCTCGCCATATATGGGCTGGGGGCCGGTACATTCGTAGTCGAGCACATCGATCATCGCGGTCAGATTGCGCAACGTATCGGGGCCGACCGGCTCGACGCGATCGACGAACAGGTCGTCGACGAGAAAGAACCACACGAAATAATCGGCGAGCGCCTGCAGCAGGGAAGGATCGGCGTTCGGGTAACAACGCGCGGCGAGCCAGCCGTATCGGGTGCGTACGACGCGTTCCCGGTAGGCGTCGCTGATGAGCAGGCCGTATGCGTCGGCCCACTCGAGCATGCGCGATTCGATTCGCTCGACGTGCGGTGAACAGGCTCCGGCCCACGGCACGTCGAAAACGGGCACGCGCAATGCGGCCAGTTCGGTTTTCAGATGATCGTCTGTCATGGTTCCCCGATCCATTTTCGCGAATCCGTCCCGGTTCGCCGGTCAGGCGAATACCGGATGCAATGCGTCGCGAATCGACTGCAAAAAAGCGAGGCCGAAATACGGGAGGCAGGATATTCACCGGGCATGCGAGCGCCGCGGAGAACGCTGCCGCTGAACGGCAAGATCACTGCCCAATACAGAAGCATCAAAATACGGCCGTTCGAAAACTTATTTTATGTGTCGCTTGTGAAGCGTCAAGAAAACGCATGTCGCAAAGTGGATTGTTTAATTTGCCGATTAAACGCAGGGGAATGACGATGAAAACGCGCATATTCGTTTTTCATCCCGGATATCGGAAATGCAAACGACGACTCAATAAAAAAACCCGCCGGGAGGCGGGTTTTTTGTGCGGAGACGCTTTTTGCGTGCTCAGCGCTTCAGCTTCGCGAACGCCGCGGCCATTGCGCCGGCCGGTTCCGGCTCGCGCGAACGCTGCGGGCGGGCGGCGCCGCGCCCCGCGTTGCCGCGATCCTGGCTGCTGCGCGACGACATGCCGGGCGCTGCTGCCTCGTCGTCGAGGCGCATCGTCAGCGCAATCCGCTGGCGTTTCACGTCGACGTCGAGCACCTTCACCTTGACGACCTGGCCGGCCTTCACGACTTCGTGCGGGTCCTTGATGAACTTCGTCGACATCGCGGACACATGGACGAGCCCGTCCTGGTGCACGCCGATATCCACGAACGCGCCGAACGCGGCGACGTTCGTCACGACGCCTTCGAGCGTCATGCCCGGCACGAGATCCGACACCTTCTCGACGCCTTCGCGGAACGTGGCCGTCTTGAATTCCGGGCGCGGATCGCGGCCCGGCTTCTCCAGTTCGGACAGGATGTCGCGCACGGTCGGCAGGCCGAAACGTTCGTCAACAAATTCCGTCGGGGACAGGCCCGACAGCGCTTCGCGGTTGCCGAGCACGTCGTCGATGCGCTTGCTGATCTTCGCGAGCATCCGCTCGACGACCGGATACGCTTCCGGGTGCACCGACGAGCGGTCGAGCGGATTCTCGCCGCCGTTGATGCGCAGGAAGCCGGCGGCCTGTTCGAAGGTCTTGTCGCCGAGGCGCGGAACCTTGCGCAGGTGCTCGCGCGACGGGAACGGGCCGTTTGCGTCGCGGTAGTCGACGATGTTGCGCGCGAGCGTCGCGTTCAGGCCCGACACGCGCGCCAGCAGAGCGGCCGACGCGGTGTTCGCGTCGACGCCGACCGCGTTCACGCAATCCTCGACGACCGCGTCGAGCGAGCGGGCCAGTTCGCGCTGGTTTACGTCGTGCTGGTACTGGCCGACGCCGATCGCCTTCGGCTCGATCTTCACGAGCTCGGCGAGCGGGTCCTGCAGGCGGCGTGCGATCGATACGGCGCCGCGCAGCGACACGTCCATGTCGGGGAATTCCTTCGCCGCGAGTTCGGACGCCGAGTAGACCGACGCGCCTGCTTCCGACACGACGATTTTCTGCAGGCGCAGCTCCGGATGTTTTGCGATCAGTTCGCTCGCGAGCTTGTCGGTTTCGCGCGATGCGGTGCCGTTGCCGATGCTGATCAGCTCGGCCTGCGTCTGCGCGGCGAGGCGCGCGAGCTTTGCAATCGAGCCGTCCCAGTCGCGGCGCGGCTCGTGCGGGTAGATCGTGTCGGTCGCGAGCACCTTGCCGGTGCGGTCGACGACCGCGACCTTCACGCCCGTGCGCAGGCCGGGGTCGAGACCGATCACGGCCTTCGGGCCGGCCGGCGCGGCCAGCAGCAGGTCGTTCAGGTTGCGCGCGAACACGCGGATCGCTTCGGTTTCGGCCGTTTCGCGCAGCTGCGTGAGGAGTTCATTCTCGATGTGCGGCTGCACCTTCACGCGCCAGCACCAGCGGCATACGTCGGACAGCCATTTGTCGGCCGGGCGGTTCTGGTTCGCGATGCCGAAATGGCGCGCGATCATCGCCTCGCCGGGATGCGGCACCTGGGCGTCGAGCTCTTCGCCGAGGCCGAGCTTGATCGTCAGCACACCCGCGTTGCGGCCGCGGAACAGTGCGAGGGCGCGGTGCGACGGCACGGTCCTGATCGTTTCCGCGTAGTCGTAATAGTCGCGGAATTTCTCGCCTTCCTCGTTTTCCTTGCCCTCGACGACGGCCGACGACACGACGCCCTGGCTGTGCAGGTAGTCGCGCAGCTTGCCCAGCAGCTCGGCCGTTTCGCCGAACTGTTCGGACAGGATGTCGCGCGCGCCGTCGAGCGCGGCCTTCACGTCGGCAACGCCCTTGTCGGCGTCGACGTAGGCGGCCGCCTCGGCCTGCGGGTCGAGCAGCGGGTTCGCGAGCAGGGCCTGTGCGAGCGGCTCGAGGCCGGCCTCGCGGGCGATCTGTGCACGCGTGCGGCGCTTCGGCTTGTACGGCAGATAAAGGTCTTCGAGCACCTGCTTGCTGTCGGCCGCGTCGATCGCGGCGCGCAGCTCGTCGGTCAGCTTGCCCTGTTCGTCGATGCTCGACAGGATCGCCGCGCGGCGGTCCTCGAGCTCGCGCAGATACAGGAGGCGTTCCTCGAGCTGGCGCAACTGCGTGTCGTCCAGGTTGCCGGTCACTTCCTTGCGGTACCGGGCAATGAACGGAACGGTCGAGCCTTCGTCGAGGAGTTGCACGGCCGCCGCGACCTGGCGCGGCTGGACGGACAGTTCGGTGGCGATGCGCTGTACGATCTTGAGTGCTACGGTTTCCGTCATGTCGTGGATGATCTGCCTGCTGAAATCGCGGCGCGGGCCGGCAGGCCCGAAGCGGCGGGCTGCGTGGCGGGCCCGACGGGCCAGATGCCGCGGGTGAGTGAAGCGGGGCATTTTGCCATAAATGGCGGAGCGTCCAGCCGGGGGTGATAGAATTTGACACATGTCCCGCAGCTTTCCTACGACGTTGCCAACTTCCCGAATTTCTCTCGTCGCGCTCGGCGCAGCGCTCGCCGCGGCTTTGTCTGCCGGGCCTTCCGGTGCGTTCGCGCAAGCTTCGGGCGCCACCGCGCCGGCCACCGCCGCGGCCGCACCCGTGACGGCCACGGCCGCACCGGATTTCGACGCCCGTCAAAAAGTGCTCAATCAACGCTCCGCGGAAAACGATTATCGTTATGCGGTGGCCGAGCACGATTGCTACAGCAAGTTCTTCGTCAATCACTGTCTCGGCAAGGCGCGTGACCAGATGCGCGACGAGCGGGCGAGCATCCGCCAGGAGCAGCTCGCGCTCAACGACGAGCAGCGGGCGGTGCGCGCGCAGCAGCGCGACCAGCAGCAGGCGCTGAAGCAGGCGCAGGACGCGGCGGAAGCGCCGCAGCGTGCGGCGAACGACGCGGCAAACGCGGCTGCGTTCCGCGACAAGCAGGAGCAGAATGCGCTGAAGCAGGCGCAGCGCGGCGCGGAAGGGCCGCAGCGCGCGGCGAACAAGCAGGCGTACGACCAGAAGCAGGGCGACTTCCAGCGCAAGCTCGACCAGGCGCACCAGCAGGCCGCGCAGAAGGCGCAGGAGCGGGCGGACAACGCCGCGCGCTACGAGCAGAAGCAGAAGGAAGCCGAGCAGCACAAGGCCGATGTCGAGCGGCGTCAGAAGGAAGCGACCGAAAAGGCGCAGCAGAAGCAACAGCAGGGGCAGTAACGTGTTGGATTGATCCGGAATCAGTCTCGTGCGCGCTGGCACGCCAGCCGGCGCGCTGCTTCGATGAGGAGGCAACTATGCAAAACCGTCACACGGAACAGCAGCAGGAATTGCACAACCGTTTGGCTGCATTGCAGGAGCAGCACCAGCAGCTCGCTCGGGAGATCGAGCTGAAGGAAGGACACTCCGACATCGACGACATCACGCTGCACCGGCTGAAGAAGGAAAAGCTGGCGGCCAAGGACAAAATCATTTTGCTGCAATCGCAGCTGGAACCGGATAAGCGCGCCTGAGCGCGGCCTGGCAAGCGCCGGCGCCGCCCGGGCGCTGGACACAGGAACGCTTGCCTTGAATTCACCGCTTGAAGCCACCCCCGATGCCCGGCGCGACGAGTCGTCCGCCGGGCGCGCTCGTGCGCCCGAAGGCACCTTTGAACTGAGCCGCAAGCGCGTCGACGAACTCGACACGATTTTCGGCGAGGGCGGATTGCTCGCGCGCGCGCTCGACGGCTATCGGCCGCGTACCTCGCAGATCGAGATGGCGCGCGCCGTCGCGTCCGCGATGGAGGCGTCCGCTCGCCGGATGCCCGAGCCCGAGATCTTCGAAACCCGCAAGCGGCCGGCGCGTCGCCTCGGCGACGGCGACAAGGCGGCCGAGCCGGGCGCGGACGCTGCCGCAGCCGAACCCGACAGCGATGCCGGGGACAACACGCTGATCGTCGAGGCCGGCACGGGGACGGGCAAGACCTATGCGTACCTCGTGCCCGCGATGCTGTGGGGCGGCAAGGTGATCGTGTCGACCGGCACGAAACACCTGCAGGACCAGCTGTTCCAGCGCGACATCCCGACCGTGCGCAACGCGCTGGCGGTGCCGGTGTCGGTCGCGATGCTCAAGGGGCGCGCAAACTACCTGTGCCACTACTACCTGCAACGCACGGCCGACAACGGCCGGCTGCCGTCGCGGCAGGATACTGCCTACCTGCAGGAAATCGTCCGTTTCGCGAAGATCACGAAGAGCGGCGACAAGGCCGAGCTCGCGAGCGTGCCGGAAACGGCGCCCGTCTGGTCGATGGTCACGTCGACGCGCGACAACTGCCTTGGCCAGGAATGCCCGCACTACAAGGAATGTTTCGTGATGCAGGCGCGGCGCGAGGCGCAGCAGGCCGACGTCGTCGTCGTCAACCACCACCTGTTCTTTGCGGACATCATGCTGCGCGACACGGGGATGGCCGAGCTGCTGCCGAACGCGAACACGGTCATCTTCGACGAAGCGCACCAGTTGCCGGAAACGGCGACGCTGTTCTTTGGCGAGACGCTGTCGACGACGCAGATTCTCGAACTCGCACGCGACACGGTAGCCGAAGGCCTGAGCCATGCGCGCGACGCGGTCGAATGGGTGAAGCTCGGCGGCGATCTCGAGCGCGCGGCGCGCGACTTGCGCCTGGCGTTCGCGAACGACCAGATCGTCCGGATGTCGCTCGCCCAGCTCGGCGACGATCACCCGATGTTCGGCGCGCTCGACGCGCTCGAGGCCGCGCTCGATGCGCTTGCGTCGGCGCTTGCCAGCCAGGCCGAACGGGCGGAATCGCTCGGCGCGTGCCTGCGGCGCGCACGCGAACTGCAGGACCTGCTGGCCGGCTGGGTCGCGCCCGGCGCGACGGAGGCGGCCGCGAAGGCCGATGCGGCGGCGGCCGGCGACAAGGCGGCATCCGACGGCGATCCGAACGAGAAGGTGCGCTGGGTCGAAGTGTTCGCGCACACGGTCCAGCTGCACGAAACGCCGCTGTCGGTCGCGCCGATCTTTGCCAAGCAGCGCGCGGGTGTGCCGCGTGCATGGGTGTTCACGTCGGCCACGCTGTCGGTGCGCGGCGATTTCACGCACTACGCGGCACAGATGGGCCTCAGCTCGCGTCGCTCGATGACGCTCGCGAGCCCGTTCGACTACCAGTCGCAAGGGCTGCTGTACGTGCCGCGCAACCTGCCGCAACCGTCTTCGCCGGCGTTTACCGATGCCGTCTTCGACGCCGCGCTGCCGGCGATCGAGGCGTCCGGTGGCGGCGTCTTCATGCTGTGCACGACGCTGCGCGCGGTCGACCGGATCGCGTCGAAGCTGCGCGACGTGATCGAATCGCGCGGCTGGAACACGCCGCTGCTCGTGCAGGGCGATGCGAGCCGTACCGAACTGCTCGACCGTTTCCGTGCATACGGCAATGCGATCCTGGTCGGCAGCCAGAGTTTCTGGGAAGGCGTCGACGTGCGCGGCGATGCGCTGTCGCTCGTCGTGATCGACAAGCTGCCGTTCGCGCCGCCGGACGATCCGGTGCTCGCCGCGCGCCTCGATGCGCTGACGAAGAAGGGGCTGAGCCCGTTCGCCGTGCACCAGTTGCCGCAGGCCGTGATCACGCTGAAGCAGGGCGCGGGCCGCCTGATTCGCGCGGAGACGGATCGCGGCGTGCTGATGATCTGCGACACGCGGCTCGTCGACAAGCCCTACGGGCGCCGGATCTGGCAGAGCCTGCCGCCGTTCAAGCGGACTCGCGAGATCGCGGTCGTCCAGGACTTCTTCGACGAGCACCGTTCCGCAAAGCGCACGTGACGACGCGCGCGGCGCTCGTCGCGCGCTCGCACCGACGCTGCCTGAGCGCGGCGCCAATAAAAAACCCGGCTCGACGGCCGGGTTTTTTGTTCGTGCAGCGGGCGCTGCATGGTGCTTTCGTCAGAACTGCCACCACGACTTCTTCGCGCCGGGGCGCGAGTGGCCCGTGACGTACGGGCTGTCGGGGAACGTGCCTGCGAGCACGCGCTTCGTGTCCTCGGCGAGTTGCGGCTGGTTCAGCTTGCCGTACGACAGGATCATGATGTGCAGCGCGTCCTCGATCGCCGGGGCGCCCTTGTAGTCCTTGATCGCGAGCTGCGCACGGTTGATGGCCGCGACGTAGGCGCCACGCCGGTAGTAGTAGTCGGCCGCGTGCACTTCGTGCGACGCGAGTGCGTTGACGATGTAGCGCATCCGTGCGGCGGCGTCGGGCGCGTACTTGCTCTTCGGGAAGCGGTCGACGACGACCTTGAACGCATCGTACGATTCACGCAGTGCCTGCGGATCGCGCTCGCTCATGTCCTGGCCGGAGAACCGGCCGAACAGGCCGAGATCGTCGTTGAAGTGGATCATCCCCTTCAGGTAGTACGCGTACGGGATATCCGGATGATCCGGGTGGAGCTGGATGAAGCGATCGACGGCCTGGTCGGCGGCGGCCGCTTCGTTGTCCTTCCAGTTGCAGTACGCAACGTTGATCTGCGCCTGTTGCGCGAAGTGGCCGAACGGATCGCGACCTTGCAGCGATTCGAAATATTTCGCGCACTTGCCCCAGTCGCCGCCGGACAGTGCGTCCTGGGCCTCTGAGTATAATTTGTTGTTCGACCAGGTAGCCGTCTCGTCCTGCTTCTGCGGCAAGCCGTGGCAGCCGGCGATGAGGGCCGCGGCCGCTACCGCCGCAGCCCGGGCGGCGACGGTTCTGGCCGTGCGTTTGGTCGAATTCATCATGCTCGCATGTCCTAGCTTCAAGTCTCGGTGACCCAGTCTAAATGACCCGTTCAAGTTCGCAGAATGCCCAGCCGGGCACACCAAATCGCGAAGATTATAGCCCAAGCGATCGGCCCGCCGACGCTGCGTCGGGGGATTCCCTCGATGACGATCTGGCCGGCGACGCCATGCAGGCGCCCGTCGTGCCGTCCGCGGCGGCCGACGACGCGCCGCGCGTCGTCGAAGTGCCGCTGTCGCTCGCGGGTGAGCGCCTCGACAAGGCGCTCGCCCAACTGTTCCCTGAATTCTCGCGTAGCCGCCTGCAGAGCTGGATCGAGGCGCAGCGCGTGCTCGTCGACGGCGCGCCGGCGAAGATCCGCCAGCCGGTGCCGCTCGGCGCCAGGATCGAGCTCGTGCCCGACCTGCTCCCCGAGCAGCTCGCCTTTACACCGGAACCGGTGCCGCTCGACGTGATCTACGAGGACGACGCGCTCGTCGTCATCAACAAGCCGGCCGGCCTCGTCGTGCATCCGGCCGCCGGCAACTGGAGCGGCACGATCCTCAACGGGCTGCTGCATCGCTATGGCGACGCGGCGGCCGGCCTGCCGCGCGCGGGGATCGTCCACCGGCTCGACAAGGAGACATCGGGCCTGATGGTGGTGGCGCGTACGCTGGCCGCGCAGACGGATCTCGTGCGCCAGTTGCAGGCCCGCACGGTGAAACGCCGCTATTTCGCGCTCGTGTGGGGCACGATGCCCGAGGAAGGCACGATCGATGCGCCGATCGGCCGCGATCCGCGCGAACGCACGCGCATGGCCGTCGTCACCGGCGCATCGGGCAAGCCCGCGCGCACGCATTTCCGCACGGTTGACACATGCCTGTGGCAACGTCAGCCGGTTTCGGCGATCCAGTGCGATCTCGAGACCGGCCGCACGCACCAGATCCGCGTGCACTGCGCGCATGCCGGCCACCCGCTGCTCGGCGACCCCGTGTACGGGCGTGCGCGCGGCAAGCGCTCGGTCGCGCCGTTGCCGGACGGTTTCGCGCGGCAGGCGCTGCATGCATGGCGGCTCGGTCTCGTACACCCGGTCACGGGCAAGGCGATGCAGTGGCGCTGCCCGCTGCCGGACGACATGAACGCCCTCGTCGCGGCGCTCGGCTTCGGGCAGGGCGACGAGGAATTCGACGACGATGACGGTGTCTACGACGATGACGATTTCGGCGGCGAGTATCACGACGATGAGCCGTACCTGGACGATGAGGAGGAGTGAGTGCCGATGACGAACCTGGCGCCGTTGACGTGGCAGGACTGCGTACAGCCCGACTGGCAGGTGTCGCCGCGCGTGCGCGCGCTGATCACGACGCGCGACGGTGGGGTGAGCGAAGGCCCGTACGGGCGCTGGCAGGGCGCGGAAGCTCTGCCGGGCGGGATGAATCTCGGCCTGCATACCGGTGACGATCCGGCTCGTGTCGCCGCGAATCGCGCGCGCCTGCTCGCGCTGGCTGGCCAGTCGAGCGCCGCGTGGCTCGAGCAGGTTCACGGCGCGCAGATCGTGCGCGCGGACGAGGTGATCGCGGCGGCAGACGCGGCGGTCGCGCCGGTGCAGGCCGACGCGAGTGTCACCGACCGTGCCGGCGCCGTCTGCGTCGTGATGGTCGCGGATTGCCTGCCCGTGCTGCTGTGCGACATGCAGGGCCGCGCCGTCGGCGCCGCGCATGCGGGCTGGCGCGGGCTCGCGGCCGGCATCGTCGAACAGACGGCGGCGCGGGTCGCGGCACTCGCGGGCGGTGCAACGGACGCGCTTCATGCTTACCTCGGGCCGGCGATCGGCCCGCGAGCGTTCGAGGTCGGCGCCGACGTGCGTGACGCGTTTCTCGACACGGCCCCGCAGTCGGAGCATGATGAAACCCGGCTTGCGTTCGTCGCGATCGATGGCGCGACCGGCAAGTTCCTGGCCGATCTCTACGCGCTCGCGCGCTTGCGTCTTGCCCGTGCGGGCGTGGCGCACGTGAGCGGCGGGACGGCCTGCACGGTCACCGAGCAGACGCGCTTCTATTCGTACCGGCGCGATCGCGTGACGGGCCGCATGGCGGCGGCGATCTGGCTGGCGGATTGACGGGATGCGCATGGGCGCGGAATTTGTCGCGCTGCAAAATCGGGTTATCTCGATTTTGCTGTGGCCATGCCGCGTTACGTGCGCGGCTGAATGAAAAATGCGAAGTCAAGTCAATCAAAATGTTTTATGTTTCGCCGGAACCCTTGTCCCGCCTGTTGCGCGAGGATTATCTCCGTGCGGAATTGTTCAGCGGTTTGATATGGCGCTTCACATGGGGAAAACGATAATGATAAAAATACCGCACTGCGGCAGAATCTGGAGACGCCTCTCCAGAGCATGACGGCCCGGCTCGCAGCCGGCACGCCGCGCGCGAGCAGGATTTCACGATAGACGCTCACGAATCACCGGTAAGGCAGGTAATGACAGCATCGAAAAAATCGTCGACGTCCGCTGAGGCGGGCACTTCCTCGGGCAGCATTGGTTTCGATCCGGCCGCCCAGCCGATGCAGCAGATGTTCGAGTCGTGGTTGAACGCGTGGCGCGGTTTTGCGGATCCGGCACGTGCCGCGACTGCGTCGGCCACCGTGAATCCGTTCGCGACATTCCAGTTTCCGACCTCATTTCCGTTCCAGGTGCCGTCGATGCCCGATTTCGGCGCGATGGCGTCGCCGTTTGCCGGGCTGAAGCTGCCGGCCGCCGCGATTCCCCCCGAGCGGCTTCAGTCGTTGCAGGCCGACTACGCGCGCGATTGCATGGCGCTGATGCAGCAGGCCGCCGCCGCGAAGCTCGAGTCGCCCGAACTGAAGGACCGCCGCTTCAGCGGCGATGCATGGAAGGCGTCGCCGGCGCATGCGTTCGCGGCGGCCTGGTATCTGCTCAACGCGCGCTATCTGCAGGAACTGGCCGACGCGCTTCAGACCGATCCGAAGACGCGCGAGCGCATTCGTTTCACGGTCCAGCAGTGGACGGCCGCCGCCGCGCCGAGCAACTTCCTCGCACTCAATCCCGACGCACAGAAATCGATTCTCGAGACGCAGGGCGAAAGTCTGCGGCAGGGGATGATGAACCTGCTCGGCGACCTGCAGCGCGGCAAGATTTCGCAGACCGACGAATCGCAGTTCGTGGTCGGCAAGAACCTCGGGTGTACTGAAGGTGCGGTCGTCTACGAGAACGACCTGATCCAGCTGATCCAGTACACGCCGAAGACGGACAAGGTGTTCGAGCGGCCGCTCCTGATCGTCCCGCCGTGCATCAACAAGTTCTACATCCTCGACCTGCAGCCCGAGAATTCGCTCGTCGCGCATGCGCTGTCGAACGGCCATCAGGTGTTCCTCGTGTCGTGGCGCAACGCGGACGCATCGGTCGCGCACAAGACGTGGGACGACTACATGAACGAAGGGCTGCTCGCGGCGATCGACGCCGTGCAGCAGGTGAGCGGCCGCGAGCAGATCAACACGCTCGGCTTCTGCGTCGGCGGCACGATGCTCGCGACTGCGCTCGCGGTGCTCGCCGCGCGCGGCGAACATCCGGTCGCGTCGATGACGCTGCTCACCGCGATGCTCGACTTCAGCGATACCGGCATCCTCGACGTGTTCGTCGACGAGGCGCACGTGCAGATGCGCGAGCAGACCATCGGCGGCAAGAACGGCACGCAGCCGGGGCTGATGCGCGGTGTCGAGTTCGCGAACACGTTCTCGTTCCTGCGGCCGAACGACCTCGTGTGGAACTACGTCGTCGACAACTACCTGAAGGGCCGCACGCCGGCGCCGTTCGACCTGCTGTACTGGAACGGCGATTCGACGAGCCTGCCGGGCCCGATGTACGCGTGGTACCTGCGCAATACCTATCTCGAGAACAAGTTGCGCGAGCCGGGCGCGTTGACCGTGTGCGGCGAATCGGTCGACCTGACGCTGATCGACGTGCCGACCTTCATCTACGGCTCGCGCGAGGATCACATCGTGCCGTGGCAGACGGCCTATGCGTCGACGTCGATCCTGTCGGGCCCGCTGAAGTTCGTGCTCGGCGCGTCGGGGCACATCGCGGGCGTGATCAATCCGCCGGCGAAGAAGAAGCGCAGCTACTGGATCAACGACAGCGACCTGCCCGAATCGGCGGACGACTGGTTTGCCGGTGCGACCGAGCATCCGGGAAGCTGGTGGACGACCTGGGTCGAGTGGCTCGACCAGTACGGCGGCCGCAAGGTGGCGCCGCCTGCCCAGCCCGGTTCCGCACAGTTCCCGGTGATCGAGCCGGCGCCGGGCCGGTACGTATTGCAGCGCGATTGACGAAAGACGGACAGCGGCGCACGCTGTCCGGTGCACCGCAGTTTTTTTAACAGGGCCGGTAGCGATGCGCCGTGTCGTGCGGGCCTGGAGGAAAGGGAAATGACGGACGTAGTGATCGTATCGGCCGCGCGGACCGCGGTCGGCAAATTCGGCGGTTCGCTTGCGAAGATTGCGGCGCCCGAACTGGGCGCGACGGTGATCCGCGCGGTGCTGGAGCGCGCGGGCGTGAAGCCCGAGCAGG